>JBKJXU010000130.1:0-26497 GCA_046716145.1 Actinomycetota bacterium
CCACGGCGCGTTCCAGCTCTATCACTACGGCAACCACACGGGCCAGGACCGCGACGCGCGCGACCGCTGGCGCGACCACCCGAACTACGCGATGACCGAGGAGTTCTGCGAGCGGTACGACCAAGCGAGCTTCGATCCGGACTACGAGACGATGTCGATCGAGGAGTTCGAGCCGATGCTGCGCCGGGTGTTCGCCGAACCCAGGTTCCTGACCGACATCTCATGAGCGACGAGGTGCGGCGGACCGACTCAGGGGTCGAACTGGAGCCCGTCTACGGGCCCGACCCTTCCTTCGATCCCGACGCCGCGCTGGGCTCGCCGGGCGCTTCCCCGTTCACCCGGGGCCCGTATCCCTCGATGTACCGCTCGCGCCTCTGGACGATGCGCCAGTACGCGGGGATGGGGACCGCCGACGACACGAACCGGCGGTTCCGCTACCTCCTCGAGCACGGCCAGACCGGCCTGTCCACCGCCTTCGACCTGCCCACGCAGATGGGGTATGACTCCGATCATCCGCGCGCCGAGGGCGAGGTCGGCAAGACCGGGGTCGCCATCGACTCGATCGAGGACATGCACCGGCTCTTCGCCGAGATCCCGCTCGAGAAGGTCTCGACCTCGATGACGATCAACGCCACCGCGCCGATCCTTCTGCTGCTCTACGTACTCGTCGCCGAGGAGCGCGGCATCGCCGCCGACGCTTTGCAGGGCACGGTCCAGAACGACTTGCTCAAGGAGTACGCGGCACGCGGGACCTACATCTACCCGCCGAAGCCTTCGATGCGGTTGATCACCGACCTGTTCGCCTACTGCGGCGAGAAGATCCCGAACTGGAACACGATCTCGATCAGCGGCTACCACATGCGCGAGGCCGGGTCGACCGCCGCGCAGGAGATCGCCTTCACGCTGGCCAACGGGATCGCCTACGTCCAGGCGGCGATCGACGCCGGCCTCGCCGTCGACGAGTTCGCGCCGCGCCTGTCGTTCTTCTTCGCGTGCCACATGCACTTCTTCGAGGAGGTGGCGAAGTTCCGCGCCGCCCGGCGGATGTGGGCGAGGATCATGACGGAGCGCTTCGGGGCCAAGGACCCGAGGTCCCAGGCGCTGCGGTTCCACACGCAGACCGGAGGGGCCACGCTCACGGCACAGCAGCCGGAGAACAACATCGTGCGGACCACGCTCGAGGCGCTCTCGGCGGTCTTCGGGGGCACGCAGTCGCTGCACACGAACTCGTTCGACGAGGCGCTCGCGCTCCCCACCGAGCGTTCAGCGAAGATCGCGCTCCGAACCCAGCAGGTGATCGGGTACGAGACCGGGGTCGCGAGCGTCGCCGACCCGCTCGGCGGTTCGTACTACGTCGAGGCACTGACCGACGAGCTCGAGGCGCTCGCGAGCGCCTTGATCGCGCGGATCGACGCGATGGGCGGCGCCGTGGCCGCCATCGAACAAGGCTTCTACCAGGACGAGATCCACGAGGCGGCGTTCGCGATCCAACGCGGGATCGAGGACGGCTCCCGCGTGGTCGTCGGGGTCAACGCATTCCAAGTGGAGGAGGAGCACCACCTCGACCTGCAGCGGATCGGCGAGGACGAGGTGCAGCGGCAGGTCGAGCGATCGCAGACGTTGCGGGCCTCGCGCGATCAAGCGGTGGTCGACGCCGCGCTCCACATCGTGGAGGAGACGGCGCGAGGGAGCGCGAACCTCCTGCCCCCGATGAAGGTGGCGCTCAAGGCCCGCGCCACGCTCGGCGAGGTCTCCGACGTGCTCCGCGGCGTGTTCGGGGAGCACCACCCGGGCTACTGAGCCGCATCCATCTCAGCCAGGAGCGTGTCGGCGCGATCGACCAGGATCTTCGCGCCCTTGCGGTCGGCGATCGCCCTTGCTCGTTCCAGCGCCGAACGCTGGTCCGCGGGGCGACCCGCCATGCGCCATACCTCTGCCTCGGCGAGCGCCGCCTTGACGTGTTCGATCAGCATTTCGGTGGCGTCGATCCAGGGCTCCATCTCGCGGATGAGCCGCTCGGCCTCGTCGAACCTGCCTCCGTGGGCCTCCAGCAGCGCCATCACCTGCCGCCAGAGCACCTGGTTGATCGCGTCATCGCTGGCCGACGTGGTCCGGCACGCGTCCGCGAGCCGACGAGCCTCGTCGAAACGGCCTTGGAGGTACAGGATCAGGGCCCACTCGCCCGCTGCCGTGGAGGAGTACCCGACCAAGCCTTTCTCGATGAGCTCATCGTGGTGCAGGCGGATCCACATCTCCGCGGCATCGAGATCGCCGGCCATCGATTCGAAGTTCGACCGGCCCTCCTTGGCCCCGCCGACGGAACCGTACAGTTCGGTCGCGAGCGCGAAGGCTTGGTCGTACAGGGTGCGAGCCTCGTCGACGGCGCCTACCAAGCCGAGGACCATGGCTTTGTTCTGGAGCGCCTCGGGTCGGAGCGACGGGTTGGTGGCCGCGAGCGCCTCGAGATCATCACTATCGAGGCGCATCTCCTCCGTCGTGGTCCTACCGAAGTATCCCGCGGCCCCTCGCGTGGCGGTGGCCTGTCGGACGAGCGTGATGTTGCCTGCGGCGCGGGCGCGAACCAAGGCTTGCCCCGCGGCTTCACGCGCATCCGAGTACCGGCACATCATCCACCCGACCTGGCCGCGACACAGGAGGGCCCGTGTGAGTCCGCCATCGTCGCCGGCGGCCTCGAGCGTCGGGATGATCCACTCGAGCGAGTCCCGGAGCGCGTCCGTACCTCCTTCGGGATCGATGAGGCCCCGTACGAACGTCGCCCCGAGCTCGGCGTTGGCCACGAGTGCGGGGTCGCCGCTCGCCGACGCCGCCGCCTCGGCCTGCTCGAACGCGTCGAGGGCTTCCTTCCCCCGCTCGCGATCGACGAGCGCCCACCCTGCCCCGACGAGGTCGCGGACACGTGTGGGGTCGGAGGGTTCTCGCAAGGCCGCTGCGCGCTGATAGAGCCCTGCCGCCGCCGTGATGTCACCGCGACGTTCGGCGCGCACCGCCGCGGAGGAGAGCCGCTCGGCCGCCTTCAGGGAGAGGGTTCCGTCGCCGCCGGACCCGAGCTCTGCGCGGTATGCGTGGGCCTGCTCGAGGTGGTACCCGACGAACTCGTCCGCCTCCGTCGCGACCAAGCGTTCGTCGAGCCACTCGGCGAGCCGTTCATGGAGGTCGGCCCGGGTTTCCTTCGGCAGCATCGTGTACGCGGAATCGCGCAGGAGTCCGTGGTGGAAGCGGAAGGCCTCCTCGCCGGGGAGGTCGGTGCGATCGGGGCGGATGAGGTCGCGGCGGAGCAGATGCTGCAGCGACGCAGCGGTTCCATCCCGCTCGCTCTCGGGGGCAAGGTCGCGGACGGCACCGAGGTAGAAGATCTGCCCCACGACGGCGGCACGCCCGAGCGCGGCCCGCTCGGCTGGGCCGAGCCGATCCAGGCGAGCCTCCAGTAGGGCGTGGATCGTCGGAGGCACGGCGACGGCCGAAAGGTCGCCCGTGGCGACCCACCGGTCCTCCTCATGTCGGAGCAGTCCGTCGTCCACCAGCATGGCCAACGTCTCTTCCAGGAAGAGCGGGTTGCCTTCGGATGCGGTCAAGATCTTGGCACGCGCGGCGTCGTCGATCTGGCCGCCTGCCAGGAGGTTCGCGATCAGGGATGAGGACTCCTCGGCCGACAGCGGTTCCAGTGCCACCGTGCTGGCGTGGAGCTTGCCGCCGCCCCAGCCCGGCCGGAGGTCGAGCAAGTCGGGCCGTGCCATCGCGATCACCAGGATCGGCGCGTCGCGGCTCCAGTCGGTGATCTGGTCGATCAGGTCTAGGAGCCCGGGCTCGGCCCAATGCAGATCGTCGAACACGAGGATCAGCGGGCGCTGCTGCGCCAGACCCTCCAGGAACCGGCGGACAGCCCAGCCGATCTCCTCGGCCGCGATCTGCAGGTCCTGGTCGTCCCCGGCGAGTTGCGCGATCCGCGCCGCGACCTCGGCGGTGTTGGCGTCCGCGGGCATCAGCGCCTCGACCGCGGCTGGAGTCGGCTCGACCCCCGCGCCGAGGGCGTCATGGATCGCCTCCGCGAGCGGCCAGTACGTGATCCCCTCGCCGTAGGAGAGGCATCGGCCGCGGAGCACCCCCGCGCGGCCGCCGAAGCGCTCGAGCGCTTCCTGGACGAAGCGCGACTTGCCCACGCCGGACGGCCCCAGCACCGTGAACAGATGGCACACGCGATCGGCCTCGGCCTCGCCGAAGGCCTGGGCCAGCTGCGCGAGGGGCCGCTCCCGGCCGACGAGCGGCGAGTCCAACCGGCGGGCGACCCCGGCCGCGCCTTGGTTGATCGCGATGAGCCGATAGGCCCGGAGCGGCTCACTCTTGCCCTTCGCCTCGATCGGTGCAACAGGCTCCGTGACCGCTGCGTCGCGCACCAGCCGCCACGTGGCCTCGGCGATCAGGACTTCGCCAGGCGGGGCCGCTTGCTCCAGCCGGGCGGCGACGTTGACCGCGTCGCCCGTGACGAGCGCTTGGCGCACGCTCGCGTCCCCGGCCACCACCTCGCCGGTATTCACGCCGACCCTGCAGGCGAGCGTGGTCCCGTGGTCGCGTTCCAGCTCCTTGTTGAGAAGGCGGAGCGCTTCGCGCATGTCGTCGGCTGCGCGGACCGCCCGGGTCGCGTCGTCCTCGTGGGTCGTCGGGATCCCGAACACCGCCATGACGGCGTCCCCGATGAACTTTTCGACGGTTCCACCGTGGCGCTCGATGGCCTTCGTCATCGTGGCGAAGTAGCGCGTCATCACGCGACGGAGCGCCTCCGGGTCCAGGCGTTCGCCCAGCGCCGTCGAGCCCGTCACGTCGCAGAAGATGACGGTGACCGTCTTGCGGACCTCGGCCGCCGCGCCGGCCTCGGGGATCCCCGCACCGCACGCGTTGCAGAACCGTGCGCCGTCGGGGTTCTCGGCGCCGCACGCAGGACAGGAGGCCATGTGGTCGCGAGTCTAGGGCGCGGACGCTCAGCCAGCGAGCGACCACACGGCGTTCGCCACGGCGGCCGCTCCGGCGACGGCGAGCACGCCGGCGAGCAGACGCCTACGGCCAGGGCGGCGCCACGTAGCGATCGCCAGCCCGAGGCACGCCAGGCCCACGAGGAGTTCGGTGATCGACGTGAGCGTGTCCATGCGGGCGGCTCAGGCTAGCCGTCGGCGCTAGGCTGCGGTCATGGACGTCGCGATCGTGGGGGGTACGGGCGAGGAGGGGTTCGGGCTCGCGCTCCGCCTCGCGAGAGCGGGGCATCACGTGACGATCGGCTCTCGCGCCCAGGAGAAGGCCGAAGCGAGCGTCGCCGAGGCGAAGTCGATCCTGGGCGCAGACGCGCCCGTGGAGGGTGCGGTCAACGCCGAGTCCGTGGCCGGCAAGGACGTCGTGTTCGTCACGGTCCCGTTCTCTGGGGTGGCGATGATCTACGACGCGATCGCCGGCTCGTTGCCCGAGGGCGCCGTCGTCTGCGATTGCACCAGCCCGCTGATGTCGGCCGTGGGGGGACGTGCGAGCCACGCCATCAGGCCCTGGCACGGCTCGGCGGCGGAGTTCGCGAAGACGCTCCTGCCCAAGCACGTCCGACTGGTCGCCGCCTTCCATACCGTGGCCGCCGAAGCCCTTCACCGGGTGGAGGAACCACTTCACTCCGACGCACTCGTGATGGGAGATGACGCCGATGCGAAGTCGATGGTCGGCTCGCTCATCGAGGACATCCCCGGCATGCGGTGGGTCGACTGCGGCGGGCTGCAGATGGCTCGCATCGCCGAGACGCTCACAGCCCTGCTGATCTCCATCAACAGCAGGTACAAGGCGCACGCCGGCTTCCGCATCACCGGTCGTGAGACCTGGGGCGCGCCCGCCGGATGACCTGCGACGGCCGGCTCGTCCGGATCGACGACTCGGAGCTCTGGGTCGTCGAGCGTGGTCCCGAGGACGGTCTGCCCATGTTCGTGATCCATGGGGGGCCGGGGCTCGACCACCACGAGTTCGGGGACTACCTCGATCCGCTCACCGAGCGGGGCGTCCGGCTCCTGATGCTCGATCTGCGCGCGCATGGGATGTCCGGGCCTTCGGACCCGGCGACGTGGACGCTCGAGCGGCACGCGCAGGACATCATCATGCTCGCGCTCGCGATGGGTCTGGATCGCTACGTGGTCTACGGCCACTCCTACGGAGCCTTCGTCGCGCTGCAGAACGCGGTGGACTACCCAGGCATCGCGGCGGCGACGATCGGGTCCAGCGGGGTCCCGAGCACGCGCTGGCTCGAAGGGATCGAGCAAGAGCTCGCCGCGTTCGAGCCAGCGGCGCTCCGCGAGCGCGTGGCAGATTCGTGGGCGAGCGAGACCGAGGTCCGCACGCCCGAGGAGGTCGTGGAACTGATCACCGATCAGCTGCCGTTCCACTTCGCCGATCCGTCCGACCCTCGCATCGACGAGTACGTCGACCGCTCCCAGGGGATGGTCGGCGCGCCCGATGTCCTGCGGCATTTCGCCGCGAGCGAGTACGGCGGCATCGACCTCGAGGACCGGCTGCTCGATGTGCCGCATCCGGTGCTGCTGCTGGCCGGCCGCCACGACCGTGCCTGTCCTGCCGCGGCCAGTGAGCACATGGCCACGCTCATCCCCGGCGCGACCCTGCACGTCTTCGAGCACGCCGGGCACATGTCGTTCGTCGAGGAACCGGATGACTACCTGGCGGCCGTGACCGCGTTCCTGAGCGAGAAAGACCTGCTCAGTCGATGATCGCGAGCACGGCGCCGGTCTCCACGACCTGACCGGGACGGATCAGGAGGTCCGTAACCTCGCCCTCGCGCGTGGTTGCGATGTGGTTCTCCATCTTCATCGCCTCCAGGATGCAGACCACGTCGCCGGCGCGGACCTCCTGACCCTTCTCGACGAGGACCTTCAAGATCGTCCCCTGCATCGGGGCACGGATCTCGCCATGGACGTGCTCGCCATGGTGTCCGCCGTGGGAGGAGGGCGCCTTCGGGGCGGCGTCGCGTCGCTCGTCGAACACGCGGACCGGCACCCGCCGGCCGTCGACCTCCACGAGGATGTCGGTGGGCCGGGCACCTCGCGGCGCACCCGGCGCCGCCTGGATGTCGGTCTGCGCGGGGAGGTGCGCATCCGCCAGGGCGCGCTCGAGCCAGGTCGTCGTGTGCTGGCCGGTGATGAACGCTTCCTGCTGCAGGACCCAGCGATGCACCGGGATCGTGGTGGGCACACCCTCGATCACGAACTCGTCCAAGGCGCGCAGCATCCGTGCGCGGGCCTGCTCGCGGTCGGCCCCGCTGACGACGAGCTTTGCGAACATCGAGTCGTAGTCCCCGGGGATCTCGCGGCCGGCTCTCACCGAGGAGTCCACGCGCACGAACGGACCGCCGGGCTCCGCGTAGCGGGTGATGCGCCCGGGCCCAGGCAGGAAGTTGCGCCCGGGGTCCTCCGCGTTGATGCGGCATTGGATCGCTGCCCCGCGTGGTTCGGGTTCCAGCCCCGCGAGCGACTCGCCCATCGCCACCCGCAGTTGCAGCGCAACGATGTCGAGGCCCGTGACCATCTCGGTGACCGTGTGCTCGACCTGGAGCCGCGTGTTCATCTCCAAGAAGTAGAAGGACCCGTCTTCATCCAGGATGCATTCGATCGTCCCCGCGTTGACGTAGCCCGACGCACGCACCAGGGACACGGCCGCCTCGGCGAAGCGTTCGCGGAGCCGTTCGTCGAACAGCGGCGAAGGGGTCTCCTCGATGAGCTTCTGGTGACGGCGCTGGACCGAGCAGTCGCGCTCGCCGAGGAACAGGACGTTCCCGTGAGTGTCGGCGACGATCTGCGCTTCCACGTGGTGTGCGTGATCCACGTAGCGCTCCAGGAAGACCTCGGGTCGCCCGAAGTAGGACTGCGCCTCGCGAGCCGCCCGCTTCAGCGCCTCCTCCAGGTGCTCGGCGTCGCGGACGACGTGCATGCCCTTGCCCCCGCCGCCGAACGAGGCCTTCACGAGCAGTGGGTACCCGATCCGCGGCGCGGCCTTCTTCGCAGCATCGATGTCGACGGGCTCGGGGGTTCCCGGCACGATCGGCATCCCCGCGGTGTCCGCGATCGTGCGCGCTGCGGACTTGTCGCCCATCTGCTCGATCGCCTCGGGCGAGGGCCCGACGAACCCGATGCCCGCGTCCGCGACCGCCTGCGCGAACGCCGCGCGTTCGGCCAAGAAGCCGTACCCGGGATGCACGAGCGTGGCGCGCGCCTTCTGGGCCGCTTCGACGATGGCACCCATCGACAGGTAGGAGGCGCTCGCGAGGGCCGGTCCGATCCGGTAGGACTCGTCGGCCATCTCCACGTGCAGGGCGTCGCGGTCGGCATCGGAGTAGACGGCGACGGTCGGGATGCCCATCTCGCGGGCGGTCCGGATGATGCGAACGGCGATCTCGCCGCGGTTCGCGACCAGGAGCTTCGGCTTCTTCGCCACTCGCGTATCGTGCCTTCCTGAAGACCCGCCGGCTCGGAGGCCCGATGCTTCACCGCGACGATCTGCTGTGGGCGCTCGCCCAGATCCACGTCGCGGCCCCCGTGCGTGCGGATGAGGTTACCGGTTCCACCAACGCAGGGGCGCAGGAGATGGCGGCGGCCGGTGCCCCCGAATGGACCCTGGTAGCCGCCGGGCACCAGACGGCCGGCCGGGGGCGGATGGGGCGCACCTGGGAAGACGTCACGGGCCAGGCCCTGTTGTTCTCGGTGGTCCTGCGACCGGCGCTGGCGCCGAACCGTGTGGGGCTGCTCTCGCTCCTGGCGGGAGCGTCCATGGCCGATACGATCCGCGACCTCACCGGCCGGCACGTCACCTGTAAGTGGCCGAACGATCTGCTCCTGGACGAGCGCAAGGTCGGCGGGATCTTGGCCGAGACCGAGGTTCGCGACGGACGGATCGCGCATGTCGTGCTCGGGATCGGTGTGAACCTGCAGGCACCGGCCGGCGTCGAGGGCGCCGCAGGGATCGGGGACGGCACGTCCTTGCGAGACCTGCTCGGCGGGTTCCTCGTCCGTTTCGAGGAGACCTACACCGCCGACGAGCCGTCGTGGGAGGAACGAGCCCGCGGGGCCTGGCTCCCCATCTCGGCCACGATCGGCCGGCTCGTCGAGGCCACGACGGTGGACGGCGAGCGAACGCGGGGCCGCGCGATCGGTATCGACGACTTCGGCGGCTTGCAGCTCTCGACCGATGCGGGCGAGGCCCGGGTGGCGTTCGGTGAGATCACGCATCTGGTGACCGGCTGAGCGCCGCGGCGCCGTCGCTGCGTTACGATCGCGCCATGGCGTTCCCCGAACGGCTCCTCATCGAGGGGGAGGAACTGGTCCTGGACCTACGGCCGCACCCGGTCGCGCTCCTTTTGCCCGCCTTCCTGAGCGTGCTCGGGCTGATCGCGGCGATCTGGCTCTGGACGGTTGACAGCGTCCAGTGGTGGCTGGGGTGGTCGGGGTTCCTCGTCCTGCAGCTGGTTTATGTCCTTCCCCGGTTCCTGAACTGGTGGACCTCGCTGTTCGCCGTCACGAGCGACCGGATCATCCACCGCTCGGGATGGATCTCGAAGTACTCGATGGAGATCCCCCTGGAGGCCATCAACGACGTCCGCTTCGAGCAGGGTGTGTTCGACCGCATGGTGGGGGCCGGGTCACTCGTCATCCAATCGGCGTCCGAGCAAGGGCGCCAGGTCTTCGAAGACGTGCGTGACCCCGAGGGCGTGCAGCGGACCATCTACGAGCAGGGCGAGAAGAACAAGAAGCGGATGTACCAGGGGGATCAAGCGCCGCCGGCTGCGCCCAGCACGGTCAGCGAACTGGAGCGCCTCGCCCGCTTGCACACCGACGGCGTCTTGTCCGACGAGGAGTTCGCGGCGCAGAAGGCGAAGATCCTCGGGCAGAGCTGAGACTCAGCCGACCCGTTCGTCATCGCGCAGCATCAGGACCAGGTCGCCCAAGTGCAACGGGGTCGTCGGGCCGGGTGTCGCGAGCACCTCGCCGTCGTCCCGCCGGATGGCGAGCACGGGCCCCGGAGCATCGGCGACGGTGCGCCCCGCGAGCGGAGACCCTTCGTCGATCGTGCGTTCCTCGATATCCAGCGAGAGCTTCCCGCTCGATCCTTCGTCGAAGAGATCGACCAAGGAGGGGTCGAGGGCCATCCGCACCATGTGCTGCCCGCTGCTGACGAATGGCGAGACGACGCGGTCCGCGCCGGCCCGCTCGAGCCGCTCCGCCGATCCCGGCTCGGAGGCTCGGGCCACGATGAACAGCCGCGGGTTCAGAGCCCTCGCCGTGAGCGTGATGTACACGTTGGTCGCGTCGGAGTCCACCGCGCTCAGCAGAGCGCGGGCCGTCGTGACGCCGGCCCTTCGCAGGACGGGCTCCAGCGTCGGATCATCCACGAGGTAGGGGATCTCATCCGCGTCCATGCGCTCGCGCAGCTCATCGTCCGGATCCACCACGATGAAGGGAACGCCCGCCGCCTTCAGCTCCCGTACCGCGGCACGCCCCACACGTCCGTAGGCCGCGACGATGTAGTGGCCGTGCAGCGCTTCGATCTTGCGATCCATCTTCCTCCTCCTCCGCGTGCCGCCGATCTCTTCCTGCGCGATGATCGCGGCGGCGAGCGAGATCCCCACCAGCGCCACGCCGACACCGAGCATGATCACGGAGATCGTGAACAGCTTGCCCCCGGTGTCGAGCGGACGCACCTCCCGGAACCCCACCGTCGTCATCGTGATGAGGGTCATGTAGAGGGCGTCGGTGAAGCTCCACCCCTCGAGCAGGATGTACCCCACGGTCCCGTAGACGACGATCGCCGCCAGGGCGAGGACGATCCACGCCAACCGGCGAGGGAGCGCGCTGACCGTTCGCACGGACGAACCGTACCGGACGGCCGGTAGCATCGTGTCCATGATCGGTGTCATCGACCACGTCTACTACTGGACCCGCGACATGGACCGGGCCGTCGCCTTCTACACCGAGATCGTCGGCCTCACCCTCGCGCGCCGTGCAGGAGGGGAGTGGGCCGAGATGCAGGCGGGTCCGATCCGGTTCGCGCTGCACGGGGCGGCCGGTGACGCCGACCTGCCGGGCAGCGGGACCGTCGTCCTGCGCGTCGAGGACCTGGACGCCGTCCGTGCCGACCTGGAGGCGCGCGGCGTGGCCTTCGATGCCTTCGTGGGCGAGGTGGAGGGGTTCGCACGCTTCGCCACGTTCCGCGACCCCGACCACAACCCGGTGCAGATCATCGAGTACGCCCACTGAGGGCGCCCGCCGGGCGCGTCGAGTCCGCTCACTATGCTGGCGCGATGACCGCCGAGATGTGCCCGAGGTGCGGGGAACCGCTGCCTGCGCGCGCGAACTTCTGCCCCAACTGCGGTGCGCCGGTGGCCGTGCCCGAGGCCTCCGAGCGCCGGATCGTGACCGTGGTCTTCGTCGACCTGGCCGGATCCACCGAACTCGCCGCGGGGCTCGACCTCGAACGGCTCCGCGAGGTCCTGGCCGCCTTCCACGGCATGGTGAGCGAGGAGATCGCGTGGATGGGCGGGGTGGCCGAGGGATTCATCGGCGATGCGGTCCTGGGGGTCTTCGGGACGCCCGTGGCGCACGACGACGACGCCGTTCGGGCCGTCAGGGCGGCGCTGGCGGTGCGCGATCAGGCCGAGCGGCTCGGCCGCCCACTCGGGCTCGCCGCCCCGATGCAGGTGCGGATCGGCGTGAACAGCGGGCTGGTCGCGGTCGGCACGGCGACCGACCGCAACATCGTGATCGGGGCCCAGGTCAACATCGGCGCACGCCTGCAGCAGGCGGCCGCCCCCGGTCAGATCCTGGCCGGGCCGACGACCGTCCAGCTGGCCGGGACGCAGGTGGAGTTCGGCGAACCTGTCGAGGTGGT
Organism: Actinomycetota bacterium; assembly: GCA_046716145.1. Taxonomy (GTDB): domain Bacteria; phylum Actinomycetota; class UBA4738; order UBA4738; family HRBIN12; genus AC-51. Next base: position 11,929 of record JBKJXU010000130.1, read on the forward strand.
GGGCAAGGGGGTCGGCGCGGGGTTGCTCGCCCGACCGGTGGTGTCCCTGCACGCCTCCGCGGCGGACCGGAGCAACATCCCGATGGTCAACCGCAGGCGTGAACTCGCGCTGCTCGCGGACACCTTCGAACGGGTGGCGGTTCGCGGGCGGGCCCACCTGGTCACGCTCCTGGGTGAGCCCGGCATCGGCAAGAGCCGCGTGGCCGAGGAGTTCCTCGCGCGCCTGCCCGAGGGGACCAAGCGGATGGTCGGACGGTCGAGCCCGTTCGACGAGGAGGCAGCCTTCGCGCCGCTCGCCCAGATGATCTACCGCGAGATCGGCGGGGATCCCTCGGCGCCCGAGGAGGCGACCCTCGACCTGCTCCACGCAGCCGCCGCCACCTGGGTCGAGCCCGATGAGGTGGAGCGCACCGCCCGACGACTGGGGCTGGCTCTGGGGTTCGGCGAGGCGGGGAGTGAAGAGAACCGCTACCACGCCGCCGAGGTCAGGGCGGGCGTGCTGGGCATGGTGACCGGTCTGTGCGCGGAGAGCCCGGTCGTGATGGTCTTCGAAGACCTGCACAGCGCCGACCCTCTCTTGCTGGATCTGCTCGAACAGCTCATGCGCGAAGCCAGGCGGCTGGCCCTCCTGGTGGTCGCGGTCGCTCGTTGGGCGCTCCTGGATGACCGCCCGAACTGGGCGGGCGGGCTCGCCGACGCCGTGACGCTCTGGGTGGAGGCGCTCGAGCCGGTCGACGCGGTCCGACTCGCGGAGGAGTCCGGCGACCTCGGACCCGCGGATGCCGAGCGGGTCGCCGCCCACGCGGGCGGCAACCCCCTGTTCATCATCGAGATCACGGGGATGCTGCTCGGAGAGGAGCGCAACGTTCCTCCTGTGGGCCCCGGCGCGAGCGACCACCTGTTGCCCGCCACCGTCCACGCGGTGATCGCGTCGAGGATCGACCACCTGAGCGCCGGCGCCCGGGAGCTGGTGCGCCGTGCCTCCGTGTTCCCTCGCGGGCGCTTCGACGTCGAGGAGCTCGCGTTGGTCGTCGAACCACGGAAGGAACTGCTGGCTGAGGCTCGGGAAGAGGAACTGCTCGTTCCCGACCTCGACCGAGCCGACGTGTGGAGCTTCCGTTCCGATGTGGTTCGCGACGTCGCCTATGGATCCCTCGCCAAGAGAGAACGCCAGCGGCTGCACCTGCGCGTGGCCAATCGAGTCTCGCAACCCGAGACGGCCGAGCGGTACCCGCGGACGATCGCGTTCCATCTGGAGCAGGCCGCCCTCGCGGCGCTCGACCTCAACCCCACCGACCGAGCGCTCGCCGATCGGGCGGTGGACGCCCTCGCGCGGGCCGGCGACACCGCGCGCCGGCGCATCGAATCGCGTGCGGCGGGCGACCTCTACGAGCGGGCCCTCGCGCTGGCGGGACCAGAGGATTCGTGGGGATCGCGGGAGGCCAGGATCGTTTCGATGCTCGGGGAGGCCCGGTACTGGTTGGGCGAGTTCGAAGACGCCGAGGAGTTGCTGCGGCGCGCGCTGGCCTTGGCCGACGATCACGATGATCGCGTGTCGACCCACGCCGCGCGGTTCCTCGCCGATCTCACCCTGACCCTGCGCGAGGATGATCACCTGGCGCGCGCGTTGTTCGAGCGGTCGCTGGAGGCCGCCCGCCGGCTGGGCGAGCCGTATGCGCTGGCCCGCACCCTGGTCATGGCAGCCTGGATGCCGCTACAGCGTGGACGGCTCGATGAGGCGGAGGGCCTGTTCCGCGAGTCGCTCGCGACGGCGCGCGGGGACGAGCACCACGATCCGTGGTCGGAGGCCCGGGCCCTGACGGGGCTCGCTGCCGTGACGTCGCAGCGGGGCAGTGAGCAGGACGCGTTAGGGATGGCGGAGGAAGCACTCGGCATCGCCGAGGATGCGGACCAGGGCTTCTCCGCGGCCACGGCGCACCAGGTGGTGGCGGGATCCCTTCGGCGGCTCCTCCGCCTCGATGCCGCGCAAGCACATGCCGATGCCGCGGTCGAGGCTCTGCGCGAGCTCGGCGCTCGGTGGGAACTCGCGAGCGCGCTGGGCGAACGCGGGTCGATCCTGCGGGTCGCGGGGCGCCTCGAGGAGTCCGAGAGCGACCTGCGTGAGGCCCTCGCGCTGTGCAAGGACCTGCGCGAGCGGTCCCTCATCGCGTGGACGGCTGCCGAACTGGCCCACACGCTGACGGCGCGCGGCGATGTGCCCGGCGCCGAAGCCGTCCTGGCCGACCAATCGGTCCGCGCGGCCGAGGGCGATGCCGGCATCGCCTCGGTGGTGCTCGCCGCCGAGGCTGTCGTCGCCCTCGCGGCGAAGGATCCCGAGCGGGCGCGAGAGCGCGCGATCGCCGCCCTGTCCGCGGAGCGAGCGTTCGCCGTGCCGAACCCGGTCGCCGCGGTCACGTGGTGGGTCGGCTCGCTCTTCGGGGCCGAGGCAGCCGGAGGGGCGGCGGTGGTCGAGATAGCGCGAGACCTCTTGGAGCGCAACGGATGGCGGCAGGCCATGGCGGAGCCGGAGATGGTGGCCCGGACAGGCTGAGTTGCCCGGGTGGTTGCATCGTCGCCGGCCGACCGGCAGGCTGATGGGGCCGTATCGGTCGTCGGCGCCCCTGCCAGCCGGTACGGTGAGACGACCGTATGACGAGGACGAAACCAACCTTCCCCATATCGCTCCGGCTGCTGGCGGCGATCGTGGCTTTCCTCGCGCTCGCCGCGTCCGGGCCGATCGCTGCTGCGCAGGACCCGCCGACGGAAGGCGAGGTCGATCAAGCGAAGGCCTCGTACGAGGACATCCTCGCCGATCTGGAGGCCAAGGACGCCGAGCTCCGCACGATCGAGGCGCGTCTGTCCGACGCCGCGTTCGAGGTGGACCGCAACGAGGGGCTCGTGGAACAGGTGAAGGCCGAGCTGGCGGGCGTCCGCGAGCGGATCACCACCAACACCGCCCGGTACGAACGGCTCCGCGCGCGTCTGAACGAGCGCAGCGCCGAGGCGTTCATGGACGGACCGGCCTCGAACCTCGGCTTCGTCATCGATGCCGCATCACTCGTCGATCTGTCGGACCGGCTCGAGTTCGTCGACGCGGTGGCGAACGCCGATGCCACGCTCGCCCAGGATGTCGCCTCGCTCGGCTACCAGCTCTCGGTCGATGAGGACCGGCTGGACGAGCTCGAGGCCGACCGGGAGCGGGCCCTCGACGCGGCCGAAGGGGTGGAGGGTCAGATCCAAGCGGACCTGGCTCGTGTCCAGGAACTCCGTGACCAGATCCAGGCTCAGACCGCCGACGCGCTCGAGCGGTTCAAGCACCTCGATCGCGAACGCGAGCAACACCTGAAGGAACTGGCGGCCCGCCAACCCGAACCGCCACCGAACAGCGGCAAGCCCCTGCCGCCCGAGTGGGAGGGGCTCCTCGAGGTGTGCCCGGTCCCTTCACCCCGGGGGTTCGGTGACGGGTTCGGCGCCCCACGCTACGTGGGCGGCTACCACCCGCACGCGGGCGTCGACATCGTGACGCCCGAGGGGGCTTCGGTCTTCGCCACGTTCGACGGGACGGCCGTGGATGCGACGAACAGCATCGGCGGAACCGCTGTGCAGGTCTACGGGGCCTACGGCTACACGTACAACGCGCACCTTTCCTCGATCGCGAAGCTTGGGCCGGTGCAGGCGGGCGACGTGATCGGCTACGTGAGCAGCACGGGCCTCGCGGGCGGCTCGACCCCGCATAACCATTTCGAGTTCCATCCGAACGTCGTCCCGGCAGGGTGGCCGGCCAGCTTCTACGGGTACTCCGTGATCGGCACGGCGATCAACCCCTACCCGCTGTTGCTCGACGCCTGCTACTGAGCCCCTCGCTCACGCGGCGAGCGGCACATCGACGAGCGTGGCCTGGAACGTTCTCCCGTCCGCCGTCTGCATCACGGCATCGACGTCCCAGGTACCGGCGTCCAGGTCGGTCTGTGCGATCGCATGGCCGGTGCTCACCACCTCGGCCTCCAGCAACCTCGGGCGTTCACCGCCGCGGGTCGCGACGACGGTGACGTTGGCTACCGCCACCTCGGAACCGTCGGGGGCCAGCGCCGTCACGTGGACGAAGGCGGCCGACCCCTCCGCGTCCTCGAGCGAGAGCTGGATCGACACGCCCGAGGGGTAGGAGGCGGTGACGACCGCCGAGCCGACGGTTGGCTCTCCTGTCGCATCCGAGCGTGTGATCAACGTCATGTCGACGTCGACGGCGTCGGCGCCGGTGAGCACCCTCGCCGTGACGATCCAGGTGCCGGCGAGCGAAGGGGCCAGGCCCTGACCCTTCCAGACCTCCCCGTCGCGTTCGAGCGCGACCTCGACCGCCGGCAGATCCGGCACACCGACCGAGGCGAAGCGAACGACGACCCCGTCGGGGGTGAGTGTCTCGCCGGTGCCGGGGTCGGTGATGCGGGCCTCGATGGCGTTCGTCCCGGGGGTTCCCGGGGTCGCCGTGAGTTGGACGCGTGTCGTCTGCGCGAAGTCGGTCCCCTCGGCCACGCCGAGGACCGCAGGCGTTGTGGGAGCCACCGGCGCCGCTCCCGCGGGGTTCAGCCCGGTGAGCGTCGCGGTCAGGATGGCGATGCCCAGGGCCACGGAGATCTCCGCCCGTGCGATCTTGCGAAGCGGGCCGGTGCCCGAGGCGAGGCGCGGGATGGACCGGCGCCGGTTCACGGCCCCCAGTCCGATCAGCCCCGCGGCCAGCGCGACCTTGATCGCGAGCACGGTGCCGTACCCCGTCCCGAGCGCGTCGAGCGCGGCCGCCGGCCCCCCGATCTGCGTGAAGGACCGCGCGAGGCCCGTGAGGACCACGATCACGACGGCCGTGAGCGCCAGGTTGGAATACCGGCGGATCTCCGGGACGGGCGCCGGACCGGGGTCGCGCAGGGCCATGACCAGCAGCACGAGTCCGCCGGTCCAGACGCTCACCGCCACGATATGGACCCACTGCAGGAGTTCTTGGGGAAGCGCGGGCGTCGTGGCGGCCGCATGTCCGCTGGAGGCGCGTAGGAAGGCCATCAGGGCAGCGGCCGCCCCCGCGCCCCACAGGAGTCTCCGCCACGACGGTCTGGCCGCCGCCACGACGGCAGCGGCGGCGGCCAGCAGCGAGGCCATCACCAGGTAGAGGTAGGGCCGCCCGGTCGGGGATGCGAGCAGGTCCGCCATCGGAACGCCGACCGCACGTCGTTCCACCACGAGGACCCCGGCCGCCCCCGCGAACCCCAGCACGCCGCCCGTGACGCCCACCACCTGCAGCCCGCCCGGACGGCCCCGGAGCGCGCCGAGGCCTACGGTTGCGCACGCGATGAGCAGCGCGATCCCCGCGTACAGGGCCACCTTCGCGGCGACCGATCCGGGTGTCGGACGCGTGACCGTCTCCTCGGTCGCGGCGCTGGTGGGAGCGGCGGCGTCGCCGACCGCGAACGCGAACGCACCTGCCGTCACATGGCCATCCTCGGTGGACACGACGCGCCACGAGACCGTGTAGACGCCGTCGGGGAGCGTCTCCTTCACGGCGGCGGCGACGCCGAGGGGAGGCACCGCCTCGAGGAGGCCGAGCGAACGCTCGGCGCCTCCCGCATCGAGCAGATCGACGTCGGAGAGCTCGAGGTCGGGTGTTTCGGTGAAGACGATCGAGATCGCGCTCGGGGCGACGCGGAGAGAGGTCCCGTCGGTCGGATCGGATGACACGAACCCTGCGTGTGCGGCGGCATTCCCGGCGCCCATCGCGGTCATCCATGCGGCGACCCCGAACACCGCCGCCCCTCGTCTCACGCCGGGGCCCCACGGTCGATCGTCACGGCGGTCACCACGGGTGGGCCGAACGGCAGATGATCGATCGCCACGAACTCAGCCTCGATCGTGTGCATCCCCGGACCGAACGGGCGCAGATCCACGGTCTGGATCGTCCCATACGACATCGACACCAGCGTGCCGTCCACGGTGAGGTGCAGATGGCCCGTGGTGGGCGAGACGGGCCCTGCCGCACCTTCGGACACCTCGGCACCCAGCAGGTCCAGGACCACCCGCAGGTCGTCGGACCCGATCCTCGCGCCGTCCACGGGTTCGCGGAAGGTGAGGGTCGCCGGTGATGCGATCCGAGGCCCCGGGGCTGCGGGGGCGGGACCGAAGATGGCGCGCGGCACGACGGCCGAGGACGCCGCAAGTGTCAGTGCCGCGAGAACGAAGCCTGCCGCCGCCCAGCGAGGTACCCGCTCGAAGCCTCGGTGGCGCAAGCGCCGCCACCCGACCCAGCCGAGCCACAGGGCGCCGACCAGCATCGAGACCCCCAGGCCTTCGTCCGCCCCGCTCGTATGCGCGAACATCGCTAGATCCTCGTCCGCCTCGAGGTGGCGAGCCCCCCGATCCCGGCGATCACGCCGATCGCGCCCACGACCAGCCCGATGATCGCCGTTCGCCGAGCCGCTGCGGCGTCGTCCGAGGCCGCAGCGGCGACCTCCATGGCGGCCGTCACCCTTTCCGATTCGGTGCCCAGACGACCGGCGAGTTCCTCTGCGCTAGGGGCGTCGACCGCAGGGAAGGACGCTTCGGTCGTGGCCTGGACCTCAACGAACGTGTCCGCCCCCGACGTCATCTCGATGTCGATCGCCTCGCCCTGCACGTCGCCCATGACGTGGAAGGTGTACGGACCCGGTTGCGACGGCACGAACGACGCCCGGTATTCGCCCGCCGCGCCGCCGCTGCTCGCGGGATGAGGCTCGAGTCCGAAGGTGGCGGTCTGGTCGCCATAGGTGACGTCGACCGTGAGGTCTGCCGCGCCGGTGACCGGCTCGCCGTCATGCTCCAGGAGGACCTGGACGCTGTTGGGCAGTCCCGCGTACGCGGGCTCGGTGCCGAACCCGATCACGACGGACACGGGACCGGCGTCGGCGTCGCCGTGGGCGAGGGCGGCTGTGGCAGGGAGTACGAACAGGGCGGTAGCGCCGATGAGGACCAACGCTCGGATGCTGCGACGCATGGAGTCCCCTTCCTCGATGACGGACGGCGCCGGAGAACCCCGACGCCCCGCATTGATCAGGGGACACGGGGGGAGCTCTCCCGCCACATGAGCCTTCGGTGGACAGCCGCGCGGTCGCGATGCGCACCGGACCCGCGGGAACCCTGACGCGGACAGTTGAGGATCCGGCTGCTCGCAGGGTGCGGGTTCCCGGTGTCAGCTGGCCACCTTGACCGCGTCGGGTGCCGCCGCCGACGGTTCGGCGGCACGCCGAGAGCGCAAACCGGTCCACACTCCGTCGGCGAGCTGACTCGTGCCGACGATCGCGAAGGCCAGGAGCAGCGTATGTGCAGGCAGCAGGTAGCGCACCTCGATGTTCTTCGTCTCGAACTCGGTGATGGTCAACAAGGCGACGAAGGCCAGCCTGCTGAGGGCACCGACGGCCAACGCGATCGAGAGAACCGACAGTGCCGCCTGGGGCCACCGCGGCCGCACGATCGGTATGAGCAGGCCAACGAGTGCCGTGACGACGAGACAGGGGAGCAGTGTTGCATACAGGCCGGCGAGGAAGCGGTACGGCCAGTCGTTCGACGTGAAGGTGCGCACCTGATCCTCGGCCTCGGGACGGGTCGCCGGGATGCCGCGAACGACCTGGGCCAACACGGTTCGCACGTCGGGCGGCGCGAGCCTACTCCGGTAACCCGGCGGTAGGTCGTAGTAGCCGGTCGACGTCACCGTCTTGGAGCCCCAGTCCCGCATGAAGTCGAGGAACGGACCGGATGAGAACAGCTGCAGGGACTGCAGCTGGGTCGGGAGCCGGGGAGTGCATCCGAGCTGCCCGCTGTCGCAGCCGGCCTGGATCTGGGCGTCGAGCTCCCGGAAGAATCGTTGTGAGCTCGATCCTGTGCGGAAGTAGCCGAGTATCGCTGCCGCCTCGCGGATGCCCTTCCACACGGGTACCGCGCACGGCGGAAGGCCGGGATCGACCCCGAGCCCGCCGCCCCGCGGCATGACGCAGCCCCCCGGAGGATCCAGATAGGGCCGCAGCGATCTCGCCAACGGACTGACCGCGTAGACGGCCTCGCGCTGGGCCAGCGTGATCGGATCGTCAGGGGTGGAGACCCCGCCCGCCACCCGGCGCCAGTCCGCGTAGGCGCGCGCGTAACTCCCGTAGACGAGGTCGCTCGTTACGGCGACGCCGTACTGCCGCTCGTTCATCATGGTGACGCGCATGATCGCAGCGGCACCCACTATCCCGATGATGGCGGCGACCAAAGTCGATCGGCCGAGCCCGCGAAGCACCCGGCTGCCTTGCATCTGGGTTCGTGGCTTGCGGAACCACCACCGAACGGCGACACAGAACAGCAGACCTGCGACCACCACGAACACCGTCGGCACGATCCACACCGTCTCCTCGCGGCAAAGCGAGAACACCCCCGCCGACATCCCCGCCATGAGGGATGCCGCGACCACCCACGGCAGCCTTGCATGCGCGACCGCCGCGTAGACAGCCAGGAACACACTGGCGATCAGGAGCAGCGTGAGCGAGGAGTACCAGCTGTCCCGGGTGGCCCTGGAAGCCCAGGTGTCGAAGTTGACAGGATCGAAGGCGAGCGCCACGTACACCGCGAGCGCCACGAGGGAGCGTCGGGTGACGACCCAGACGCACATCGCCACCGCGGCGGCGGCGAGGAGGAACGTGAGTTGCTCACCGACCTTGAGCGGCACACCGGACCTGTACATCGCCGCGACGAAGGCAGGATAGGCGGGCCCCTTCAGCAAGGTGAACTGGTCGAACGGACCCAGCCAAAGACCGCGAGCAAGGTACGAGGCCGTGCGCAGGTACAGGCGGTCGTCCACGTCCGCTCCACCGAAGGTGAAGGGCACGCCCCAGCGCAGCATCACGCTCAGCACCGAAACGAGCGCCGCGACCGTCCACCCGATCGTCGTGGGCCACGTCGGGCGCCAACGTCGCCGCCGCTCGAGCGGCGTCTGTTCCGAGCCGTCGCTCATCGGATCCACGGCACAGGTGCGGTCCGCTACCCCTCGTCGGGCGCCGAACCGTGTTCATCGACGATGGTCGAGAGCGTGGGCTCCGGCCGCGCGGCGACGAACGTGATGTCGCCGAGCCATCCAACGGGGATCTTCGGATCGAGAAGCCTGGCAACCGTGGATACGGCGGCGCCCATGCGAGGATGCGACGACGCAGCCCTGCGGGCGATGTAGGACAGATGGAAGGAGCGGGGCGCGATCTGCCACTCGACCAAACGGAACCCGGCGCGGCGCAGCATGGCGCTCAAGGTTCGCTCGCTGAAGTAATGCAGATGCGATCGGATGAACCATGGCCAGTCCCCCTCCCGCAGGCGGGCGTGGAGACCGTCCAGATTCACGGTAGACAAGACGAGCAGTCCCTCATCGTTGATGATCCCCCGCAGGCGCTTGAGCGCCTCCAAGGGATCGTTCAGGTGCTCGAGAACGTCGAGCATCACGATGACGTCGGCTGCATCCGGCCCGTCATCGAGATCCTCCACCGAGCCCTGCTCGAGGTGAACGCCGAACCGGAGCGTCCCCTCCTCCACGGCCCACGTCGAGGGTTCGATGCCGCGCTCATCCCACCCGTGCTCGCGGGCGACGTCGAGGAAGAGGCCGACGTTGGATCCGACCTCGAGCAGGCGGCTGTCGGCGACCTCGAACCCACCGATCTGGTCGAGGAACCATCCGAAGATCTCCCGGCGCGCCGGTTCCTCCATCAGGTACTCCTCGTCCACCACCCGCGTGTAGTTTTCGACGATCTCAGCCGGTTGCAGCGTGGGGATCGACGACACCATCCCGCATCGCGTGCACTGGACGACGTCGTCGTGCTCCGCCAGCGCCCCCGTCGTGCACGCGAACTCCTCCACCGGGACCGCCCCGCGCGCCGTGGCGGGGTACAGGAGCATCATGGTCGTCCGCCCGCACAAGACGCACGCATGCTCACGAGCCGGTCCGGTTCCAAGGATCCGGCCCGGTTCGTTCCCGCGAAGGGTCACGGGGTTCCGCCGACCGCGACGGCCTCGCAGCGCGCACCGACGAGCCGTGTAGACGAGACTCGAGAGCACGTATCGCAGCGAGCGCACGATCGAGATCGACGAGGACTCCTTCGTGTACCGGGTTGGGATCGGGACTTCCACGACCCGCTGGCCGCCGGTGACGGCGTCGACCAGCAGCTGCGTGTCGAACACGAAACCCTCCGAGTAGCCGAGGAACGGGAGTGACTCCAGGCAGCTTCTCGTGTACGCACGGAGGCCGCTGTGCATGTCGGTGAACCGGGAGCCCAGCATGAGGTTCTCCAGATGGGTGGTGATCCGGTTTCCGATGAAGCGGTAGCGGGGCATGCCTCCGCCCAGAGGGTCTCCGAGACCCGCGAAGCGCGAACCGAATGTCATGTCTGCGTCGCCGGCGAGTATCGGCGCGATCAGGAGTGGGACGGCCTTGGGGTCGTATTGGTAATCCGGGTGGAGCATCACCACGATATCCGCTCCCGCCTCCAGGGCCTCCTTGTAGCAGGTCTTCTGGTTGCCCCCGTAGCCCCGGTTCTCGTGGTGAACGACCACACGGATCCCGAGATCGCGTGCCAGGGTCACGGTGCCGTCCGGGCTCGCGTCGTCGACCAGGATCACTTCATGCGCCACGCCGATCGGGATGTCCGCGAGGGTCTTCTCGAGGGTTGTCTCCGCGCGATAGGCAGGAAGCGTGATCACAACGCGCATATCGCGGGTCCTCTTCCTACCGGCTGCTTGGGCTGGCCGGTGCATCGGTGTGCATCAGTCTATCGGGCGCGCGTCCCGCAGACCGCCGAGCGGCCGCAGCGCGGCCTCGCGAAAGATGCGTCGCCGTCGTCCCGGCGCGGCCGCTCGACTGACATGTCGCTATCGTACGGTGCCGCTCCACGACGAGAGGGCCGAAGGACCGTGCACGCGCAGGACATCGATCATGTGGGCGTCGTCGGCTGTGGGTTGATGGGCTCCGGTATCGCGGAGGTGTGCGCCCGCGCCGGCCTCGCTGTGACCGTCGTGGAGAGCTCCGACGAACTCGCCACCGCCGGCAAGGCCCGGATCGAGGCATCGCTCGACAAGGCGGTGCAGCGGGGCAAGGCGACCCCCGAGGAGGCTGCCGGCGCGCTCGCGCGGATCCAGGTCATCGCCGATCTGCCGGCGATCGCCGACGTGGACCTGGTGATCGAGGCGGCCACCGAAGATCCCACGGCGAAGCGGTCGATCTTCGCGCGCCTGGGCGAGGTGGTCCACGACGAGGTCGTGCTCGCTTCGAACACCTCCTCGATCCCGATCGGCTCGCTGGGCGAGGCCAGCGGCAGGCCCGACCGGGTCGTGGGCATGCACTTCTTCAACCCCGTGCCCGTGATGCCCCTCATCGAGATCACGCCGTCGGCCGCCGCTTCTGAGGATGCCGTCGAACTGATCCGATCCTTCGGGGCGGATGTCTTGGGCATGACGTGCGTCCGCTCCTCCGACGAAGCGGGGTTCATCGTGAACCGGCTCCTAGTGCCCTATCTCTACGATGCGATGCGGTTGGTGGAGCGAGGCTTCGCAACGCGCGAGGACATCGACACGGCGGTCCATCTCGGTCTGGCGCACCCGATGGGCCCGCTGGCGCTCGCCGATCTCGTTGGGCTCGACACCGTACTGAGCATCGGCGAGGTCCTGCACACCGCGTTCGGCGATCAGCGGTACGAAGCGCCCGCGATCCTCACCCGGCTGGTGGCCGAGGGCGAACTCGGGCGCAAGACCGGCAGCGGCTTCTACGACTACCGATGACCGAGCGAGGACGCCCGCTCATCGTCGTCTCGGCGGTCGCCTTCGTCGAGGGAGGGCCGCTGACCATCCTGCGGGAGGCGGTGGCGGGCGCCCGGACGTTCGAGGGTGCGGACTTCCGGTTCCTGGTCGCCGAGGCGGCCGACTGGGAGGCCGATGGCCACGTCGGATTCGTGAGCTTCCCCCACGCGCGTCGTTCCTACCTCCGGCGTCTGTTCACGGAGTACGTGCGTTTCCCTGCGCTATCGCGCCGATGGCGGCCCGACGCGTGGCTCTCGCTGCACGACGCGACCCCGCCGGTGCACGTCCGACGCCAGGCCGTGTACTGCCAGAACCCCCTGCCCGTCTGGAAGCCCACGCTCACCGACCTGCGCTTGCATCCGTTCGAGGTCGTCCGCGCGAAGGTGTACGGGCTCGTCTACCGGGCGTTCGCGCGGCGCAACGATCTGGTGGTCGCGCAACTGCCGTGGTTCGCCCGGTTCGTGGGCGCGTTGATGCGTGTCCCCGATGACCGGCTGTTGGTCGTGACGCCGGAGCCGGTCGCGGTCGCGGACGGCCAGGCGGGCACATCGCTGCTGCGGGGGGAGCGCGCCTCGCTGGAATGCTTCTACCCCTGCCTGCCGAGGGTCTTCAAGAACGCCGAGGAGGCGATCGACCTCTGTGACCAGCCGGGGGTGGGGCTCTCGCTCACGATGACGGGGGAGGAGAACGCTTACGCAGCCCACGTGCGTAAGCGCGCGCAGGGACGGCAGGTGCGCCTGGTCGGCGTGCTCTCCCATGCGGACGTGCTGGCGACGATGGCCGACGCGGACGTGGTCCTCGTCCCCTCGCGTCTGGAGACGTTCGGGCTCCCCATCCAGGAGGCGATGGCGCTCGATCGCGTCGTGGTGCTGCCGGTCCGGCCGTGGACCGTGGAGATCGCCGCGGGGTATCCCAAGGCGCACTTCTATCGCACCCGCGAAGAGGGGCGTGCGATCATCGAAGAGCTGGCTGCGGGCGGCACGCCGCAGGGGGGCCGTCCTGTCAGCGCCCCGGCCGCGGTCGAGCAGGTCCTCGGCTTCCCCAGGCTCTACGAGCGATTGCTGGCATGAGATCTGCCAGGATGACCGGATGACCACGCCCGTGGCGTTCGATGTGACGCCGCTCGCCGGCACGAGGACCGGGATCGGGTCCTCGGTCGCCGAGACGATGGACGCCCTCGGCCGGCTGGACGCACCGCCTCGGCTCCTGCCCTTCGCGTTCGGGGCGTCCGTGCGGCCGGGCGCCGACGGCCTCCCGGCCGACGCGCGCGTCGTGCCCATGCCCACCCGTGCGCTCCTGTGGTCGTGGGCGCGCACGGGTCGACCGCGCCTCGACCGGGTGACGCGGGGGGCGGCGGTGCTGCACGCGACGGCGTTCGTCGTGCCACCGACGCGGCTGCCGAGCCTCGTCACGGTGCACGACTGCGCCTTCGCACGATCGCCGTCGACCGAGTCGACGTGGGTCGGCACGTTCGGTCCGATCCTGCGGCGCGCGGTGGCGCGTGGGGCACACGTGCACACCTCCACCGAGGCCGTCGCCACCGAGGTGGAAGATCTCCTCGGGGTGCCGCTCCGACGTGAGGGCAGGCTCACCGTGATCGCGTTCGGCATCCCTCGGCTCGGCGATCCCTCGGCGCTTCCCGCCGACCTGCAGGCCCGCCTCGCCGGCGCGCCCTACGTCCTTGCGATGGGATCGCTCGTGCCGCGGAAGAACCTCCCGGCGTTGGTGCGGGCGTTCGGGATGCTCGAGCGGCCGGACGTCCGCCTCGTGCTGGCCGGACCGGACGGTTCGGACCGCCCGGCGATCGAGGCGGTCATCGCGTCACTCCTGCCGGCCGATCGCGATCGCGTGGTGCTCGCCGGTGCGGTCGCGGACGGGGTGCGCCGTTCGTTGCTGGAGGGCGCCGAGGTACTGGCGTACCCCTCACGCTACGAAGGTTTCGGGTTCCCGATGCTGGAGGCGATGTCGCTCGGCGTGCCCGTGGTGGCATCGGACGTCGCGCCGCTGCGCGAGGTGGCCGGTGAGGCGGCGCTGCTCGCGGACCCCGACGACCTCGCAGGGCTCGCGGCCGCGCTCGACCGCGCGCTCTCCGACGAGACGGAGCGTGCCGAGCTGATCGAACGCGGGCACCGGCGGGCCGGAGCGTTCACGTGGGAGCGGACGGCCCGGGATTTAGCCGCCCTCTACGAGCGGCTCGCGGGGCCCACGATCTCGTCGTAGACGGTCGCGTAAGCCTCGGCGACCGAGCGGAGGTCGAACCGCCGGACGTTCGTGAGCCCCGCCGCCACGATCTCCTGCCGCAGTTCTGCATCCTCGATCACACGGCGGATGCCGTCGCGGATCGACGCGACGTCGAACGGATCGACCAGGACGGCTCCGTCGCCCGCCACATCGGACATCGGCGGGATGTTCGAGGTCACGACCGGACGACCGGATCCCTGGGCTTCGATGACGGGGAGCCCGAATCCCTCCCTCGTGGAGGCGAACACCACCAGGTCGGCGCGCTGGTAGGCCGCCGCCACTTCGTCGATGCTGAGGCCGGCCGACGCCTCGTGCTTGACCCCGTGCCGGCGCAGGAGATCGCGCTGCTCATCGCTCAGCACGCCGACCACGAGCAGCCGGCATGCCATGCCGTCGAGGGCTTCGATCACGCGCTCCAGGTTCTTGTTCGAGCGCGTGCCCATCTGCAGGATCAGCGGTTCCTCGGCTGGGAACGGCCTATCCTCGCGCGAGAACACCGGGTCCACGG
>JBKJXU010000131.1:0-17527 GCA_046716145.1 Actinomycetota bacterium
AACTTGTACCGCTCGTCGTTTGTCCGCCAGGGGCGTGGGGGGGGTACCCGAGGGCCCCGCCCCTCGCCGCGTCCGGGATCGGTTCGGTCTAGCTCTTGGTCTCCCAGAAGACCTTCGCGACCTCATCGATCGCGTCCAGGAGGGTCTGGCCCTGCGCGGGGTCGTTCGACTTCTTCGCGGCGCCGGCCTCTTTCGTGGCCTTCCAGAACAGCTCGTGCAGGTCGGGGTGCTTCTCCAGGTGCTCGGGCTTGAAGTAGTCGGTCCACAGCACCCAGAGGTGCTCCTTGACCATGTCCGAGCGGGCCTCCTTGATGGCGACCGCGCGCGCGCGGAACTCGGCGTCGTCGGAGTCCTGCCACTTCTGCTGGCAGGCCTTGACCGACTCGGCTTCGATCCGCGCCTGCGCCGGGTCGTAGACGCCGCACGGCAGGTCGCAGTGCGCGTGGACGATCCGGCGAGGTGCGAGGATGCGGTTGAGCATGAGCGGATCCCCTCCTTCTGGCGATGACGATGCTCCGGTGGCTGGATCCTACCGTGTGGGTCGGGATAGGGTCGCCGGTGTGGGGGCGCTGGCGTTCCTCGGCGTCTCGATCTGGTCGTTCCTGCGCTACCACCCCTCACGGGTGGCGGTGCGGGGGCTGTCCATGGCCCCGACGCTCAAGCCCGGGGACTGGGCCCTCGTGGTCACGCCGCGGACCTTCGCCGCCGATGATGTCGTCGTCGTGGAACACCCGGGCCGGCCCGGCTACGAGATGGTGAAGCGGCTCACGGCCGCGCCGGGTGACACGGTCGGAGGGCGCATGCTCGGAGCCGACGAATGGTGGGTCGAGGGCGATCACGCCGAGGCGTCCACGGACTCTCGGCACTTCGGACCGGTGACGCGCGACGAACTCAAGGCCAAGGTCGTGGTCGTGTACTGGCCGCCCGCACGCCGTCGCCGGGTGGGTTAGAGCTCGCAGGACGACACGACGTCGAACCCGTGGCCTCCACTGCACGTGTCGAGGCCGACCCCTCCCGCGATGACGTCGTCACCCGTGCCACCGAGGAGCGTGTCGGGTCCCTCGCCACCGTTCAGGTGATCGTCGCCACCGAGGCCGCGGAACACATCGTGGCCGTCCAGGTATGCCCCCGGTTCTCCGGTCATCCGATCGTCGAACGGTGTTCCGAGCACATCGGCTGCATGGACCCACAGCCCCGGACCGAACGGTCCGAACAAGGTCGCGTCCACGGTGTAGACCGTGAAGCCTCGTGTCGCGGTCCTCAGGTCGACGACGTTGCGGCCATCACCACCACCCACGATGTCGATGACCCCCGAGGGCTCACCGGTGAAGACATCTTTGCCCTCGTCCACGCTGAACACGCCCTCGACGCCCGCGAAGTCCTTCGGTCCTTCGCCGAGGATGCGACGTGCTGTGAGGTCGACCCGCACAGGATCCGTCTCGCCGACGATCAGGTAGTCCCATCCCTGTCCGCCCTCGATCAGACCCGACCCGAGACCGGGTGCGACGGCGTCGTCCCCGCCGCGGACGCGGATCACCTCGCGCCACCCGGCGCCGAAGACGTAGTCGGGGCCGTCGTGACCGACGATCTTCTCGAAGTACGAGGTGTCGAAGGTGGCATCGCTGTCGGTGCAGTCCAGGTAGGTCTCGCCGAGAGGGAAGTTCTCGACGATGGCCTGACACTCGGCAGCGACCCACGCGATCGTGAGCGTGTCGCGTCTGGGGTCGAGCACCGAGGTGGGGGCGTCGCCCCAGTACCCGCCGTCGCCGAAGCCGGGTTGGATCGTGTCGGCTCCGGCGCCGCCCTCCACCAGGAGCGTCCCGAGGAACGCGGTGTCTTGGTCTGTCCCCGGGGTCCCGGCGAACATCGCGTCCCGCCCCCCGCCGAGCGCGACGCTTGCCGAGAACAAGGAGTCGTGGAGCAGAAGGACATCGGCGTCGGCGTCGATCCCGGCTGCGTTCAGGTTGAACGTCGCGATCTCTCCCGCCCACGCGAGGGTGGGTGTTCGCGTTCCGGCGGTGAGGTGGTCGGCCACGTTGGAGCCGGTGATCGTGAGGAAGGCCGGCCCACCGTCGATCTGGAACTCGATCTCGGACGTCGCGTCGCCTTCGTCGGTGAGTCCCGGCGCGAACGGACCTCCGCCGAGGTCGATCTCGATGCCGTCCGCGAGGGCGGCGGTGACCACGATCGTATCCGTGTTCGATGTGTCGGCGGTCTCGCACGGTTGACCATCCACCCAGATCTGGTCGCCGCTCTCCACCGACAGCAGCGCGGACCCTGCTTGAGGGACCACGGTGGCCGTGGCACTCCCCGCGTCGAACGAGCATGGGCCCACCACGCCGGCCGATGCCGGGAGCGGCATGACCGCGAGGAAGACGACGGCCGCGAACGTGATCCCCCGGCGCATGAGCTGAGCGAACACCACCCTGGCGGTGACGTCAACGGTCAGATGCATCAGCCGGGCGGTACGTCGTCACGCGGATGCGGCGCCAAAGTATCGGCCGAAGCTAGCCGATACCTCACCTACGATGGATGGCATGGATCTCCCTCCTCGCCCGGACCGGGACCCGCCTGCGCCCCCCTCGCTGGAGGACTGGGCTGCGCAGGATCGGACCGGACCCATGCGGTCGCGACGGCCCCCGCGCACGGTGGCGGTCCTGGTCGCCGTTGCGCTCTTCCTGGCGGCTACCGGCGCCCTCATCGCCAAGATCCCGGATCTGGTGGCCTCTCCGAGCGTCCCCACCGATCACGCGTTCATCTACCCCCTCCTCGGGGACCCGGTGCGCTGGAACCCGTGCGAGTCGATCCACTACGTCGTGAACCCGGGCCGCTCACCGGAAGGTTCGCTCGAGGACATCGCCGTGGCGGTCGACCGCGTCTCGGCCGCGACCGGCATCTCCTTCGTCTACGACGGGATCACGGACGAGATCCCGGTACGCGATCGTGCCTGGGTGCAGCCCGAGCGTTACGGGCCCGATTGGGCGCCCGTGGTGATCGCGTGGGTGGACCCCGCCGAGACCGATATCCAGTTCACCGCCGATGGGAAGCCGGCCGCGGCGGTGGCCAGGCCCTGGGTCCCGATCGGGGATCGGGTCATCGTGAGTGGGTGGATCGTGATCAACGATCGCGACCCCAACCCGCCGGGCTTCTCGGGTCCGGGAGCACAAGGGCCCACGGTCCAGCACGAACTCGGCCACATCATGGGCCTTGACCACGTGGATTCCACCGCCGAGATGATGCACCCGGCCGGAGGACGCGTGATCGACTTCGGTGCAGGTGATCTGGCCGGTCTGGCCGAACTCGGCGCGGAGAACGGCTGCCTGGAGACGCCCGAGGCGTGAGCGGCGCCGGTCTTGTCGGAACACGGGACCTGGGCTACGCTGTTGCACCTGCAAATGGTGTGCACACGCGAAGCCGGCACCGTGGGGGCGATGATCCCCGACCGCGCCTGCGCGTGTCCCGGCTGACATAAGGGACAGCGCAGGGCCGTTCCGCGAGCCCCGCGTCCACCGCTTCGACCGTTCCCGCCAACCTTCCCGGAGGTTCATCGCGCCCATGAGCATCGTCACCGCCACCACCGCCGCAACCGCCACCACCGTCGACGCCCGCGGTCAGTCTTGCCCCGGCCCCCTCGTCTCGCTCGCGCGAGCCCTCAAGGGTGTCCAGGTCGGAGAGCATCTGGAGCTCCTGGCCACCGATCCAGGGTCCAAGTCCGACGTCCCGTCGTGGGCCACCCTGAGCGGCAACGAGCTGTTGGGCTCCGAGGTCCTCGAGGACGGGTCGTTCCGTTACCTCATCCGCAGGACGGTGTGAGCGTGGCCATCACCGAGGATCGCGCGGAGCTCGCGACCCAGTTCGCCGACCTGCTCCAGCGCGTCGAGGCGCTCGAGGTCACCGACGCGAAGCGGATCGAGAAGAAGAACAAGCTCACGATCATCGCGTGGGGAGGCGATCTGGACCGGATCTGGCCGACCACCATCCTGGCCACGACCGCCGCCGCCTCGGGCATGGAATCGTCCGTGTTCTTCACCTTCTGGGGTCTGTTCGCGATCGTGAAGCCGGGCGTGCGTGTCACGGGCGACAACTGGATGCAGAAGATGATGTCGGTGATGAACCCCGGCTCGGCCCAGAAGGCGAAGCTGTCGCACTACCAATTCATGGGTGCAGGCCCCGCCATGTTCAAGAAGCTCGCGGGCGACAAGCAGGTCGCCACACCCGACGAGCTCATCACCCTGGCCCAGGACCTCGGCGTCCGGTTGATCCCCTGCCAGATGACGATGGACCTGTTGGGCCTCAAGCGCGAGGACCTCATCGACGGGCTCGAGGAGCCGATCGGGGCCGCTACCGCGATCGCCGAGATGCGCGACGCCGCGGTCTCGCTGTTCATCTAGCCCAGCGTTTCCCTGTGGCGTTCCGGTGGAAGTCCGGGACGCTCGCGCCGGCCCGTGAACGCGCGTACTACCGTGGGTGGGTGCCGAACGATGTGCTGAAGGTTCACCCAGCGTGAGTCCCCGGCTGGCGGCCGCGTTCGCGCAGACGTTCTCCTCGGCGCGCGGTTCCCGCAACTTCCGTCTCTACCTCACGGGTCATCTCGTGTCCGCGGTCGGGACGTGGATGAACTTCACCGCCGGCTCGTGGCTCGTGCTGCGGCTGTCAGGCGGCAGCGGGACGGCGCTCGGTATCAACGCCGCCCTCATGTTCGGCCCGATGCTGCTGCTGGGAGCGTTCGGTGGGGTCCTGGCCGATAAGCACGACAAGCGGAAGATCTTGATCTGGACGCAGAGCGCCTACGCCTGCGTCGCGCTGGCGATGGCGGTGCTCGTGGCGCTCGGAGGCATCGACCTGTGGATGGTCTACTCGATGTCGGTGCTCGCCGGGCTCGTGACATCGATCGACAACCCTGCGCGGCAGAGCTTCTATGTCGAGATGGTCGGCGAGGACACACTCACGAACGCGGTGAGCCTCAACAGCGCCGCGTTCATGCTTTCCCGCGTCGTCGGCCCCGCGCTCGCGGGTCTGCTGATCCAGACGGTCGGGATCGCGGCGTGCTTCTTCGTGGATGCCGCCTCCTACGTGGCGGTCCTCGTCGCCCTGCTCGCGATGCGGACAGGTGAGTTGCACGCGCAACGACGGT
Organism: Actinomycetota bacterium; assembly: GCA_046716145.1. GTDB lineage: Bacteria > Actinomycetota > UBA4738 > UBA4738 > HRBIN12 > AC-51. The sequence continues at coordinate 5,135 of JBKJXU010000131.1, forward strand.
CGTCCCGGGAGCGCGGTCATCTGCTGGCCGGTCTCCGCTACATCTGGGCGACCGACGATCTGCGCCGCCCACTTCTGCTCATGGCGTGCGTGTTCACGTTCGCGTTCCAGTGGCAGGTGCTCGTGCCGCTGCTCGCCGAGCATGCCTTCGCGGCGAGCGCCGGTGAGTTCGGCGCCGTCTCGGCTGCCGCGGGCGTCGGCGCGTTCGTCGCGGCGATGCTGATGGCAAACCGCAACCCGACGCCGTCGCTCCGTTTGCTCGCCCTGTGGGGGATGGCGTCGGGTGCGGCGATGGCGGCCGTGTCGCTCGCGCCCACGCTATGGGCTGCCGCCCTGCTGATGGTACCCGTCGGGTTCGCCGCGATGACCTTCATGATCGTCGGCAACACGGGTCTGCAGCTGGCTGCGCGCCCCGAAGCCCGGGGCCGGGTCATGGCGATCTACGGGGTCATCTTCCTGGGCTCGACGCCGATCGGCTCTCCGGTCGTCGGGTGGATCGGTGAACACCTCGGGCCGCGGATCGACTTCGCCCTGACGGGTGGGCTCGCCGTGGTGTTGGGCGTCGGGGCCCTGTGGGCCCGCCGCCGGATAGCCCTGGGCGGCGCCGTCCCCGCATAGTCGTCGGGCGCCAGACGGGGGAGCGGCGACTGCCCCGTCCGACGCCCGCGACATCTGGAAAGCTCAGGCCGCTCGGGTCTGTCCCTGCATCGCGTTGGTCAGATCGAACGCCACGAGCGCCGCGTACCAGGTGGGCTCGTAGGCGGTTCGCCGGCATTCCGCGCAGTCCCTGATCGGACCCGGGCGGTGGTTCATGTGATCCATGTCGGCGTCTCCTTCGCGGTGAGGCCCGCGTTCAACCCGAACTCGATGCACCGAATGGTGATCGTGTCCGGCCCGGAACTCGATACCCGGACGAAGGGGATCTCGCGTGCCCTTCCCGCGGTAGCCACATCACAGGCGGACGTCGTCGAGGGTGCCGGGCTCGTCGCGTTCGCGCTCGATCTCCCAGATGCCGTCCGGCTCGGTGCGACTCAAGTCCAGGACCGAGCCGTCTTCCAGACGAACCCGCAGGAGGTGGCGCCGCGCGCCGCCGCGATCCTCGATCGCGCTCCGAAGGACCTCCACCTTCTCCTCGGCGCCTCCCCAGCGCACCCCGAGCGGCGGTCCATGGCCGTCGGGCGCGAACACGACGTCGATGGGCCTCAGGCCGCGGAGCCACAGTGGGAGCACCGGCGTGCTTGCCAGGAAGACGACCGCCACGACGGCGACGGATCCTCGTGTGCCGAGCGTCGGCACCATCGCGATGGCGAGCCCCGCCGCCAGGATGCGTGCGGCGTTGTAGGAGACGTCGAAGATCGCGAACGTGCGTCCTCGGTATCCGTCGGGCAGGGACTCCTGCACCATCGTGTCGGTCGGGATCTTCTTCCACGCGAACGCCAAGCCGATGAACAACGAGGCGAGCAGGAGCGACCAGTCGCGCAGGTACAGGGCCACGCCGAGCAATGCGGCACCGCCGACCGCGAAGGAGAGCGCGATCACGAGGGTCCGGGCCAGGCGGCGCTCCAGGGCACCCACGGTGACGATCCCGAGGAACACGCCCACCCCACTCGCGCCCACCACGTTGGAGACCGAGCCGATCCCTTCGCCGAACTCGTCACGGAACACCACGAGCGTGAGCGTGAGGATGATGCCCTGCCCGATCTGGTCGATCGTGAACGTGGCGATGGGCCCGATCGCGAAGGGCGTGCGCACCAGCACCCGGGCCCCGTCGCTCATCTCGACCAGGATCCGGCGAACGGCGTGGCGGAGCAGCTCGCGGCTCTCGGGGATCGCCATCGGTGCGAGGTCGCTCCCGATCCGCGACGCGTACCAGGATGTGGCCGTCCACGCGACGGCGGCCATCGCGACCGCGGGCAGCGGCGTCCCGGCGGCATCGGCGATCTTGCCCCCGGCGAAGATCCCGAGCAGGGTCGTGAGCGAGCCGCCGACGGTGGCGAGCGAGTTGGCGGTAAGCAGATCCTGGACAGCGACGAGCCGCGGCACGACCGCGCCCGCGGTGGTGAGGTGGAAGCGGTTGACCGAGATGACGGCGAGCGCCCCGAGGTAGAACAGGGGGGCCCAGCCCGAGGGGTCGAGCATCGCCAGGGGGAGCAGGGCCGCCTTCACGAGCGGCGCGATCGTCAGGATCCTTCGACGAGGCCATCGATCGATGAAGACACCGACGAACGGCCCCAGGATCGTGAACGGTAGGGCCGTCACGAGCACGGTCAGGAAGAGCCCGACCGTCGTGTTCTGTTGGTCGGGCGCCAGCACCGATGCCAGCAGAGCGACCTGGAACAGGCCGTCGCCACCTTGTCCGATGAGCCGCATCGCGAGCAGGCGCCGGAAGTCGGGCTGCGCCAGCGCGCTGCGCGCGCGATCTGCGGTCTCCGCCATCGATCGCATCCTAGGGTGTGCCCGGTGGGACCCGGCGCCGATACTGCTGTCATGCGGAGGGTTCTCATCGCGCCGATCGTGCTGTTCCTGGCCATGGGGCAGGCGACCCTCGGCGGTCCGGCCCCCGTCCTGGCGGCGCCTACCGAGGTCCACGTCCGCGCGTACGACATGGGGGGCTTCGACCTGTTCTCCCCGGCGACCGTGGATGTCCGGCGGGGCGGCACGGTCACGTGGGACTTCGACGGGCCGTCCACGCACACGGCGACCGACGGCACCGGGATGGAGCTCTACGACTCGGGTCTCGTGGCGGGCGGCGGTCCGAGCTTCTCCTTCGCGTTCACCGCTGCGGGGCGGTATCAGGTGGTGTGCACGCTGCACGAGGACATGGGCGGCACCGTGGAGGTGCCGATCGGTGCGCGGCCGCGGTCGTCCCCGGTCGGCGAGGCGGTCGTGATCCGTTGGGGCGCCGGAGCATCTGCCGCGGGCTCGGTCTACGACGTCCAGGTCCGCAAGCCCGGCCGCGCGTGGACGATGTGGCAGCGTGGGACCGATGTGACCGCGCAGGCGTTCGTCCCCGGGCGCGATGGCACGTTCGGCTTCCGGGCGAGGCTGCGGGCGCCTGCGAAGCAGGCGCACGCAGCGTGGTCGGCACCGGTGACCGTCACCGTGACGTGAGCCGGGGGGGCCCCTCACGGGGGCCCCCCTTCGTGGTTCAGATCCCTACGCCTGGGAGGCGTCGAAGAACGCGGTCCAGTCGGCGTTCGCGCCCTCGCCGGTGCCGGCGATGAACTGCTCGACCATCTCGCGCCCCATCTCGTCGGTGAACTGCACCGGCGGAGACTTCATGAAGTACGCGCTCGGACCGATGATCGGACCGCCGATCCCGCGGTCCATCGCGAGCTTCGCACACCGCAGCGCGTCGATGATGACGCCGGCGGAGTTCGGTGAGTCCCAGACCTCGAGCTTCATCTCGATCGAGATCGGGACGTCGCCGAAGTTGCGGCCCTCCAGCCGGATCATGGCCCACTTGCGGTCTTCGAGCCACGGCACGTGGTCCGAGGGCCCGATGTGGATCTGGTCCTTGGGCAGCGGGACCTCCAACTGCGACTGCACCGACTGCGTCTTGGAGATCTTCTTCGAGATCAGACGTTCGCGCTCCAGCATGTTCATGAAGTCCATGTTGCCGCCGAAGTTGAGCTGATACGTCCGGTCGAGGGAGGCGCCGCGATCCTCGAAGAGCTTCGCGAGCACGCGGTGGGTGATAGTGGCGCCCACCTGCGACTTGATGTCGTCGCCCACGATCGGCACACCCGCCTCACCGAACTTCCGCGCCCACGTCGGGTCGCTCGCGATGAAGACCGGCAGGGCGTTCACGAACCCGACGCCCGCGTCGATCGCGCACTGGGCGTAGAAGCGATCGGCCTGCTCCGAGCCCACCGGCAGGTAGGAGATGAGCACGTCGGCACGCGTATCACGCAGGACCTGCACGACGTCGGCATCCGGCTCGTCGGACTCGGTGATGATCTCGCGGTAGTACGACCCGAGCCCGTCCAGCGTGTGCCCCTTGTGCACCATGACGCCTGTCGGGGCGACGTCGGAGAACCGGATCGTGTTGTTGGGTTCGGTGAAGATGGCCTCGGCGACGTCGCGCCCCACCTTCTTCGCGTCCACGTCGAACGCCGCGACGACGTGCACATCGCGGATGTGGTAGCCGCCGAGCTCCACGTGCATCAAACCGGGGACGCTGTCGCTCGGGTCGGCGTCCTCGTAGTAGTTGAGTCCTTGGATGAGGGACGAGGCACAGTTGCCGAGCCCCACGATCGCGATCCGGATCTCACTCATGCGGTGCGCTCCTTCCTGCGCAGCGTCGCTTGCGCGCGACGCCGATCGCCTTGGGGGGCGGTGATGCCGTACCGGGTGCGCTCGTGCTGGATCAGGCCGGTGAGCCACGCGATGTCGGTTTCCGTGGCGGCGCGGCCATGCTCCATGAGCGCTCGGGTGTACTCGTCGTCGGCGTCGGCCGCCGAGCGGATGGCTGCCTTGACGCCGGCCAGGCGGTCCTGCAGGCCTTGACGCCTGCGGTCCAAGAGTCGGATACGGGTCTCGGGCGGGAGGTAGCGGAAGAAGACCAGACGTACGCGGAACCGTGCGTCCTCGGCTGCACCGTCGTGGACGGGCTCCTCCAACAGCTGCAGGAAGAGCGCCTCTCCGTGCTCGGTGATCCGGTACACGGTCTTGCGACGCCCGCCGCCGGACGCGGTGGTTCCCGATGTCGCCTCCACCGCGCCCTGGCGTTCCAGGCGGCGCAAGGTGGGGTAGAGCGAGCCGTAGGAGACCTTCCAGAGGCCACCGAGCTGGTCCAACAGCTCCCGGGAGAGCTGATAGCCGTGCATCGGATGGTCCTTCAGGAGGCCCAGGATGGCGAGTTCGATCACCGGTCCGTTCCTCTCCTTCATATATCACCCCGCTATATCGGGTTGATATATGGATACCACGAACCCGGGTTCCTGTCGATCGTTGGGGTCGCACCCCGGCTGGGGGCGAAGGGGAGAGCTTGCCTCAGCCGCGAGGTCCCGTCAAACCCGACCCCACCCCGTCACGTAGCCGGGGACGACGACGCCCGGTCGGTTGAGTGGGTCGCTCTGCGGGTCTCCGGCGTGGACCGAGAGGGGGAGGATCCCGGCCCAGACGTCGAGCGCAAGGTCTTCCTCGGGCTCCTCGGGGAACCCCTCGCTCACCTTGGCGCTGCTCTCCTGGAGCGAGACCTTCACGAACGTGGTTCGCCGGAGCTCGACGTCGTTGGGACGCCGCGCGTCCGCGCTTCGGCCCGCCGCGACATGGTCGGTGATGGCGTCGAAGACGCCGGCGAGCTCGTCCGGATCCGTGACCTCTTCGGCGAGGCCGTAGACGATCACGGTTCGGTAGTTCATCGAGTGCTCGAACATCGAGCGGGCGAAACGGATGCCATCCACGATGGTCACCGCGACGGCCACGGGGAGCCCGGTCCTGATGGCCCGAAGGGTGCTGCTCGCGGCAGATCCGTGGACGTACAACGCGTCGCCCATGCGCACATGGATGGTGGGGATGACGCGAGGATCGCCGTCTGCGTCGACCCAGGCCGGATGGCAGTAGAGCGCCTCATCCACGATGGCGTCGACCCGTTCCCGCTGGTAGACGGCCAGTTCGGGCAGGCGCCGGACGCGAGAGCGCGGGCTCGGTGCCGGTTCCGTCATGGCCGCGTGAACCCGCCCAGGTACGCCGGCGGTGCGATGCCGGGCTTCAGGTCGGGCGCCGCTTCGGGCTCGCCCGCGACGGTGTGCAGCGGGAGCACGCCGGCCCACACGTCCAGGCCGAGCTCCTCGGGGTCATCGATCGGTGGGCCGGTTCGTACCTTGGCGCTCGCCTCGTCGATCGGCATCGCGAGGATCAAGGTTTCTCGCCAGTCGTCCTCGTTCGGCTCGGCGGCATCTATCTCCCGCCCCGGCAGGACATGGCGAGTGATCCCCTTCGCGGCAGCCCTCAATTCGGTCTGGTCGGTGACCTCGGCGGCCCGCCCGTACACCACGGCACTGCGGTAGTTCATGGAGTGCTTCGGCGAGGTCCGGGCCAGCACCGATCCGTCGATCACCGCCGCAACGACGCAGACCTCGGCGTCGGCCGCCACCGCCTTCCAGGCGCGCGCCGCGCGCGAGCCGTGCAGGTACAGGGTGTCCCCGATCCGCGCCTGGATCGTGGGCAGCGCCCGGGGACGGCCGTTCTCGTCGACCCAGGCGACCGTGCAGATCAGAGCCTCGTCCAAGACGCGGTGGACGGTCGCGGCCTCGTGATCGGCCCGTTCGGGGTGGCGGTGGACCGTGGTGCGGTCCGTGGGGGCGGGCGTCATGGGCCGGGAGACTACCGTCCGGACGGGGCCGTTCGTCCGTATCGCCTCCGGCCGAACTGCGGCTACCATCTGTGGCGATGGATCCCCCCGGCACCCGTGGTGCCGTCGACGTTCCTGTGCAGGGAGCCACCGTCGTCCGCATCGAGATGGAGGACGGTGGTTCCATGACCGCGTCCACGGCCGAGTTCGAACCGACCGAGCATGGGCTCTTGGTCGGACTGCTGCTGATCCCCTGGCATCGTGTCCGGCGGTACTCCTGGGGGCTCTCACCGCGCGACTACATGGCCGATGCCGACGGGCATGCGCGAGCCAAGGTCCGTCTGGCGATCCACGGCGAGGACGAAGTGGTGGTGCCGGCCGAGCGCTTCGAAACCGGCTCGTGGACCGTCAACGTGGTGGTGGACGACTTCGTGGACGCGCAGACCGGTCTGGTGCACCGGCACCGTCTGTTCATCCCGTGGCACCGGGTTCTCGAGTACGAGCGGATGCCGATGACGCTGGACGCCCCGCCTCGACCCGACAGCTGATCTCAGGACGGGGGGATGGTGCCGCCGGGTCCCGACCCGGCCCCGCCTTCGCTCCGCAGGAACTTCTCGATCTCCGCCGCCAGATCTTCCCCGCTGGGGATGTCCTCTTCCGTCGCGCTCTGCTGCAGGCGTTCGAGGATCTCGCGGACGTCCTCGTCGGCGTCGACCGCGGCGTCCAGGCGGCTCCGTTGTGCCTCGGCGTCGCGTTCGAACGAACCGAGCGGGAGGCCCACCTTCAGGTGCTGGCCCAGGTGCTGCACGAGGGCCAGGTTGGCCGCGGCGTAAGGCCCGCCGATGTAGTGCGGGACCTGTGCGTAGAAGCCGACGCACGGGATCCCGCTTCCGCTCACCGCCATCTCGACCGCCGAGAGGCACGCGCTGGGGACGCGGAGCAGGCCGGGCGGACCTTTGGCTTCGGAGGCGTCCAGGAGTCCGTCGGCCGAGGCGGAGGCCATGATCGTCACGGGTCTCGTGTGCGGCACCGCCGCGGGGATCGCGCCGAGCGATATCCACTCGACGACGCCGAGGCGAAGTACTAACTCCAAGATCTCGTTCCCCAGTTCGCGCCAGCGGAAGTCGGGTTCGGCGCCGTGCAGGATCAATAGATCGCGGCCCCCGTGACGTACGCGATGCAGTTCGAGCGAAGGCCACACCAGGCGCGTGAGGGTGCCGTCGACGATGTCGAGTACCGGACGACGCGAGCGGTAGTCGTAGAGCACGTCGGCATCGAACGCGGCCACGAGTTCGCCGTCGCGCGCGAGGTGTTCGGCCGTGGAGCTGGCCGCCGAGGCGGCGTCGACCCATCCGTCGAAGGCGGCGACCATCGCGGGCGCCACGAGGTCCTCGGGCATGCGCTCGATCCGATGCAGAGGCATGGAGCCAGCATAGTGCGGACCCCGCGAACGGCCGACCTTAGGCCGCGAGGGGCTCCACAGCGGCGCGGCACTGGTCCCGCGTGGGTCCTTCGATGCGTGCGAATGGCGGCGTCGCCATGACCGTTTGCGTGAAGGGCATCGCATACGCGGACGCGTCCACGGTGACGGCGCGAAGCGGCCAGGAGGCGTCAGGTTCGGCGGAGAAGGCCGAGCAGTCCAGATCGCCGTTCGCCTCGTAGGTGATGAGCACACCCACACCCTCGCCGGGGTCGATCGTGATCGGCGTGAAGTCGGTGGCCGCATCAGCCGATGCCGTTTCGCCATCACCGAGCGCGAGCGAGGTGGGCACGTACAACGCTGCGCCCGCGCCGGCGTCACCGAGGCCTGTGATGGTGACCGGCATGCGGCCCTCGTTGCGCAAAGTCGTCGCCACGTAGATCGTCCCGGCGCGACGAAGTCGCGGGGCCTCCGGGTCTGCCCCGGTCTTCACGAGACGGACGGTGGCCTCACCCAGGGCCAGGGGTTCCTGTACGCGCACATAGACGAACAGGACCGCGCTCGCGACGACGGCGAGGAGGGCTGCCCAGAGCAGCAGCCGCAGAACGATGCCGCCGTCCTCGCACCGCATCCCGCGAGCATAGGCGGCTGAGGGGCGCCCGGGGATCAGCCGGCGTCGCGGTCCTGCTCTGCAAGCACCGTGCGCAGGGTCGACATCGCGTTCATCGCAGGCGGGAACCCCGCGATGGACGCTGTGAGCATGATGGCTTCGCGAAGCTGGTCGGGGGTGAGCCCGGCCTTGAGCGCCGCTCGCAGATGCTGCGGGATCTGGGAGGACCGACCCGTCGCCACCAGGGCCACGACCGCCCCCAGCTCGCGGTCTCGGTCGGTGAGCGCGGGCTTCGTGTACAGCTCGCCGTAGACGAACTCCACGATGTGCCGGCCGAGGTCGCCGAGACCCTCGACGGCCGCGAGCGCTTTCTCGTCGTGGACCTCGAGGAACCGCGTCCGGCCCCGTTCGTAGGCGTCGTCATCCATGGGCGCTCACCCTACGACGGGGTGGCGCCGGTGCGTGGTCTGGGCGTAGGGTCGAGGGGTCCACGAGGGAAGGGGAACGCATGGCGAGGTATCTGTTCAAGGTGTCCTACTCCGTAGAGGGCATGAAAGGCGTGATGAAGGAGGGTGCGGAGAACCGCGCGACCTTCATCGGCAAGATGGCGGCCAACCTCGGCGGATCGGTGGAGTCGTTCGACTTCGCTTTCGGTGAGACCGACGTGTATGCGGTCTGCGAGATCCCCGACGACGAGACCGCCGCGGCGATCGCGATGGCGGTCGGTTCATCCGGGGTCGGCAGCTGCGACACCGTGAAGCTGCTCACGCCCGCCCAGATCGACAAGGCTCGCGGCATCACCACGGGCTACCGTCCGCCGGGGTAGGCGCACTCAGGAACGCACGCGGAGCCCGCCGAGGCCCCGGATGATGTCGTTCATGAACCGGGGTTCATCGGCGGGCTTCCATGCGTGGGAACCGCTTCCAGGAGCGCGCGGAACGACGTCTGCAGTTCCAGCCTTCCGAGCGGCGCACGGCACGGCGCCAGCGTATGCGGTCCGCCTAGATCGTGAATCGAAGCTGCGCGCTGCTGCGCTTCAGACCCGCCGTCCCGTTGAACAGCACGCGGAACCGGTAGCGGCCTCTCGCGGGCTTCGAGAACGATGCGACGTACCTCGCGTCGATCTTGCCGTCACCGTCGCGGTCGCGCAGGCCCTTCACGGTGACCAGGGTCGTCCGCAGCCGCACCCAGCGGCCGCCCTTGCTCTTCTGCAGGGTCACCTTCACCGTGCCACCCGGTGAGGCGGTCTCCAAGATCCCCTTGGCCTTCACCGCGGTGCGTGTCTTGACGGCGCGCAGGGTGAGCGCGGTCGGGGCCTTGTCGTCGTCGAGGATCGTGATCGTCGCGTCGGGTCCCGCGGAACCGTTCACGACGTTCGATACAGCGAACCCGAAGGTCTCGTTCGGCTCGTCCTGCGTGTCGCCCAGCACGCTGAGGTCGATCGTCGTCGACGTCGAGCCGGCGGGGATCGACACGGTGCCGCTCGTGGTCGTGTAGTCGGTGCCCGCGGTCGCGCTCCCAGGGGTCGTTGCCCAGTCGGCGGTCACGTCGGCGGCGATCGGGAAGGGAAGCGAGATGGTGACGGACACCACCACGGCGGACTCGCCGACGGATGTGTCGTTCGCCGACATCGTCGGTATCGGGTCATCCTCGAGGATCGTGCCGATCGCCTGTGTGTCGCCGAGGGTGAGGTTCACCTCACCCGAAAGCGTCACGTTGAAGGTTTCGACGCCCTCAGAGAGTGTGTCGCCCATCACGGTGACGGCGAAGGTCCCCGACGTCTGGCCGGCCGCGATCGTGAGCGTCCCGCTCGTGGCCACGTAGTCGGCGCCGGCCGTGGCGGTCCCGTCGCTCGTGGTGTAGTCGACGGCGGTGTTCATCCCGCTCGCCGCGTCGAGCGTCACGGTGAACGTGGCGTCGGCGGTAGCTGCGTCGCCTTCGGCGATGGCGACGTCGGCGATGGTCGCCGTGGGGTCGGCGTCATCGTCGAGGATGGTGCCGACCCCCTGATCGTCGAGGATCGTGGTGTTGGTGGCGTTCGAAAGGTTGAGCAGGACCGTCTCGTCGTCCTCGGCCAGCGCGTCGTTCGCGATGGTGACGGCGACCGTCTTCGAGGTCTGCCCCGGCGTGAACGTCAGCGTGCCGCCAATGGTCGTGTAGTCGGTTCCCGCGGTCGCCGTCTCGTCGGCGGTCGCATGGTCCGCCGTGATGGTCGAAGCGCTGGCGCTGGTGAGCAGGATGGTGAAGGTGAGGAACCCTGCGGACTCGATCGCCGAGGCGTCGCTCACCACGAGCGTCGGCGGACCGTCGTTGTCGTAGATCGTGGCGATCGCCTGGGCATCCGCGATGGTGCCGTTCACCGGGTTGGTGAGGTTCATCTCGAAGGTCTCGGTGGCCTCCGTGAGGAGGTCTCCCAGGATCGGCACGCTCACCGTCGCGCACCGGCACTTGCTCTTCGTGAGGTTCGCGGTGCCGGACACTGCCGTGTAGTCGCTGCCAGAGGTGGCGGTCGCATCCGCGGTGGCGTACGTGACCGTCGGCGCTGGGCCGCCCTTCGGGCCGCTCCACCTGATCATGAATGCGAGGTTCTGCTGTCCGGCGTCACCCTCGACGATCGACGCGTCGGCGATCCGGATCGTCTTCGTCCCTGCGGCGAGGGCCGTACCGGCGTTCATGAGTGGAAGTGCCGCGGAGCAGACGGCCACGACGGTGAGTTTGGTCAGAGTACGAAGGGGGAAGGTCATACCGAGATGGTGACCGAGGGGTGTGTCCGCGTGAATACCCGGGGGTCGTGGGATCTCGGTACCACCCTGCGGGTACTCCTCAGCCCGATGGCGGATCAACCAGGGACGGTCGCTCGGGCGTCCTGATCCGCGGAGCGACGATCAACAGCAGCACCACGGCCACCGCCGAGACGGCGAAGGCGCCGGCGAGCCCCGGGATGAGTCCGGCCCCCGCGCGGTCGGCGATCGCGAGCGAGGCGCCTCCCAGGCCCGCGCCCACGGCGATGCCAAGCATGTCCATCAACAGCGTCGGGCTCAGGTCGCTCGCCTCGGTCCCAGCTCCGGCGGCGCTCATCGCGGCGAGCGGCATCGTGGGGAACCCGATCCCCATCCCCAGCGCGATCACGACCCAGCCCGTATATGCGATCGCGAGCGGCACGCCGAGCATGAGGCCCGCGGCGGTGAGCGAGAGGCCGACCGCGACGATCACGGTGGCGACGATGGTCAGCCACGCCAGCGAGCGGCGTTCCACCTCGCGCGACTGCCACCACGATCCCCCCGCCCACGCGAACGGTGTGATAGCGAGCACGACGGCGACCTCGGTGAGCGTGCGCATCCGCACGTCGGTGAACATCAGCGGGGTGAAGCTCTCGGTGGCGACGAACGCGACCGAGAGGAGGAATGCCCCGACCGCCGCGGCGGCTGGACCCGTCCTCGCTCGGTGCGTCCCCGCGGGGACCAGCCCCCTGAGGGCTGCGAGCGCCACGATCGCTCCCACCACGAGCACGGGCAGGGTGAGAAGACTGAGCGCCGTGAGCGCGCCGAAGAACGCGCCGGCGCCGAGCATCAGGACGAACGGCCGTCCCAGCGGGATCGTCCCTTCGCCGGTCCCCGTGATCGCGCGCAGGGAGGGGAAGATCATGATCAGGCACGCGACCAGGACAGGGAACGGCACCAGGAAGGCGAACCTCCAGCCGACGGTCTCGGCGAGCACGGCGCCGAGCGGCGGACCGAAGAGCCCCGGCAGGAGCCACGTCGTGGCGAGCAACGCCAGCACGCGGGCCCGATGTCGCTCGGGCAGGGCCTTCGCCACCATCCCGAGCGACAGGGCGTAGGCGCCCCCGCTCGCGGTCCCCTGCAGGAACCGCCCGGCCACGACCGCGCCCATCGACGGCGCCGTGGCCGCCACGATCAGCCCGGCCGTGTAGTCGATCTCAACGAGTATGGTGAGCGCCCGGGGTCAGAACCGGTCGCCAGCGGCTCCGGCGACCGGGATCACCGCGAGCTGGGCCAGGCTGGCCGCGGTGAACGACCATCCATACAGCGCGATACTGCCGAGGTCC
>JBKJXU010000132.1:0-13536 GCA_046716145.1 Actinomycetota bacterium
GGAGCGTCATCGAGCCCTTCTGGGATGGGTCGGTGGGAGGTTCGCGCGGAACCGTGTAGGACTGCCAGAAGCTGCCATCGAAGTCGACCCGGAAGTTCCAGCCGCAATGCGTGTAGAGCTCGAACGATGTCGACCCACCGATCTCCGCCTCGTTCGAATCCGGCTGATCGAGACCGGTGCTGCCACGGGTCGTCCACGGCGACGGCGTTGGGACCGGAAGCGCCTCAGCTGGAAGTCGCTGCTGCACTGACGATGATGTTGGCGTCTCAGCGACGGACGCGCTCAAGGACGTCCCGGCGCCGTCTGCCCCCCCCGTGCATGACGCGAGTAGCAACGACAGCGCGATCTTGGCGATCAGCCTCATGCTTCATCATGCCTCTCAACCGCTGGGTCGTGACGGTGGCAAGCTGCCCTCGGCGCCGCGGGCATGTCTCCGTGCGCCGTGAACCTGACCGGGACACCCCGACGAGGCCTTGTACCTGCGGAAGAGTGCTCCGAAGGACTCCACCTCAGCCGGGGGCACGCTCCTCGGCGAGCCGGGCGAGGTTCCCTAGCTGCTTCCTGTCGGCACGGTTCACCAGCGGAGTGAAGGCCGGCCTGGCCCATGGCTTCAACCAGTAGGGAACGTAGTTCACACGCTCGATCGTCTCCGTGTACACGATGCGAGCGCCGTCACCGACAGGCTCGATGTCGTACCGGTGCGAGAAGTGGGCTTCCCATGTCTCGCCCTTCTTGCGATCGAGCATGGCATCGGTCTCGATCACGAACACGCTCGGCCTCGACGCTTGCGTGACGACCGACCGGTCATGGAAGGTGCCGTTGTAGTTCGCGCCGGTGGACGTGAAGGTCGTCCCGACGGACGCCGGACCATCGAGCGCCTCCAGGGTCAGCAGCTTGAAAGTCTCGTCGCTCGCCCGATCGCCTGACCACTCGAGATGTGCCCGGAGATCGGCGATCACGTCGTAGACCTCCTCGGGCGAGGCGCGAGACAACGTGGACACCTGTGTCCGGACACCTAACTCACGCTGCGCGACGATAAGCGTGGCCCCCTCTCGAACCGTCGAGGTCGAGTCTATCCCCGGTTCGTTCGGCGGCCAGAAGGGCCTCTGACCTGCCGAAGTGGACCTAGCTGGACGATGTGTGAACCGCCTGCCGCTCCTTGAAGCCCTCTGCAGTCAGGCCGCCGCGTAGATCCCCGAACCCCGTGAGACAGGCAGCGGGTCGCCGCCCGGTCCGTGGCCCAACCTGGGGCTCAGTCGGTGGCTCAGTGGCTCCGTCGGAGGGGGACTTGAACCCCACGAGCCGTGAAGCTCACTAGGCCCTCAACCGAATCCCTCAACCGAATCCCGTTCGTCCACGGGGGTCTCGTCCTATCTCTGTCCGTGCTGGTCAGGCCGCCGCGTGTCCATCCGCTGAGGGATCATGCGGTACGGTTCCGAGCCGTTCGTAGACTGGACGTTAACGCTGCTCCTTCAACCCACTCGGGGTCTACGCGGGCTATTCAACCGCCTCAAGGACGATATCAGTCACCTCCACGCCCTCCACAACGGCATCGAGGTAGGCGCGTTCGGAGGGCCGGATGTCCTCGGTCTGGATCGTCATGATGACCGCCCCTCCGTCGGTCTGGAAGCAACGTCGAGCCCATCCCGGATCTCGTACGACGCCCTCGCCCGCGGGGCAATGCGTCGCGACACCGATCGAAAGGATCCCCGTTGCCCCTTCGACGCTCGGCTCACCCCCGAGGAAGTACAACTCCGGTCCCGAGAAGGACGCTCCGGCCTCGGGACCCTCGATCACGAGAGGAGCGGTTGCCTTCACGACGAGGTATCCCTCGGGGCTCGTCGAGAGCCTCAGGGTGTCGGCCCACGTCGATGCTTCGTCCTCGACCAGATCCGAGCTCGGGCATGGGACCGTGACTTCCCACGATCCCTCCCGGATCACGAGGTACTGGGGCAAGTAACCCTTCGCGCCAGCCCAGATCTCGACATGGCTCGACTCGCCTTCGACCGAGAAGGTGGGACCGTCGCCTTCATAGACGACGTCTCGGAGCGTGTTGTACCCGATGATGCCGTCCCAACCGCAGCGAGCACCTTGGTCGAGATGGATGAGCAGGTTCGGGGCAATCCCTCGCTCGGCGAGGAGGAGGTCCGCCGAGTACGTGAGGTCAGCTCGCGATCCATCCGGGAACACGAGAGGAAGCGTCGTCGTCGAGCCTTGGGTCGTGGTCGGCGGGACAAAGAACTGATCCTCCGTTGCGGAGGGCGTCGGGGTGGCCGAGCCTTCAACAAGTTCCGGTGTCCCGGCAAACCAATAGGCGTCCGGGCCTCCGACCTCGCACGACGAAGGGATGCCGGCGGGAACTTCGGGCTCGGCATGAGCGAGGTTGTTGACGCCTCCGCCCATCTGGACCTCGTCGCCGATCTTGGCGATCCGGTTCCCCGAGTGGTCGACGAGCCAGACGTCGTCGCCCTCCTCGGCGAGCGAGTAGCCATCGGGCCACACGACGAAGACGGAGGAGCCTGGCCCTCCGGAGACCGCGACACACCCAGAATCGGTCGTGAGCGTTCCGGTTAGCAAGGCGGTGTCGTACGAAGGACCCAAGGATGAGACGAGGAGCGTGACGTCGCTCGCTCCGTTGAGTATCGGCGTTCCGCTGCGGTAGTCGCCGGGTCGGAAGACGGAGACGAGGAACACTAGCGCCGCTATCGACACGACGGCCGCGACGAGTCCGGCAGCCACGCGATGACGGAGCCCACGACGCTCGCTAGAAGGCGGCCCCGGGGTCCGCGTCGTAATCTCGGCCCACAGATCTGGCGAAGGGTTGCGTTCGATCTGCCGTAGACGCTGGGCGAGGTCAGTCATCATCTACCTCCAAGAGTTCGAGTAGCCGGGCTCGCCCTCGATGCAGGTGGACGCCGATCGTTCCCTTGCGCGTACCGAGGATGTCGGCGATCTCGTCGAGGGAGTAGCCCACGTAGTAATGAAGGACGATCGAAGCTCGTTGCCGCTCGGAGAGTTGGGCGAGGACGTCGAAGAGTTCACGGGGCTCAGGAGCTGGGTACTTAACGATCTCCGATGCGTCCGCGCGGCGCTTTCGATCCTTCAGATCCTTCACGGCGATTCGGAAGGCGACGCGCCAGACCCACGGCGCGATCTCACGAATAGACGGCTCAGATGCAAGGGCGCGAGCGAACGACTCGGCGACCGCCTCCCGCGCGACGTCCGGATCGCCTGCATACGCGAGGAGCGCGTAGTAGAGACGATCGCCTACATCGCGATAGATCTGCTCGATGTCGGCGCTTGGCGTCACTCGGGTCCCTTGTGTCACGTCATACTGAGGGCGAAACGGGCCGGATGTTTTACGCGGGGATGGCGATTTTTTCCGACTCACCCGGGGTGGAGAGACCTGTCGTCGGAAGTATCCGGGAGGGCGGGCGTGACGCCGTGACCTTGACGGACTGGCCGTGGGCCAGAACATCAGGCGCAGGAGCTCCGTCCCGATCCTCGTGCTCTCCGTCCGAGAGGACGAGTCGGACAAGGTGGCGGCGCTCGACCTGGGGGCCGACGACTACTTGACGAAGCCGTTCGGCGTCGAGGAGCCGATGGCCCAGATTCGCCGGCTCCTCCGGCGTGCGGAAGCACAGGATGGAGACAGACCGGTTCGCTACCGGACAGACGACCTCGAGATCGACTTGGGTGCGCGTCGGGTGGTTCGGGGAGGCGAGGAAGTCCGCCTGACGAAGACGGAATGGGGGCTGCTCGAGGCGCTCTCCGCGCATCCGGGGAAGCTGTTGACGCACCGGTGGGCTGCTGGAGTGAGTGTGGGGACTCGGTTATGCGGAGGACGTCGACGTGCTCCGCGTGTTCATGAGCCATCTCCGCCGGAAGATCGAAGAGGATCCGGGAAGGCCACGGATCATCGCCACGGACCCGGGCATCGGCTAGAGGTGGCCTCCTCGAACGACCGGGGATCCGAAGACTTGACGTTGCAGTCGCCCCAGAGGCTTGCGTTCTGGCTGGCGAGCGGGAGGTTGTCCCGCTGAGCGTGGAAGTTTGGGGTGGCGGTCCCCCGCCTGAGACCTGCCCATGTGGTAGGTGTCGGGCATCCCTGGAAGAACACCGACAGGGAAGGGGACCGCCGTGAAGAACTACCAGACCACGACCCGCCGTGCTCGCGCCGGCGGGGTGGCGCGCAAGAAGGCTGGGAGCGGTGTCGATGCCGAGATCGTGCCGCCGAGCACGGTGGAGGTCGAGCTGGACGCCCTGGCCGAGGAGAAGCGAGAGGGCCTGCTCGCCCTGGCGGTGGGCACCGGCCTGCGGGTGATGCACGCCTTGATGGCCGACGAAGTGAGCGCCGTCGTCGGGCCTAAGGGGAAGTGCAACCCCGAGCGCACCGCCCGCCGCCACGGCACCGATGGCGGCGAGGTGACCCTCGGCGGTCGGCGCATCGGTGTGCGCAAGCCCCGGGTGCGCACCGCCGACGGCTCGGCAGAGGTCTCGGTCGACACCTATGAGCTGTTCTCCTCGACCGAGCTGCTCGGGCGTCTCGCCATGGAGCGCATGCTCGCCAAGCTCTCCGCTCGGCGCTACCGGGCCGGTCTGGAACCTGTGGGCTCTAAGGTATCGGCTCATGCCCGGGGGATCTCCCGCTCGGCGGTCTCGCGCCGGTTCGTTCACTCGACCGAGACCGCCTTGGCGGAGCTCCTGGCTGCGGACCTTCAGGGGATGGACCTCGTCGCGATCATGATCGACGGGGTCCACTTCGGTGGTCATCTGTGCGTGGTGGCGATGGGGATCGATGAGGGCGGGGTGAAGCACCCGCTCGCCCTGGAGGAGGGCGACACCGAGAACGCCACCTTGGTGAAGGATCTGCTCGCCGGGCTGCGCGAGCGGGGGCTCGATACCACCCGGGCGGTCCTGCGCGTGCTCGCCGGGGCCAAGGCGCTTCACGCAGGCGTGAGGGCCGTGTTCGACGAGCCGGTGATCCAGCGGTGTCAGCTGCACGAGATCCGCAACGTGCAAGACAAGCTGCCCAAGGTGATGGGAGCGACCGTGGCCAAGGAGATGCGCGCCGCCTACCACGAGCCCGATGCGCTGGTCGCGGAGGCGGCGCTCGAGCACCTCGCCCGAGGGCTCGCGCACTCGCACCCCGGTGCGGCCGCATCGCTTCGCGAGGGCCTCGCCGAGACGATCACCGTCGCGCGCCTCGGCATCTCGCCGACGCTGGCGCGAACCCTTCGTTCCACCGACGCTGTCGAGTCGATGATCGAGATCTGCCGGGATTACTCGCGAACGTGAAGCGCTGGCGTGACGGGAAGATGGCGCTGCGCTGGTGCGCGGCTGGGATGGCGGAGGCGAAGAAGCAGTTCCGACGCGTGAACGGTCACATGCACCTGCCCGAGCTCCGGGTCGCGCTGGACGAGCACTTCGCCGAGCGCGTCACACCCCCAGACTATGATGCCGGGAAGGAGGTGGCCGCATAGCTCAGCCGCATGGGGCCGTCACCGAAGTTCCACGCCGGTCGGGACATCCTCGCGTGGACAGGCAGGCGGTCGCAGGGACAACCGATGATCCATAGAGGGTGCCTGTCGTGCCGTTGTCACGGAGGTGGAAGCATGTGCCCGCTCTCGACCACGCGGCCAAGTTGATCTGGTCGCCGGTGGTGGCTACTGGAGCTCCTGCCGCCGGAACATCGATCGAGACCGAATCAGGGCCGGTCGAGGCGCCGCCTGCGGGGACGAACGTCAAGGACGACTCTATGGTCGCGAGCCTGGCGGCGTGACACCCCAAGTACGTGTCGTTGTTCGTGTAACAGATCTTCGCGGCTGCAATCGCGGTGCGGACACCCGACTGGGCAGCCTTGTCGTTGGCCCGGTTGCGTGCACCGAAGAGCGTCGGCAGAGCGACGGCGACCAGGATGCCGATGATCAGAACGACCACCATGACCTCGATCAAACTGAAGCCCTCGTCACCGCGGACGCGCTCCGTGGCTCCCGTGAGCATCTTAAGTCTCCGCCTGTTCCCTCGATGCATGCATGCTTGGATGACGAGCGTTCCCCGAGGGCTTCGGTTCATCCGGGCACCGGCTGAAGAGTGCGCGTCGTTGCGAGGAGTCACCCGTCCGGCGAGTAGGACGCTGATTCCGTGCGCACCTGACTGACGGATCGAGGCAGACCTTCTTGCCCTGTGACC
This sequence comes from Actinomycetota bacterium, assembly GCA_046716145.1. Taxonomy (GTDB): domain Bacteria; phylum Actinomycetota; class UBA4738; order UBA4738; family HRBIN12; genus AC-51. The sequence goes on from JBKJXU010000132.1 coordinate 6,193, forward strand.
TGCACGAGGAATGCCCTGACTTGCGAAACAGGCGCTCGGACCTCTGTGTTGCTGCGAGGTCGGTGGACCCAAGGGGATTCGAACCCCTGACCTCTTGGCTGCCAGCCAAGCGCTCTACCAGCTGAGCTATGGGCCCGGGCGGTGCGGTGGCCCAGTCTACCCGCCGGTCGCAGCCCGGGCGGGTGGCTCCCACTCCACTTTCGGCGCGTCGCGCCACAACCGCTCGAGGTCGTAGTACATGCGTTGTTCGGGCGCGAAGACGTGCACCACGACGTCGATGTAGTCGAGCAGCCACCATCCCGCGTCGGGTTCACCTTCGCGCCGGGCGGGCCGCTCCCCCATCTCGCGGATCCGCTCCTGGATCGCCTCGATCACCGTCTTCAGCTGCCTGGGGTTGTCCGCCGTACAGATCACGAAGAGATCCGTGATCACCAAGACCTCACTGACGTCGAGCACCACGATATCGGTGGCGCTCTTGTCTGCCGCCGCGCGCGCGGCCGCGATCGCCACCTCGGTGCTATCGAGCGCCACTTTCGTCATCGCGTGAAGTCCTTCCCGACGATGATGGTCACGTCGGCGAACCCCGATGCTACCTCCGAGACCACGACGGCCCCGACCCCGAGACTCTGCTGCGCGAGGATGGCGTCCGCCTCGTGGTCGGCACCGTGCGCCGTGATCTCGGTCTGCACGTGATCGAAGGTCTCCGCGTTCTCGCTGATCACGATGCGGAACCCCGCCGGCAGCAGCCGCTCCGCGACCGCCTGGCCGACGCCCGGGAGACCCGACCCGTTCTGCACGATCGCCCGCACGGGCGGCGTGAGACCGAACAGCGACGTCATGCGTTCGTCGAACGCGGGCTGCGCCGGCACCTCGATGGTGCCCGCGACGATCTCCGTGGGGGCCACCTCCACGGTCGCTCCTCTCGCCGTGCCGAGGATGGCCGCCGCGCCGGTCGCGTCGTCGCTCTGGGCGAAGTCGATCTGCTGCACCGCAGGTCCGCCGGCCAAGAGCGCCTGCAGGACGGCGAGGAACCGCAGGGTCCCGTCGTTCGACGGCTCCGCGAGCAACGCCATCACCTGACGGGCATCCATCGAGGTCTCGCCCGGCCCCAGGACGGCGGCGCCGAGCGGGTAGGCGTCGGGCAGATCGACGGTGAGCCCGCCGCCGCGCTCCACAACAGCCCCCAGCCCATCGAGATCCATCACGCCGTACCGCGACGCCCACACGCCGATCCCGTTGGACACGGCCGCGCGCAGCGCGGCCCCGTCGCCCTCGGCGAGCGCCTCGATCGTGCGATCACCCTGCCCTGGCGCGACGACCGTGAGCTCCGGGGCCAGGACGACCGCAGCAGGATCGCGACCGCCACCCGATCCGATGACGGCGACGTGCGGGTCGGCTCCGCCGGTCACGGCGAGGACCATCAGTGCCGAGCGCCCGGGTGTCACGGTGGCGCTCGGTGTCACGATCGCCGCCGGCTCGTCGCGCCCGAGGCGCCATACGATGGCGGAGGCCACGACGGCGATCGCCGCGATCGCCGCGATGCGTTGCGTTCGCCGGCGCCGCCCATCGCTCCGGGCGGCCCGCGACGGTGCGGGGACGCTCACCGGTACAGGCCCGCCTTCTGCACGTAGGAATTCACGCCCTCCGGGACGAGATAGCGGATGGTCGTCCCCTGGGCCACGCGCCCCCGGATGTCCGTCGAGGAGATGGCGAGGGCGGGGATGTTCATCACCGTGATCGCTGGGTGCGCGTCGAACGCGGCGATCTCGTACCCGGGCCGCGTCGCCGCGATGAAGTGCGCCAACGCGAAGAGCTCCTCCGGTTCCTTCCACTGGACGATCTCGAGGATGGCGTCGGCGCCCGAGATGAAGAACAGATCCGCGTCGTACTCGTCCTTCAGCGCGCGCAGGGTGTCGACGGTGTAGGTGGCGCCGTCACGGTCGACCTCCATGCGGGAGACCTGGAAACGGGGGTTCGATGCCGTCGCGATGACGGTCATGAGATACCGGTCCTCAGCCGCAGAGATGACCTCGTGCTCTTTCATCCACGGGCGGCCGGTGGGCACGAACACGACGGCGTCCAACTCGAACTGCTGCAGCGCCTCCTCGGCGGTGACGAGGTGGCCGTAGTGGATGGGGTCGAACGTGCCGCCCATGACGCCGAGCCGCATCCCCATCGGTTGCATCCTATCCCGCGGCGCCGACGACCCGGTCCCGGGCCGCCCGGAGCTCGCCCAGGTGCTCAGCGTAGTGCTCCGCGGTATTCGCGCGGAACGCACGCTTCGCGCCCTCGCTGGGGACCGGGTGGCTCGCGAGCGCTGCACGCAGCCGGCCGTGCGCCTCCGTGAGGCCGATCCGAACCTCCTGGGGCTGGGCGCCGGCGGCCTGGGACACGAGGCGGGCGTTCTCTTCGGCGAGCAGCGCCTCGGGCACCGGGACCTCGGTGGCCCAGTCGCGGTTCTCCACGACCGCCTCGGCCACGATCGTCTGCCACGCGAGGACATGGTGGGCGACCAGCAGCGGCGACCACCCGCCGTCGGGCGCCGGTTCCCGCCAGGCACCGAGCGGGATGGCGTCGAGCGTCCCTGCGAAACCGACCCACCCCTCCGCGTCGGCTTGCAGCAGGGCACCGACCTCCGGATCGGAGTGCCCACCCGCGATCCAGGCCCGCAGATCGTGCTCATGTTTCGCGTAGTGCATCGGTCCCGACTCCTCGAACCAGGACCACGCGTCCGGTGTGATCACGGAGAGCGCAGACCAGCCGGCGCGAGCCCGTTCGCGCGCGTCGCGGACGAACCACTCGACCTCCTCCACCGACAGGGCGCGAGCTTGCGACACATGCTCGCTGTTGAACAGGTTCACGGATCCGCTCGTCTCCTCGAGCTGGGCAGCCGGGTTCCGCGTGCCTGCCGCGATGCTTTCGAGCACCTCGCCGCACGCATCCAACCACGCGCCGATGTGGTGCACGGTGTCGGAGACCGACCAGCCCTCGGGCGTCACCGTGGGTTCGCGCCAACGAGACGGGTCGACCTTGACCAGGACCTGGCGGAGCGCAGCCCAGCCAGCCGCCTCCTCAGCGAGGAGCCGTTCGGGGTCAGGCATCCGGCGCGCCGTCACGGTCCGGGAGGAACTCGAAGATGCGGCCGCGGATCTCCACGTCATCGCCGGTGCGCGCTCCGAGCGCCGCCAGGCGCCGTTCGACCCCCTCCTTGCGGAGCCGCTTCTGCAGGACTTCGATCTCGTGCGCTCGGTCGAGGTCCGTTTCGAGCACCCACCGCTCGACGTTGCGGCCACTGACGTGCCACACGCCGTCGTCGCTCCTTTCGACCGTGAACGGGGCACGGCCCGGCCGCAGGACGATGACCGGTTCGCGCGGGGGCTGGGCGAGGGCCGCCTCCTCGGCCAGCGGTCCGAGGCGATCGGCGAGCGCATCCATCCCCGCGCCGGTCTCGGACGAAACGGCGAGCGCGCCGGGGCCGAGCACGGCGACCGCGGAACCGGGATCCTCCACGAGGTCAGCCTTGGCGCCGACGACGAGCGCCGGGCGGATCGCGAGGTCCCGATCGTAGGCCTCGAGTTCGGCCCGCAGGACGCGGAGGTCACCGGCGGGATCGGGCGCGCTCAGATCCACCACCAGCACGAGCGCTCGGCACCGAACGACGTGCCGCAAGAAGCGGTGGCCGAGCCCCTTGCCCTCGCTCGCCCCTTCGATGAGGCCGGGCACGTCGGCGACGATGAAGCGGTCGCCGTCACCTCCGGCGACACCCAGGTTCGGCGTGAGCGTGGTGAACGGGTAGTCGGCGATCTTCGGGCGCGCGGCCGTGAGGCGCGAGAGCAGCGTCGACTTCCCGGCGTTCGGCAGCCCCACCAGGCCGACGTCAGCGACGGTCCGCAACTCCACGCGCAGCCTGCGTTCCTCTCCGGCCTCCCCCGGTTCGGCGACGCGCGGGATCCTGTTGCGCGAGCTGACGAGCCGGGCGTTGCCGCGCCCGCCCCTGCCGCCGCGTGCGACCACGGCACGCGATCCCTCGCCCACCAGGTCCGCCAGCAGGCCGTCCTCGTCGTAGACCGTGGTTCCCTCGGGGACGTCGATCACGATGTCGGCGCCCCGGCCTCCTTCCCGCCGGTCGGACCGCCCGGGCTTGCCGGCGGCGGCCTTCTGGTGCGGATGGTCGCCGAGCCACCCCAGGTCGTGAAGACCCTTCTGCACGACGAAGATGATCGAGCCGCCGTCGCCTCCGTCGCCTCCGTCGGGCCCGCCCCGGGGCTTGTACGGCTCGGAGTGCATGGAGCCCGAACCGTCGCCACCACGGCCGGCCTGCGCGAACACGGTGCACTCATCGACGAACGCCATCTGCGGAACAGCCTAGGTGGTCGTTCAGGCCTCGTCAGGCGAAGATGCCTGCATGGAGCCCCTGGAGGTCTGGAAGGTGGAACTCGCGGCGGGACTCGCCCACCGCGACGTGCGGGGAACCTTGCACCTCGGGACGGATGCGTTGGAGTTCTCGGGGAAGGACGCCACGCCGCCCATGCGGATCGGGTACGCATCGATCGCTCGCGTCAAACGGCTCCGCGTCTCCTCCGTGTTGCTCATCCATTGGCGCGAGGGAGCGGCCACGCGGCACACGGCCTTCTACCTGACCAAGCCTCCTCCGCTCGACCCCACCGGCGCCGAGGTGACGTCGGCTCGGGCGGCCAGGTCACCGTTCACACGCAAGACGAGGCGAGGACAGCAACGCCGGAACTCCTACTACCTGGCGTCGACGGGGACCGAACTGAAACCCACGCTCGTGACATGGGTGGCGGAGGTCCGGCTGAGGACTCGCGACGCGGGGACTTAGACCTGCGCCTGGATCGTCGCGAACTTCCGGCCGCGGGACGAGGTGAACGTCACCGTCCCTGGCAGCAGCGCGAACAACGTGTCGTCGCTGCCCTTGCCGACACCCGCCCCCGGGTGGATGCGGGTGCCGCGCTGACGGACGATGATGGAACCCGCGGTGACCTCCTGGCCACCGTAGGCTTTCACGCCGAGGCGCTTGGCGTTGGAGTCGCGGCCGTTGCGGGACGAGCCGCCGCCCTTCTTGTGTGCCATAGACCCTCCAGGCTACCGGACGTCAGCCCAGGGTGACGTCTTGGATCTCGATCAGCGTGAGCTGCTGACGATGCCCTGCGCGCTTGGCGTAGCCGGTCTTCGGCCGGTACTTGAAGATCTTGATCTTGTCGCCCTTGATCTCGCCCAACGGCTTGGCCGTCACGCGCGCCTTCGACGCCGCCGCACCTGCATGCGTGGTGCCGTCGTCGTCCACGACGAGCAGCGGCGTGAACGTGACCGTTTCGTCGGAGGTCACGATCTTCTCGACCTCGATCACATCGCCGGCCTTCACCTTGTGTTGCTTGCCGCCGGTCTTGATCACCGCGTACATGGGTCAGGTCCTTTCCGGGAGATCCGAGGTCAGTTCACGTCGTAGGTGAGGAGGAAGCCCCGGCCTTCACAGTGGGGGCATGTCTCCGAGAACGATTCGACCAGGCCCGAGGATACCCGCTTGCGGGTCACCTGCAGCAGCCCCAGCGGGCCGATCTCGAAGACCTGCGACCTGGTCTTGTCCATCGCAAGGGCATCGCGCATCGTGTCCTCGACCTGCTTCTTGTTCTTCTCCAGCAGCATGTCGATGAAGTCGATCACGATGATCCCACCGATGTCGCGCAGGCGGAGCTGACGCGCGACCTCACGGGACGCTTCGATGTTCGTGTTGGCGACCGTTTCTTCCAGGTTCGTCTTCCCGACGGCCTTGCCCGTGTTGACGTCGACGATGGTCATCGCCTCGGTCCGTTCGATGAACAGGTAACCACCGGAGGGGAGCCAGACCTTCTTGTCGAGCGCCTTATGGATCTGTTCCACGATCCGGTGCTCCTCGAAGGCCGAGAGCTTCCCGTCGTACAAGGAGATCTTGGGCGCCAGATCGGGCGCAACCTCCCGGACGTAGCCCATGACGTCGTCATAGACGCGCTGCGAATCCGTGACCAGACCCTTGAACTCCTCGTCGGTGAACAGATCGCGCACAGCACGCACGGTGAGCTCGGGCTCCTCGTAGACGACGATGGGCGCCTTGCCCTTCTTCGCTTTGGCCTGGATGTCGTCCCAGATCCGGAGCAGCCGAAGCAGGTCCGCCTCGAGCGCCTCCTCGGACACGCCTTCGGCTGCGGTGCGGATGATGACGCCGTGCTCCGCGGGCTTCACGCGTTTGAGCATCGCTTTCAGCCGTTTGCGGGCGTCTTCGCCCAGCCGCCGGCTGATGCCCTGCAGATCCTGGTTCGGCGCCAAGACCAGGTAACGGCCCGCCAGACTGACGTTGGCCGTGAGCCGCGCTCCCTTGCCACCCATCGGATCCTTCGTCACCTGGACGAGGACCGCCTGCGACGGCTTGAGGAGTTGCTCGATGCGCGGCGCCGGACCTTCGATGTCCTCGGGCGAGTAGTTGACCTCGCCGGCGTACAGGACCCCGTTCCTCCCGCGGCCCACGTCGACGAACGCGGCCTCCATGCCGGGGAGCACGTTCTGCACGCGGCCGAGGTAGACGTTACCCACCATCGAGGTGGCGCCCATACGCGTCACGTAGTGCTGGACGAGGACGCCCTCCTCGAGCACGGCGATCTGGTCGCGATCGGCGTTCTCGGTGATCACCATGAGCTTGTCGGTGATGCGCGGAGGCAACGGCGTCGGCTCACGCCTGCGCCGCCCGTCACGTCCCGTCCGGGTCCGTGTGGAGCGGATACCGCGGGTGGGACCGCCGGCGGCGATCCGGTCCTCGAGCGCCCGCTCCGCCGACTTCCGTTCCTTGGCGGGCTCCGATGTGCCGTCGGGGTCGGCGGCAGCCTTGTCGGTGCCCGAGCCTCCGCGCCGGCGGGTGCGCGAGGAAGAACCGGACCGGGAGGGTGTGGCTCGAGCATCGGACAGCGCATCCGGACGCGCGTCCTCCCGCTGGGTCTCGGTCGTGTCCGCGGCCCCACCCTCCTGGTTCGGCGGGGTGCTAGCGGTAGAGGCTGTCCCGGAGCCTCGGCTGCCTCGTCCGCGTCCGCCGCGGCGACGACGCTTGCGCAGCGTGCTGGGCTCGGCCGATCCGTCGGCGGAGGGCTCGGCGCTGGCCTCCGAAGTGGCGGATCTGCTCACTCCTGCCCTGTCCGCGGCCGATCCCGTCCTCACGGCCGTCGGTGGTCGCGCCGGGGTCCCTCGCTCGGAAGCGCGAGGAGCGCCGGCATCCGCGGACCGGTCCGAGGCTTCGGGATCGGGGCGGGGACGGCGCGCCCGGGGCTGCGGGGCCCGGTCCGTCGCGGCCCCCGTGGCGGA
>JBKJXU010000133.1:0-8659 GCA_046716145.1 Actinomycetota bacterium
GTGCTCGACGACGGCACCGTGACACGCCTGGGCGAACATGAGTTCCGCGTCACGGCCGCCGACCCCTCCTACCGCTGGTTCCTCCTGAACGCCACCAACCTCGACGTCGAGGTGGCAGACGTCTCCGAGCAACTCGGCGCCCTGGCGCTGCAGGGCAAGCTGAGCCGCGAGGTCCTGGAGGCCGCGACCGGCGAGGACTGGGCGGGCGTGAAGTACTTCGGGCACCGCCGGTCGAGCATCGCGGGCGTGGACGTCAGCGTGACGCGGACCGGTTACACCGGTGACCGCGGCTATGAGATCTGGATCCCGGTGGATGGTGCGCTCGCGGTGTGGGACGGCCTCTTCGCCGCCGGGGAGCCCTACGGGATCCACCCCGCCGGTATCCGGGCGTTGGACGCGTCACGTGTCGAGGCCGGCTTGATCCTCATCGAGGCCGAGTACACGAGCGCCCGCCACGCGACGAGCCCAGAGCAGAACTACTCCCCGTTCGAGATCGGCCTCGGTCGCCTCGTCAACTTCGACAAGGCGGCGCCGTTCACGGGCAAGCGAGCTTTGCTGGCCGAGCGCAAGGCCGGTGGGCCGGCCCGGCGGCTCGTGGGCCTGGAACTCGACTGGGGCGGGATCGAGGGGATGTTCGCCAAGCACGGACTCGCCGCGCACATCTCGCCGTTCGTCGACCGCTCGCCGGTCCCCGTCTACAAGGAAGGCAGGCAGATCGGCCGTGCAACCTCCATCACCTGGGGCACCACGATCAAGAAGATGGTCGGCTTCGGCTCGGTGGACAAGGCGCACGAGAAGCTGGGCACCCGGGTGAGCGTGGAGTACTCCGTCGAAGGTGAGCGCGGCAAGGTGGGCGCCACCGTGGTGCCGCTGCCGTTCCTGGACCTCGAACGCAAGCGCACCTGAGTGTCACCGCAACGCCACGGACGGCTCGCACCCGGGCGCCGCGACCTGCGACCATAGGTGTCCGTGACGACCCGAACCCCTCGCACCCTCATCGTGTTCGCGCTGCTCGGCGGCGTGGTCGCGGCGCTCGTGACCTGGCTCGGTTCGCTCACCGTGGGCCTCACGGCAGGCGCGATGACGCTCGTCGTTGGGATCAGCGCGATCGCATGGGCGACCCACCAGGGCATGACGGGAGCGGGCCCCGGCGACCCCACGCGCCGCCGGTTCCTGGAGCGGGCCGGGCTGGGCGGTCTCGCCTGGGTCGCCGGCGGTGCCGCGCTCGGACGCGCAGCGGCCAAGTTGGCCCGTCCCGACGCGGCCGCGGTCCAAGAGGCAGCCGCGATGGACCTCGGTACCGAGTACATGGAACTGGTCGCTCGCGCCTATCACCCGGGCCGCTCCGGCGATCTCCAACTCCTGCTCGCACCGTTCAACAGCGCGAACTACGAGAACGAGTCGCGCTCGCTCCTGCCGCGCGACCCCCGGACGAGCCACGCGAGCGTGTGGATGTACCTCGAACGGATCCCACTCGTGGTGTACGGGCCCGGCGTCGTGGAGCCATCGGACTCCGAGGACCGCGTCTCCCTGGCGGATCTGGCGCCCACGACCGCGGACCTCATCGGCTACCGAGACTGGCCATCGGACCGGGAGGGACGGTCGCTGCCCGGTCTCACCGGGACGGGCGCGAAGCCCAAGGTGGTGGTCACGTTCGTGATCGACGGCGGTGGGTGGAACGTCCTCGATCGGTGGCAGGGGCGCTGGCCCAACCTCGCGCGGTTGATGCACGCCGGCGCCAACTACCGCAACGCGATCGTGGGGTCGTTCCCCGCGGTCACCGCGTGCGCGCACGCCACCATCGGAACCGGCGCGTTCCCCCGCCAGCACGGCATCACCGGCCACAACATCCGCGACGGGGCCGGGGTGCGCAAGGCCTACCGGGCCCCCGGCGTGGCCGACCCTTCCGACATCCTCATCCCCACGCTCTCGGACCTCTGGCACGAAGAAACCGGCGCTTGGGTCGGCGAAGTCGGGTACCAGGTCTGGCACATGGGGATGATGGGGTTCGGCGGGCGCGGCCGTGCGGCGAACGACCTGCCGGTGGGCGTCTACTTCGAGGATCGCGGACCCCAGGGATGGCTCCCCCACAACCCCGACCTTTTCCGTTCGCCGAACGAGGTGCCCGGCCTCGACGCCCTGGCGGCGATACAGGCGGCGTTCGACGATCCGGGGTGGGATCCGGACTTCGCGGGTTGGGGCAACCCCTACTGCTGCTCGCCACCGATCGCCGAGCACCAAGAGGACCTGCTGGAGGCGACGCTCGCGAGCGAGGACATCGGCGGCGAGGAAGGCGCGAGCCTGCTCTACACGACCTTCAAGGCCCCCGATTACACGGGGCACGTGTACGGGATGGACTCAGACTGGACCGGCTTGATGGTCGAGGCGGTGGACGAACAGATCGGGCGGATGGCGCGCTTCTTGGAGGACCGCTTCCCCGGCGAGCACGTCCTGATCGTCACGGCCGATCACGGCCAGTGCCCACTCCCCGATCCCGAAGGCGGTGTCCGCCTCGACCCGGTCCAGTTGCAGCGGATCGTGGAGGAGGAGTTCGGCGCGGGCTTGGGTGAAGCGGTCCTCAGCGTCGTGCCCAGCGAGATCTACCTGAACGTCGATGCCCTCGGTGATGCGGGGGCGACACCCGGGGATGTGGCAGCGTCCCTGCGGCACCTCTCGTACCGCCGGACGATCGGTCCCTACGTCCCGGCCTCCGCGATCGAGCAGGACCTGCTGGACAAAGGCGAGTTCGCGGCGGTGTTCGCCACCTCATACCTGGACGGGCTCGGCGATGTGACCCGCTTCGGCGAAGGGATCTACGCGGGTCCGGATGTCGATCCGGGCATCCCGGACGCACCCGCGATCTCGACCTGAACCGCCTCCTGCCGCTCGTCCCAGCCGAACAGCCGGCCCAATCGCACGAGCACCATGCCATCACCCACGATGGCCTCGCTCACACCCCCCACACCGAAGACCGCCTCCAAGATCGGATGACCCGCCGCCATCGCGGGGCTCTCCGCGACCGTGCGGGCGCCCGCGACCGCGGCCGCGAACGCGCGCGGCCCGGGGTCGGGTTCGAGGTCAGCCGCGGGACCCCACGCCGCCTCGAGCACCCCGGCTACGTGTCCGAGCGTCTCGGTTGGTCCGGCACCGGGCCAGAGGTTGAGCCGCACCCGGTAGCGATGGATGTCGAGCGAGCGGATCGCTTCGAGCTCGAGGAGCCGGTCGATCGGCTCGGGCGCAGCCGCCGGTGGACTCGTGAGGATCGTCTCGTCCGTGAGCGCCACGTCCACGTGGACGCGGAGCACCGCGGGATTCGGTGCGTCCTCGATCGCCCAACGCGCGCGACTCACCGCTTCCACATCACGATGTCCTCCGATGTCCACGCCGGGGCTCCCTCGGGAGCGATCGTGAACGTGGGAGCCGGCACCTCCCGATGCGCAGGGTTGCAGGGCATCGATCCAGTATGGCGCGCGGCTCACCCTGACGCCGGGTCACCTCGGTCGTTGACCCCTTCTGAGCAGGTCGGCTAGCGTCCGCGCCCGATGGAGATGACCCACGGTCGTTCATCCCGGGAGGTTCCATGAGCCTCCTCATCCCGTGCCCGAACTGCGGGGAACGCCCGTACGCAGAGTTCACGTTCGGCGGCGAGCGTCGTCCGGTGCACGCCCCTGATCCCGAGGCCGATTTCGCCCGCGTCTATCTCCACGAGAACATCGCGGGCGTCCAGGACGAGCGGTGGTTCCACCTGCTCGGATGCCGCCGGTGGCTGGATCTCCGCCGGGACACCGCCACGAACCGGGTCGTGCAGGACGCGGGCGCGTGACCTCGCTCTCGTTCGAGGGGCGGTCCGTGCCGATCGAGGACGGCGACACCATCGGGTCGGCTCTGCACCGTGCCGGCGTCCGGACGTTGACACGATCGCTCAAGTCCCACCGCCGGCGAGGCTTGTACTGCAACACCGGCGACTGCGCCAACTGCCTGGTGACCGTCGACGGCCTGCCCGGCGAGCGCGCATGCACCACCGAAGCCCACGGGGCCATGCGCGTCGAGCGAGACACGGGTTGGCCTTCGGCCAGCCACGACCTGCTGGCGATCACCGATCACCTTCACTGGGCGATGCCCGTGGGGTTCTACTACAAGATGTTCGTGCGGCCACGGTTCGCGTGGCAGGCGGCCGAGAAGCTCATCCGGCGCGCGACAGGGACAGGGACCCTGCCCCTGGACTCGGCGCCCACGCCGAAGCCGACCCGGTTCGATCGCGTCGGCACGCTCGTGGTCGGCGGCGGGGTTGCCGGTCTCAGCGCCGCGATCGCGGCACGCGAGGCCGGCGGGCGGGTCATCCTCGCCGATGAGGACACACCCGGCGAGCGGCTCGCGCCGGGGGTGGACCGAGGCGCGATCGACCGCCTACTCGCACAGGCGCGTGACGCCGGCGTCGAGGTCCTGCACCACCACGTGGCGATCGGCATCTACGAGGGCCCGAGCGTGCCGCTCGTGGGGCCGGAGGAACTCGTCGAGGTCGAGGCCCAGCGCGTGATCGTGGCGACCGGTGCGCTCGAGGCACACGGGGTGTTCCCGGGCAACGATCTGCCCGGCGTGTGGCTGGGGCGCGGCGCGGCCCGGATGGCCGGGGTCCACGGCGTGCAACCCGGTTCGCGTGCCGTCGTCGTGGGCACGACCGCCGAAGCGCCCCGCCACGCCCAGACCCTGCGCGACGCCGGCGTGGACGTGACCGAGGTCACCGGGCAGGTGCTCGAGGCCCGGGGCAGGAAGGGGGTCTCCTCGGTCACCATCGACACACCCGAGGGCCGGCGATCGTTCGCGTGCGATGCATTGGTCTTGTCGCTCGGGTGGGCTCCGCGCGACGCGCTCTTGCGTATGAGCCCCCTTCACGAGACCGAAGTGATCGGCGCCGGGGACGTGATAGCACCGGGTGGCACGATCGAGGACGCCATCGAAAGTGGGCGGCGGGCGGGCGCGGGAGACCCGCAACCCGACGCCGACGCCGAGGCCGGCGCCCGCCCGCCGTGGCCAGCGCTGGGGAGCGGCGGCTACGTCTGTGTGTGCGAGGACGTGCGTGTGCACGACCTCGACGCGGCCTGGGAAGAGGGCTGGACCTCCTCGGAGATCCTCAAGCGCTACACGACCGCCACGATGGGCCCCTGTCAGGGCGCCTTGTGCTCCGGGCACCTCGCGAACTTCACCGAGGCCAAGGGCGCGCCGCCGCCCGCAGCCGGCCGCACCACGTCGCGCCCGCCGGTGCGCGGGCCGAGGCTGGAGGATCTGATCGGCGGCGTCCACGAGGTGATCGAACGCCGGACCGCGTTGCACGACCGCCACGTGGCGGCCGGGGCGCGGATGGATCACTCCGGCGTATGGATGCGCCCCGCGAACTACGGCGCGACGGCCGAGGAGATCCGTGCGGTTCGTCAGCGCGTGAGCATCATGGACATCTCGACGCTCGGGAAGATCTTGCTGACCGGCCGCGACGCTCGCGAGCTACTCGACCGGGTGTTCCCGCTGGACGTCGCGAGCATCGCGCCCGGGCGCGCGAAGTACCTCCTGGCTCTGGACGAAGCCGGCTACGTGATGGACGACGGGCTCCTCGCAGCGCTCCCCGACGGCTACTACCTGACATCGACCTCGGGGGGTGCCGACCGCATGGAGGCGTGGCTGCGCGACTGGGCCGACCGCCTCGACCTGCACGTCCACCTTCTGAACCAGACCGCACAGATGGGCGCGATCAACGTGGCAGGCCCGTACGCCCGTGACCTCCTCGCCTCGCTCTCCGACGACGACCTGTCCCGCCAGGCCATCCCCTACCCGGGGTTCGCGGGCATCACGGTCGCCGGCGTGGCGTGCAGGGCGATCGCCGTCGGGTTCGTCGGTGAGTCGTCCTTCGAGTTGCATCACCCGCGCTCGCGTTCGGTGGAGCTGTGGGACGCGCTCCTGGAGGCAGGCCGAGGATCCGACATCCGCCCGCATGGGCTGGACGCGCTCGACGTCCTTCGCTTGGAGAAGGGCCACATCTACCTGGCGCAGGACACGCTGCCGGACGATCACCCGACGAAGCTCGGCTTGGGGTGGGCGGTCGCGCCCGGCGAAGGGTGGTTCGTCGGCAAGCCGTCGCTCGAACGGATGGCCGGCCTGCCACCTCAGCGCAAGCTCGTCGGCCTGACGTTCGACGGCGCTCCGAGGCGAGGTGGGCCACTTACTGTCGATGGGCGGATCGTCGGCCGGATCACATCGTGCACGGTCTCCGAGGCGGTGGGCGCACCCATCGGCTTGGGGTGGATCCGGGCTGTGGACGGCGCGTTCGCCTCCGAGTTCTGGAGCGAGGGCGTCACGGCGCGCGTGGTCCCCACGCCGTTCTACGACCCCGAAGGGGTGCGCGTCCGTGCCTGAGCTCCGGGCCACCGCACCGTCCGTCGTGACGTGTCACGCCGAGGCGGCCACGCTCGACCGGCTCGTCGCGCCCGGGTACGGGGCACGCACGCTCCGGATCGCCCCCGATGAGGCGCTGTTCGTGGGACCGAGCGGTGTGGCCACGGACATGGCCCGCGAAGTCGCCGACCGCGTGGCGGCGCTCGAACCCGATGCCCTCGTCCTGGACGTCTCCGACGGGTGGGCGGGGTGGTCGCTCGCCGGCTCCGACGCCGCGCACGCCTTCTCCTACCTCTCGGCGATCGCTCCTCCGGAACCCGGCGCCTTCGTGCAGGGCGACGTCGCGCGCGTCGGTGCGAAGGTCCTGACCGATCCCGACGGTGCGATCACGATCCTCGTGCCCGCCTATTGGCGCGAGCACATCCGCGAGCGGGCGATCGCGGACGCCGGCGCCCAAGAGGTGAGCGCGTGAGCGGCCTGTTCCGCCACCGGACGTTCCTGCGCCGCGTCGAGCCGAAGACGTCCTACGACGTCGTGATCGTCGGGGGCGGGGTCAACGGGCTCTCGCTCGCACACAACCTCGCGGTCAACCACGGCATCACGAACGTCGCGGTCCTGGAGGCCAACTACATCGGCAGCGGCGGCAGCGGGCGCAACACGCAGGTCATCCGCGCGAACTACAACACGCCCGAGACGGTGCCGCTATACAAGGCGAGCCTCGGCATCTGGCGCACGCTGAGCCAGGAGCTGGACTTCAACCTGCTCTTCTCGACCCAGGGCGAGCTGGACCTGTGCCACACCTGGGATTCGCTGGAGGTCGAACGCGACAAGTCCCTGCTGAACCGGGCGCTCGGCGTGCAGACGGACATCCTCAGCACCGACGAGATCACGCGGATGAATCCGTTGGTTGACCTCACGGGTGGCGGCGAGTTCCCCGTGACCGGGGCGTCGTTCCATCCGCCGGGGTCGTTCGCGCGTCACGACAGCGTGGTGTGGGGCTATGCCGCGTCGGCGACCCGTCGCGGGGTCCACATCCACGAGCAGACAGCCGTCACCGGGGTCGACGTCGCAGACGACGGATGCCGCGGCGTCCTCACCGACCGTGGACCGATCGGTGCCGGGCTCGTGGTGAACGCGACCGCCGGGTACTCCAGCCTGGTAGCCGTGATGGCCGGCCTCACCCTGCCGATCGTGACCCACCCGCTGCAGGCCTTCGTCACCGAGCCGTACCACCACGTGCTCGACGGGTTGCTCTCCTCGATGGATCTGTACGTGTACGTGTCGCAGACCGCGCGCGGCGAACTGCTGGTCGGGGCCGAGATCCTCCCCTACACGACCTACTCGACCCGCTCGACGTTCGGGTTCCTGGCCGAGGCCGCCAAGCGGACCGTCCAGATCTTCCCCGTGATCGCGAAAGCCCGGGCGATGCGCCAGTGGGCGGGGCTGTGCGACATGAGCCCTGACTCCTCACCACTGTTGGGCGAGTCCGAGGTCGCGCGGTTCTTCCTGATGTCAGGGATGGGCACCTGGGGCTTCAAGGGCTCCCCGATCTTCGGGAAGCTCCTGGCCGAACGGATCGCCACCGGGCGCACGCCCGACCTGATCGCGCCGTTCACACCCGACCGCTTCCGCAACGACCGTATGGTTCCCGACGCCAGCAGCGCCGGCACCCACTGACGTTGGCCTCGCTCGACCTCAGATCAAGCCGGCGCAGGCGGGGACGTCCGCGGCAGCCGAATCCAGGTCCGGGCTCTCCAGATCTGCGAACGCCGAGCCGATGGCCGTCCCAGCCTCGGTGAGGTCTTCGCCGACCTGCGTCAGCCCCGCGCCCAAAGCCTCGGGATCGGCGCTCGAGAGGCCCTCGACCTCCGACTTGGTCGCCGCGAACAGATCCGCGAGCTGCTCCAGCGAGTCGACGAACGTGGACACGACCTCTTCGCCGTTGGAGACGTCGGGCACGCCCAGCGCTGCGATCTCGTCCGCCGCCTGCTGCGAGCGATCAGAGGCCGTGCCGAGGAACCCGGCCACGCCGTCCAAGACGTCCTCCGGAGATGCCGCAGACAGGGCTTCTTGGAACGCCGTGCTCTCCGCCTCGAGATCGTTCTGGAAGTCCGTGACCGTCGTGCAGAGCCCTTCGGCGAACACAGCCGCCTCCACCGTCTCCGGCGGCTCACCCGCTCCGCCGCCGGGGGTGGTACCGCCGGAGTCGCCGCCGCACCCGGCGAGGGCGGCGACGACCAGGGCGAGGAGGGCGGATCGGAGCATGACCGACACG
>JBKJXU010000134.1:0-28224 GCA_046716145.1 Actinomycetota bacterium
ATGGCCCGGTTCGTGCTCCTGGGCGACCAGGGCATCGTGCTATGAGTTGGAGAGCCTGTCGACAATCGACGCGATCACCTCGGCGTCGTTGTCGCCCCTGATCTCACCGAGCGACTGGCCCCATTCGACGAACTCGAGCGTCCCGTAAGGGTCCTCGCTGACGCGGAACCGGTTGATCTCGCGTTTCAGGTCCAGGTCGGTGCAGTAGTCCCCGATGAGCGTGACGCGCGCCGGGATCCAGTCCTCCTTGACCAGATGCTCGGTCCGCTCGAACCAGTACCGAACGACCGCGAAGAACCCGTCGGCGCGGACCGGTTCGGGCGCATCGAGCCAGGCGGGGAGGGCGACCGCGGCTCGCCGGTAGACCTCGAGGAACAACCCACCCTTGGAGCCGAAGTGCTGGAAGATCGAGCCCTTCGCGATCTGCAGGTCCGCCGCCATGTCCTCGATGCGCGCGTGCTGATAGCCGTGCTCCGCGAACTGGCGCATCGCGCACTCCACGATGGCCTCGCGCTTGGCCTCGGCCCTGGGACTGCGCCGACGTGACTGTGGGTCAGGACTCATGCCGCGCCCAGCATCGCAGGCCAGCGGTGGCGGGGGGTTCGGACGTGTGACCCGGGGTCAGACCTGCTTGAACCGGAAGCACGACACCACGTGGTCGTTCACGAACCCGGCGGCCTGCATGAACGCGTAACAGACCGTCGGGCCCACGAACCGGAACCCTCGTTGCTTGAGCGTCTTCGACATCGCGCGCGACTCCGCCGTCTCCGACGGGAGATCCGCCATGCGTTCCCAGCCGTTCACGATCGGGGCGCCGCCGACGAACGACCACAGGTAGGCGTCGAGCGAGCCCTCCTCGCGCTGGACCCGGAGCGTGGCCTTCGCGTTGGTCACCGTCGACGTCACCTTCAGCCGGTTCCGGACGATGCCCGGGTCCAGCAGCAACCGCTCGACCTTCGCCTCCGTGAACCGCGCCACTTTCGCGGGGTCGAAGCCGGAGAAGGCGCGCCGGTACCCCTCGCGCTTGTTGAGGATGGTAGCCCACGAGAGCCCGGCCAGCGCGCCCTCCAGCGTGAGCATCTCGAACAGGTGCCGGTCGTCGTGGACGGGCACGCCCCATTCCTCGTCGTGATATGCGAGGTAGTTCGGGATGTGCAGCGGGGCCCAAGGGCACCGGTTCGGTTCAGCCATCGCCACGCACCCTAGCTGCATGCTCCGACGGGCGTAGGCTTCGCGGCGATGCCTCGGCGGACCCTCTTCCTGACGCTCGGCGCCTTGCTCGCGGCCGCGGTGAGCGTGTTCGGCGCGCGGGGGTCCTTCGGGTTGTTCATCAAGCCTTGGGAGGACGCCTACGGGGCCGGGCGAGGAGCGGCCTCGCTGGTGTCGGCCGTGGGGTTCGTGGCGCTCGGTCTCGGTCAGCCGATCGCCGGACGGATGCTCGATCGCTGGGGTGGGCGGAAGGTCCTGCTCTTCGGCCTGGTGCTCGTGACGGCGGGACTCGCCGGCGCGGCGATGTCGCCGTCGCTGTGGCTCGCGATCGTCTGTGCCGGGGGCATCGCCTCCTTCGGCGCGGGGTTCGCCTCGCTCTCGACGCTCACCTACACGGCGGCTGACCTTGTCCAGGAGCGCCGGGGAGCGGTCTTCGGCATCTTGACGGCGGCGGCGGCGGGTGGCCAGGTCGTGGTCCTGCCCATCGCCACGGCGGTGCTGGGTGTGTCACTCAGGGCATCGCTGCTCACGCTCGCGGCCATCACCGGGGTGGCCCTCGTGTTCGCATGGGTGGTCGTCCGCGATCATGCGCCGGCGACCGGCTCCACCTCCGCCGTGGGAGGCGCGCTCGGGATGCTGGCTCGCACACCGGGCTTCTGGTTGCTGCTGGTCCCGTTCGCGGTCTGCGGCTACACCAGCACGGGGCTCACCGACACCCACCTGATCCCCTATGCCACGGATCACCACATCTCGGAGGCCGCGGCTTCTGCGGCGCTCGCAACGCTGGCCGCGTTCAACGTGGCGGGCGTCCTGGTCGCCGGGTTCTTGACCGACAAGGTCGATCGCGGACGGCTGCTGACGTGGATCTATCTGATGCGCGCCGCGACGCTGTTCGCGTTGCCGTCGATCACGACGCCGGGGTCGCTGTTCCTGTTCGCGGGGCTGTTCGGGATCGCGGACTTCGCCTCGGTGCCGCCCACGACCTCGCTCGCCCGCGACGTGTGCCGTACCGGCGGTTGGGGGTTCGCGCTCGGCCTGATCGGCGCCGCGCACCAGGGTGGCGCGGCGCTCGGCGCATGGTTCGGCGGCTTCGCGTACGAGCGGTTGGGCTCCTACGACGCGATGTTCGTCTCCGCCGCCGTCGCCCTGTTAGGCGCCGCCGGGCTTTCCTACGCGCTGCGAGAACGTTCGCCGGTGACAGACATCACGGCGTCGACCTGATCGCCTCGAGCGTCTCGTCGACGCGCGCCAGGCCCTTCATCGTCTCCTCGATGTCGAACCCGAACCCGATGCGGATGCCTCGATCCAACCCGAACATCGTGCCGCCCACGAGGAGCACGCTCTGCTCCGTCCGGATGCGCTCGATCAGCGCGTCGGGGTGGATGGGCATGTCGTACTCGGCGTAGACGATCGCGCCGGCGACCGGACGGACCCACGTGAACGTCGGATGGCTGCCGAGCCATGACGCGACCGGCGGCAGGTTCTCGCGGATGATCGCGCGCGTGCGGCCGAAGACCCGCTCACGGGTGTCGGGTCGCATCGCGACGGCGGCCAGTCGGTCGGACAGGAGCCCCGGCGCGAGCGTCGTGTAGTCGTGGTGCTGCCAGATCCGCTCGATCACCTCGGGTGGGGCGACGGTCCAGCCGACCCGCAGCCCCGGCAGGGCGAACGCCTTGGACAGGCCGCTCGTGATCACGACCTTATCGGTGCGGCCCCAGAACGTCGGCGAGGTCACGTCGGTGTCCACCTCGGCACCGCGGTAGATCTCGTCGGCCACGATCCACGCGCCGACGCGTTCGGCCACGTCGACCACCGCCTGCATCTCGGACTCGGAAAGGACCGCGCCGGTGGGGTTGTTCGGGTTGCAGACCATGATCACGCGCGTGTCGGTGTGCACCGCGCGCTCCAGGCTCTCCAGATCGAGACTCCACCGACCGTCACCGCGCACGAGCGAGAACGTGTCGACGGTGGCACCGAAGGGCGCGCCCAGCCCGATCCCCTGGCAGTAGTTCGGGATCATGAACGCGAATCGGTCGCCCGGCTCGAGCAGCGACCAGAGCGTCAGGAAGTTGGCCTCCGATCCTCCGTTCATCATGCTGACGTTGGCGGCGGTGGCGCCCGGGTACCACTGAGCGATGTTGGCTCGGGACTCCTCCGAGCCCTCGGAGAGCGGATAGCCGAGCGTTGTCTGCAGGAACGTCTCCGCGTCGGCGGTGGGCCCGAGCAACTCGCGGATCGACATGGGCCGGACGCCGGACTCCGACAGGTCATGATCCACCAGGTACCAGTAGCGGGATTGATAGCGCTCCATCTGGAACAACGGGATGTCCATGGCGCGACCGTAGCCGCCGGCGCTCAGAGCGCGCAACCTCGGCGGGTTGACCGGTGGCGGGCATGCGGTGAAGCTTCGGGCGTGCCGAGCGTGCGGGTCCTTCGCAGGAGCGACGTCCAGGCGGCGCTGCCGATGGCGGCCTGCATCGATGCGGTCGAGGCGGCGTTCGTGGAGTACCAGGCCGGCCGCGCCGAGCTCCCCGGCGTGATCCACCTCGACGTCCCCGAGGCGAAGGGCGAGATCCACGTGAAGGCCGGTCACCTGCACGGCGCACCCACCTACGCGGTCAAGGTCGCGAGTGGGTTCTACGGCGGTGACGCGGCGACGATCGACGGGATGGTCGCCGTCTTCGACGCTCGCGACGGCGGATTACTGGCGCTGCTCCTGGACGGGGGCTGGTTGACGGACCAGCGCACCGGTGCTGCCGGCGGTGTGGCGGCGCGATGGCTGGCACCCGAACAGGTGGACGTGGTCGCGGTGATCGGGACCGGCGCCCAGGCGCGCAAACAGGTGGAGGCGCTTCGTGTCGTGCGACCCGGGCTGGGCGAGATCCGTGTGTGGGGGAGGGATGGGGCGAAGGCTGAGGTGGCTGCGGTCGACGTTGGCGCGAAGGCGGCCATCTCCGTCGAGGAGGCGGTGGACGGCGCCGACGTCATCATCACGTGCACCGCGTCGCGGGAGCCGCTCGTCCGGGCCGACTGGGTCGCACCGGGCGCCCTCGTCGTGGCGGTGGGCTCCGACGGCGCCGGCAAACAGGAGCTCGATCCGGAGCTCCTGCGCGTCGCCGACGTCCTCGTCGTCGACTCCCGCGATCAGTGCCTGCTTCTGGGGGAGGTGCAGCACGCGCCCGAGCAAGCCTCGCGCGCTGTGGAGCTGGGCGCCATCTGCGCCGGGAAGGCGCCGGGGAGAACGAGCCCGTCCCAGCTGGTGGTCTGCGACCTCACCGGCGTCGGCGTCCAGGACGTGGCGGCCGCCAACGCGGTGCTCGCGAACGCGCCCGCGGACGCCGGCGAGACGCTCAGCCTGTGAGACCGCCGTCGGCTCGCCCGGTCCTTCGAGCCCTGTGGTGGGTCCACCGCGCGTGGTGGCGGGTCTCCGGCGGACGGATCGGCGCGCGTGTGGCCGGGCTGCCGGTGCTGGAGCTGATCACGATCGGGCGCGCGAGCGGGAAGCCACGGTCGGTCCTCCTGAACTTCGTTGAGCACCCAGAGGGCGTCGTGGTCGTGGGCTCGAACGCGGGCGCGGACACGCAGCCGGCGTGGTGGCGGAACCTGGAAGCCAACAGCAGCGCTAAGGTTCGGCGCGCGGGATCGATCGAGCGGGTCTCCGCGCGCGAGCTCGGCGGGCCCGAGCGGGACGACGTGTGGATGATGTTCGTCGCTGCGAACGGGGCGTACGCGGCCTATGCGGCGGCCACCACCAGGCTGATCCCGGTGGTCCTCCTGGCGCGGCCACCGGCCTAGACGGCGAGCCGACGCAGCACCTCGTCGTGCAGGTCCCCGTTCGTTGCGAGCATCGAGCCCAGGTGCTCGAGCGGACCACCGTCGAAGGTGGTGCATCGCCCGCCGGCCTCTTCGACCACCACCTGTGGCGCCGCCAGGTCCCAGATGGCGAGGTGCGGTTCGATCATCACCTCGGCCGACCCACGGGCCACCAAAACGTGCGCCCAGAAGTCGCCGAACCCTCGCGGGCGCCAGCAATCGGCCACGAGACCGAGCACAGCGTCCTTGTACCGGCCCCCCATCAGGGTGTCGATCTCCTGCAAGAGGACATGGGCGTCCGCGATCTGGTCCACCTGGCTCACGTGGATGGGTTCGCCGTTCAGCGTGGCGCCCGCCCCCCGCCGCGCCGCGTACCGCTCCCCGAGCGCCGGGGCGCTCACCAGGCCGAGGACACCCTCGCCGTCGACCCGCAGCGCGATCAGCGTGGCCCACACCTGGATCCCCCGCGCGAAGTTCGCCGTGGAGTCGATGGGATCCACGATCCACACGCGCCCGGTCTGATCGTGGTCGCCGCCCTCCTCCTCACCGATGATCCGGTCCTGGGGGTAGGCCACCTCCAGGCGTTCGCGGATCGCACGTTCGACCGCGATGTCGGCGGCGGTCACGAGCGTCCGGTCCGTCTTGTGGCGCACCTCCAGGCCTTCGCGCCGGAAGTGCGCGAGGCCGATCTCGGCCGCTTCATCGGCCAGCGTGTCGGCGAACGCGAACTCCTCCTCGAACACCCGCGGAGCCTACCCGATCACGGTCGCATCCAAGGTCTTCGGGTAGCCTTGGCCCAGCCCATGCAGACGACCGTCGAACGCACCGCCGAACACACCGTCAAGCTCACGATCGAGGTTCCCGCCGACCGGTTCGCCAAGGATCTGGACCGCACCTATCGGGCCATCGCCCGCGAGGTGAAGATCCCGGGGTTCCGTCCCGGCAAGGCTCCCAAGCCGATCATCGATGCGCAGGTGGGGCAGGACGTCGTGCTCGACGAGTTCGTCCAGGCGAGCGTCCCGGCCTACTACCGCGACGCCGTCACCGATGAGGATCTGGCGCCGATCGGGGAGCCGGACGTCGACGTCGAGCAGATGGAGCCGGGCAAGCCGTTCATCTTCACCGCCGTCGTCGAGGTCCGCCCGCGGCTGGAGTTCACCGAAGCCGACTACACCGGCGTCTCAGCCACGAAGCCGGCGGTCGAGGTCGGTGATGAGGAAGTGGCGCAGTGGGTCGAGCGGCTGCAACGGCAGTTCGGCGAACTGGAGCCCGTCGAGCGTCCGGTGATCGAGGGCGACTTCGTCACCGCGAACGTCACGGTGCGGCGCGACGGCGAGCCCGTGGAGGCGCTCGCACGCGAGGACTACCTCTACAACGTGGGCTCCGCCGAGCTCGGTGAGGACTTCGACGCGAAGCTCCCCGGCACCAAGCCCGGCGACATCTTGGAGTTCACCTCGACGCTGCCGGAGCGATTCGGCGAGGAGGTGGGCGGCGGGAACGAGGTGTCGTTCACCGTCTTGGTCAAGGACGTGAAGGCGCTCAAGCTGCCTGAGGCCGACGACGAGTTGGCGAAGACGGCGAGCGAGTTCGACACGATGGAGGAACTGCGCGCCGATCTGCGCACGAAGCTCGTCGAGGTGAAGGAACGCGAGGTCCAAGGCGTGGTTCGCGACCGGATCCTGCAGGCCATGATCGACACCGTGCAGGTGGACCTCCCCGAGTCCCTGATCGAGGACGAGACGACCCATCGCATGAAGCACGCCGAAGACAACGCCGGGCGTTACGGGATCTCGCTCGAGCAGATGCTGGAGATCCAGGGGTGGGATCACGAACGCCTCCGGTCCGACAGCCGCGACCACGCGGTCCGCGCGATCAAGGCCGACCTCGTCCTGGAGGGCATCGCGCGCGCCGCGGGGATCGAGGTTTCTGCCGAAGAGATCGGCGCCGAGGTCGGTTCGCTCGCCAAGGCCTATGACCGAGACCCGAAGGAACTCGCCAAACAGCTCGACCGCAGCGGGCAGATCGTTGCCCTGGCCGGGGATATCATCCGTACGAAGGCACTCGACCTGCTGGTCGAACGCGCCGATACCACCGAGGAGAGCCCAGGAGCGGCGGACGTGTCCGCGGACGCTGCGCCCGAGGCGACGAAGGAGAACGCATGACGATCCAACCCGCGCAGAACTACATGGTCCCCGTGGTGATCGAACAGACGAGCCGCGGTGAACGCTCGTTCGACATCTACTCGAGGCTGCTCAAGGACCGGATCGTGTTCCTCGGCACGCCGATCGACGACGTCGTGGGCAACCTGATCATGGCGCAGTTGCTGCACCTGGAGTCCGAGGATCCGGGCAAGGACATCAACCTCTACATCAACTCACCAGGCGGCGACGTCTCGGCGCTGCTCGCGATCTACGACACGATGCAGTACATCAAGCCCGACGTCTCCACGATCGTGATGGGGCTCGCCGCGAGCGCCGCCGCGGTTCTGCTGTTGGCCGGTGCCAAGGGCAAGCGGTTCGCGTTGCCGAACTCACGCGTCTTGCTGCACCAGCCGCACGGTGGCGCGCAGGGTCAGGCCGTCGACATCGAGATCCAGGCGAAGGAGATCATGCGTCTGCGGGCTCTGCTGGAGCAGATCATCTCCACGCACACGGGCCAGACGCTCGAGAAAGTGTCGAAGGACACGGACCGTGACTTCATCCTGACGGCCCCTGATGCACTGGCGTACGGGGCCATCGATGAGATCATCACGGGTCGCGGGATCACCCCCGCGTTGACAGCGACGAGCCCGAACGGGGCGTAATATCCGACTCCACGACCGGGCGATGAGCCCGGTCGAACGGTGTCGGGCGAGAGGAAGGACCGGCGTTGGCGAAGTTCGCAGACTCCGACCTGCTGAAGTGCTCGTTCTGCGGGAAGAGCCAGAAGCAGGTGAAGAAGCTCATCGCCGGCCCCGGCGTGTACATCTGCGACGAGTGTATCGAGCTGTGCAACGAGATCATCGAGGAAGAGCTCTCCGAGACCGCTGAGCTCAAGCTCGACGATCTGCCGAAGCCCGCCGAGATCTACTCCTTCCTCGACGAGTACGTCGTGGCGCAGGACTTCGCGAAGAAGGTCCTGGCCGTCGCCGTCTACAACCACTACAAGCGGATCCAGGTCGGCCAGAAGGACTCCGAGGTCGAACTGCAGAAGTCGAACATCCTGATCCTGGGACCCACCGGGTGCGGCAAGACCTACCTGGCGCAGACCTTGGCGCGCATGCTCAACGTCCCGTTCGCGATCGCAGACGCTACGGCGCTCACCGAGGCCGGCTACGTCGGCGAAGACGTCGAGAACATCTTGTTGAAGCTGATCCAGGCGGCCGACTTCGATGTCAAGAAGGCGGAGACCGGCATCATCTACATCGACGAGATCGACAAGATCGCACGGAAGTCCGAGAACCCGTCGATCACCCGCGACGTCTCCGGTGAGGGCGTGCAGCAGGCGCTGCTGAAGATCTTGGAAGGCACCCAGGCGAGCGTCCCCCCGCAAGGTGGCCGCAAGCACCCGCACCAGGAGTTCATCCAGATCGACACCACGAACATCCTGTTCATCTGCGGCGGTGCGTTCGCGGGGCTCGACACGGTGATCGAGTCGCGCATCGGCAAGAAGGGTGTGGGGTTCGGCGCGGAGATCCTGGCTCGCGAGGAGAAGGACCTCGGGGCGCTCTTCGGCCAGGTGCTCCCGGAGGACCTGCTCAAGTACGGGCTCATCCCCGAGTTCGTGGGCCGCCTGCCGGTGCTCACCCACGTGGACAGCCTCGACGAGTCCGCGCTCGTGGACATCCTCACGAAGCCGCGGAACGCGCTCGTGAAGCAGTACAAGCGGTTCTTCGAGTTCGACGGTGTGGAACTCGAGTTCACCGATGATGCGATGGCCGCTATCGCGGAGCAAGCGATCACACGCGGGACCGGTGCCCGTGGTCTGCGAGCCATCATGGAAGAGGTCCTGCTCAACGTGATGTACGAGTTGCCCTCGCGCCAAGACGTCACGAAGTGCCTCGTCGATCGCGACGTCGTGCTGACGGGTGTGAACCCCACGCTCGTGCCGCGGGAGACGCCCTCGAAGAAGAAGGCCGCGCCCGAGCGCCACGAACGCTCGGCGTGATGCTGCGAGCAACCACCGCGACCCTCGTGTCGCTCATCGCCTGTGGGAGCGTCGATCCCGGGACCGACCCGGACCGTCTCACGGGCATCACCTGGGTGCTCGATGACGCCTCCGTGACGGCACTGGTGGGGGCGCCGGTCCCCCGCGTCCGCGCCGAGGTCTCCTTCGACGGCAAGCGAGCCAACGGCTCTTCGGGATGCAACCTCTACAGCGGCACCTACGTGGCGACCGACGGCGGGTCGATCTCGGTGGAGGCGGTGTCCATGACCGAGATGGCCTGCGACGAACCTCGCATGGCTCTGGAGGCGGCCTTCATCGCGGAACTCGCCGATGTGAGCACGTTCGCGATAGGTGACGGGACCCTGATGCTCGGCGGCGGCGCCACGCCTCTCCGCTTCACGAGGTATGTGCCGATGGCTCCGCTCCCGCTCGAAGGAACACACTGGATCCTCGAGACGATCGTCGCGGGGCCCGGTGCGGTGACGTCGGTGGTCGCGGGTACCGAGCCGACGCTCCTGCTCGATGGCGATCAGGCATCCGGGTCGGCCGGCTGCAACCGCTTCACAGGCACCTTCGAGCTCACGACCGGGGACGCGGTCATGCAGGACGTCACGGGTGATCTGTCGTTCGGTCCGCTCGCGACGACGAGGATGGCGTGCCCCGGGCCGGTCATGGAGCAGGAGCGCACCGTGTTGACCGTGTTGGGGGCGACCACGACGTGGCTCGTGGATGCCGATCGCCTGAGCCTGTTCGACGCCGGAGGTTCGCTGCTGCTCACGTTCAGAGGCTCGGCCGGCTGAAGGTCTCCGTGCGAAGAGCCTCGATCCTCGCCGTGATCGTTGTGGCCGTGACCGCGTGCTCGGGTAGCGCCGAGCGGCTGGTCGGCCCCACCTGGGTGCTCGATCCCTGGTCGATCGCGAGGCTCGGCATCGAGGTGCCGGCCGGAACCATCGTCGACCTGCGCTTCGACGGCACCGAGCTCGGCGGGACCTCCGCATGCAACCACTACGGCGGTTCCTACGAGGCGGGGAGCGGGTCGGTACGCCTGGGCGGTATCTCGGTGACCACCAGAGCGTGTGAGGACGCCTCGCTCATGGAACTGGAGTCGGCGTACCTGAAGGCGTTCACGGAGGTGGACGGCTGGCGGATCCAGGACGGGGAGGGCGGCCGGCCGTCGCTGAAGCTCACCGGCGGCGGCTTCGAACTGCGCTACACGGCGGTGGACGAGCCCTCACCCTCTCCGTAGGGGCGCCGGGCGTGCGCGAGCGTTCCGTAGGATGGGCCCTCGATGAACGTCCCTGAGAAGCCATCGCTCGACGGCCTGGAAGCCGCGTGGGGCGAGCGCTGGGAAGCCGACGGCACCTACCGCTTCGATCGTTCGAAGACCCGCGACCAGATATTCGCGATCGACACGCCGCCGCCCACGGCGAGCGGATCGCTGCACGTGGGGCACGTGATGTCCTACACCCACACGGACCTCGTCGCGCGCTACAAGCGGATGCGGGGGTTCGAGGTCTTCTACCCGATGGGCTGGGATGACAACGGGTTGCCCACCGAACGCAGGGTCCAGAACTACTTCGGGGTGCGCTGCGATCCATCGCTCCCGTTCGATCCGGCGTTCGACGTTTCGGGCCTGCATCGCCCCGACGATCACCCCGTCGCCATCAGCCGGGGGAACTTCATCCAACTCTGTGAGCAGCTCACCGCCGAGGACGAGAAGGCCTATGAGTCGCTCTTCCGCCTCCTGGGGCTCTCGGTGGACTGGACCCAGACCTACACGACGATCAGCGACGTATCGCGGCGTGCCTCGCAGCGGGCGTTCCTACGGCTCGTGGGTCGCGGCCAGGCATACACGGCGGAGGCGCCGACGATGTGGGACGTCGACTTCCAAACCGCGGTCGCCCAGGCAGAGATCGAGGATCGCGAGACCGAGGGCACCTATCAGCGGATCGCCTTCGACCTGCAGGACGGATCCGGGAGCATCCAGGTCGAGACGTCGCGCCCCGAGCTCATCCCCGCCTGCGTCGCGGTGGTGGTGAACCCCTCGGACGAACGGTACACGCGGCTCGTGGGATCGACGGTGCTGACGCCGTTGTTCCGCGTGCCCGTGCCCGTGGTGGCCCACGCGCTCGCCGACCCGGAGAAGGGCACGGGAGCCGCGCAGATCTGCACCTTCGGCGACGTCACCGACGTGGTGTGGTGGCGCGAACTCGGGTTGCCCGCGCGCGTCGTGATCCGGCGCGACGGCACGTTGATCGAAGGCCGGTTCGGCGAGCCCGGATGGGAGTCGAACGATCCGGAGGCCGCCAACGCCGCGATGACGGTGCTCACCGGCAAGGGTGCGAAGCAGGCTCGGCGCGCCATCGTGGAGTCGCTGCGCGAGGGCGGGTGGCTCATCGGCGAGCCCGAGCCCGTACGCCACGCCGTCAAGTTCTACGAGAACGGCAACCGGCCGCTCGAGGTCATCACGAGCCGGCAATGGTTCGTGCGGACGCTCCAGCTCAAAGAAGAACTCCTGGCACGGGGTCGGGAGATGCGTTGGCACCCAGGGTTCATGGGCGCCCGCTACACGTCGTGGGTCGAGGGGCTCAACCAGGACTGGGCTCTCAGCAGGCAGCGGTACTACGGGGTGCCGTTCCCGGTGTGGTACCGGACGGATGCCGATGGGGAGCCCGCGTACGACACCCCCATCCTTGCGGAGGAGTCGGTGTTGCCGATCGACCCCCAGGCAGATGCGCCGCCTGGCTTCAGGGCCGAACAGCGCGGCGAACCGAACGGCTTCACGGGCGACCCCGACGTGATGGATACCTGGGCCACGTCCTCGCTCACGCCGCAGATCGCGGGGCGTTGGGAAGACGACCCCGACCTGTTCGGACGGCTGTTCCCCATGGATCTGCGTCCACAGGCGCACGAGATCATCCGGACGTGGCTCTTCTACACGGTCCTCAAGGCGCATCTGGAGCACGACTCGCTGCCGTTCACCCATGCCGCCATCAGCGGGTTCGTGCTCGATCCGGACCGCAAGAAGATGTCGAAGTCCAAGGGCAACGTCGTGGTCCCGACCGAGGTCTTCGAACGGCACTCGGCCGACGCCGTCCGGTACTGGGCGGGCAGCGCTCGGCTCGGGGTGGATGCCACCTTCGACGAGCAGCAGATGAAGATAGGCCGCAAGCTCGCCATCAAGATCCTGAATGCGTCGCGGTTCGCCCTGGGGATGGAGGCCGAGCCGGGGCTTATCACCGACCCGCTCGATCTGGCGATGCTCGCCTCGCTGCGTGAGGTCATCCGGGGCGCGACCGCTGCGTTCGATGACTATGAGCACGCGAAGGTGCTCGATCTGGTGGAGCGGTTCTTCTGGCGGCTCACCGACGACTACCTCGAGCTCGTGAAGCAGCGCGCCTACGGGGCGAACGGGGCGGGGCCGGCCGGCAGCGCCGTCGCTGCGCTCCGCCTGGCTCTGGATGTCTTGCTGCGGCTGTTCGCCCCGTTCCTGCCGTACGTGACCGAAGAGGTCTGGTCGTGGTGGAAGGAGGGAACCATCCACCGCGCCACGTGGCCGGATGCAGACGAGATGGCGATCGCCGACGGCGCTGACCCGGAGGTCTTCGATGTCGCGGCCACGGTGCTCTCCGCGGTCCGCAAGGAGAAGGCCCTGGCGAAGGTGTCGCTGCGGGTGCCCGCCGATCGGGTGCGGGTCCGCGATACGGCTGAGCGGCTCGCCAAGCTCGCCCTCGCGGCTGCCGATGTGCGCGAGGCCGGCAACGTCGTATCGCTGGAAACCGAGGAGGCCTCCGAAGCCTCGATCGAAACGGTGCTCGGCGCGCCCGAGCCGGCGTGATGCGGTTCGCCGAGGCGCTCGCCGCGCTGGATGCTCGCCAGCCCGAGCATATGCCAGGACCGTCGCTCGACCGAATCCGAGCGCTCTGCGATCTGTTGGACCAACCGCAACTCACCTACCCCACGATCCACGTGACGGGCACGAACGGGAAGTCGACCGCCGCGCGAGCGACGGCCGCCGTCGCGTGCGCGCACGAGTTGACGACCGGGTTGTACGTCTCGCCGCACCTGCGCGAGGTCACCGAGCGGTTCAGCGTGTGCGGCACCGACATGACCCAAGGGGAGTTCGCTGCCGAATGGGCGCACCTGCAGCCGTTCCTCGACCATGTCGACGCGCTCGCGACGGGGCCGGTCACCTACTTCGAGGCGGTGACGGCGCTCGCATTCCTGTGGTTCGCCGACAAGCCGGTGGCCCTCGGCGTGATCGAGGTGGGGATGGGCGGATCGTGGGATGCCACGAACCTCGTGGCCGGCGATGTGGCGATCATCACGCCCATCGGGTTGGACCACGTCGCCGAACTCGGACCGACGCTGGCCGACATCGCGGGGGAGAAGGCCGGGATCTTGAAGGATGGGCGGACCGGGGTGATCCGCGAGCAGGATCCGGAGGTCGCGCTCGTCCTTGCTCGCCGTGCCGATGAGGTCGGCGCCCGCCTCCTGCACGAGGGCGCCGACTGGGAGGTAGAGGAGATCCTGCTGGCCGTGGGCGGGCAGTCGTTCCGCCTTCGGACGCCTCGAGCGACCTTCGAGGACCTGTTCCTGCCGATGTTCGGCGACTACGCCGTCGCGAACGTTGCCGCCGGCATCGTCGCGTTCGAAGCGCTGACGGACGGCCGCCTGGATGAAGAGGCGCTGCGCGAAGGGCTCGCCGCGGCGCGGGTCCCGGGCCGGCTCGAAGTGGTGGGCCACGAGCCGCTCGTGGTCCTGGATGGCGCGCACAACCCCGACGGGGCGGCGGCCCTGGCGGGGGCGTTCGCGCGTGCCTTCCGGTGGGAGCGTTTGCACGTCGTGATGGCGGTGAGCGCGAACAAGGACGTCGCCGGGGTGGTGGGACCGCTCGCGGCGCTCGCAGACGAGCTGCACGTCGCGCGCAACGACAGCGTCCGGAGCGCGGAGCCCGAGCTACTCGAGCGAGTGGCGCTCGGCGGCGCAACGCAGGTCCACGTGCACCCGAGCGTCGGTGAAGCCCTCGCTGCTGCGCGGGCGGCAGCCGGTCCCGGCGACGCCATCTTGGTGACCGGGTCGCTGTTCACCGTGGCCGACGCCCAGCGTGCGCTCGCCGCTGTCTAGACTCACCCGCGCTGAAGCCGACAAGGAAGGAACCACCGATGGCCATCGAATCCACCTTGCTGATCGTGAAACCCGACGGCGTGCGCCGCGGGTTGATCGGCGAGATCCTCCGCCGCGTCGAGGCGAAGGGCCTCGGCATCGAGGAGATGCGGCTGTTCACCATCGACCGCGCCAGCGCGGAAGAGCACTACGGCGAGCACCGCGACAAGCCGTTCTTCGGCGAACTGGTCGAGTTCATCACCGGAGGTCCCGTCGTCGTCGCGAAGGTCACCGGAGAGGACGCCATCACGTGCTGGCGAACGCTGATGGGACCGACGAACCCGGTCGACGCCCCACCCGGCTCGATCCGTGGTGACTTCGCGACGCTGATAGGGGAGAACATCGTGCACGGCTCGGACTCGGTCGCCTCGGCCGAGCGCGAACTGAAGCTCTTCTTCGGATAGCGGCGCTGTGGCCGGGCTCCAGGAGGCCTTCGACCGGATCGGCGAGGCCGTCGAGCGGCAACTCCCGCTGACCCATGCACCGGGGATGGCCCTGGCCGTCACCGACGGCGAAGAGGTCCTCGGCGCGGTGGTGCGCGGCTTGGCCGACGTCGACCGAGGCACCCCGATCGCCCCGCACACGCGGTTCCAGATCGCGTCGATGTCCAAGTCGTTCGCCGGGCTCATCGCCGCGCAGGAGGCGGCCGCCGGGCGGCTCGATCTGCACGTGTCGATCAACACGATCCTGCCGTGGCTGGAGCTGCCCGAGCCGTTCGGACCCGTGACGCTGCACCACCTGATGACGCACACGGCGGGGCTCCCTAGCGGTGGAGATGCGGCGCCATGGGGGATGGCCGACGTCGCGCCGTTGCGTGAGGAGCCGCCGGTGTGGCCACCCGGTTCGCGGGCGCATTACTCCAACGTGGGGTGGAAGATCGTCGGCTTCGCCCTTGAGCACGTCACCGGCACGCCGCTGGCGCGGTTGATCCATGAGCGGATCCTGGGCCCGCTGGGGATGGTCGACTCCGAGGGGTGGATGGTCGATGCCCAACGAGCCGACAGCGCGACGCCGTACCTGCCCATGCGCACCGATCGGCCGGCGCACCTGCAGCACCTGCTCGCCCCCACGTCGTGGCAGACGAGCACCACCGCGGACGGGTCCGTCGTCTCGACGGTCGTGGACATGTGCGCGTACCTGCGCGTGCTCCTCGCCGGCGGCGCGCCGCTTCTGGATCGGGAGCCGTTCGCGACGTGGATCGGCCCTCACGAGGACAGCGAGGACCCCGGTGAGCGCTACGGGTACGGCTGGATGGGCGGGGAGGTCGGCGGGCATCGGACCGTCTGGCATACCGGGACCAACGTGGGGTTCAACGGTCTCATGGCCGTCCGCCCGGCCGCAGGGCTCGGCGTCGTGATCTTGATGAACGGCTGGGGCGATCGCAAGCCGGTGGCGTGGTACGCGCTCGACCTCGTCGCGGCAGCGCTCGCGGGCGAGCCGCTGCCCGATGTCCCGGCCTTCCCCCCGGCCGACCGGATCGAGGGTGCCGATGCCTACGGCGGCACGTTCGTCGGCGAGGAACGTTCGTGGCGCCTGCGGCCCGAGGAGGGCGGCGTGTTCCTCGAAGCCGGCCCGGTCGGGGTGCGGCTCGAGAGGCTTGGCGAGGGGCTGCTGATCGCGCCCCATCCCGTGCTCGAGCGGTTCCCTGTCGTCGTGCGCCGCGACGCGTCAGGTTCGGTCGTGGAACTGGGGCATGGTCCGTCGCGATACGTCCGTGAGGGCGTCGAACGCTCGGGTCTCGCCCCGGATGTGTCCTGGAGCGCGCTCGAGGGCGCCTACCGGAGCACGAGCCCCTGGGAGCCGCTCTTGCGCGTCTACGAGCGCGGTGGCCGTCTGTGGTTGTTGAGTCCCGCGAACGCCACCGAAGACGAGCTCCACGCACTCGGCGACCGCTCGTTCGCCGTCGGGGATGCCACCTCACCCGAGCGGGTGAGCTTCGGTCTGGAGATCGAGGGGACGGCGCATCGGCTCACGTGGAACGGCTGGAGTTGGCTCCGTTCCTCGATGGACTGAGGGCCGAGCTTCCCTAGATTTTGCGGAACGCCACGCAGGCGTTCTGCCCACCGAACCCGAACGAGTTGGACAGCGCCAGCGTGACGTCGAGATCGCGCGCCTCGTTCGGCGTGACGTCCAGATCGCAGTCGGGGTCGGGGGTCGCGTAGTGGATCGTGGGAGGGATCACGCCGTGCGCGATCGCGAGGGCGCAGACGGCGCCCTCCACGGCGCCGGCGGCCCCGAGCATGTGCCCGGTCATGGACTTCGTGCTGGACACGGCGACCGCGTGGGCGAGGTCCTCGCCGAGCGCCGCCTTGATCGCCACGGTCTCGGCCGCATCGTTGAGCGGTGTGGAGGTCCCGTGCGCGTTCACGTAGGAGACGTCGGCCGGCTCGGCACCGGCGTCGCGCAGCGCCCAGCGCATCGCGAGCGTGGCGCCCGAGCCCTTCGGGTCGGGTGCGGTGATGTGGTGGGCGTCATCGGAGGCTCCGTAGCCGGCGACCTCGGCGTAGATGCGTGCACCCCGAGCGCGTGCGTGCTCCTCAGACTCCAGGATCAGCGTGGCGGCGCCCTCGGAGAGCACGAACCCGTTGCGATCGGCGTCGAACGGCCGCGAGGCCGTCTCGGGGTCCGGGTTCTTCGTGAGCGCCGTCATCTGGGCGAAGGCCGCCACGGTGAGGCGGACGGTCGCCGCTTCGGAGCCCCCGGCCACAGCGAGGTCGAGGTAGCCGTCGCGGATGAGCCGCATCGCCTCGCCGATCGCGTGGTTCGACGATGCGCAGGCGGACAGGGTCGCCATGTTGTGCCCCGTGAGTCCATAGAGCATCGCCACGTGACCGGCGGCCGCGTTGGCCATGAGCATCGGGACCATGAACGGCGAGACGCGCCCCGGTCCCTTCTCCAGGAGCACCGCGTGTTGGGTGAGCAGCGTCTGGATCCCGCCGATACCGGTGGCGAAGATCACCCCGCCGCGCTCGGACAGGACCTCGGGGGACCCGGCGTCGGCCCAGGCGAGCTTCGCCGATGCCAGCGCGAACTGCACGAACGGATCGGTGCGCCGGATCTCCTTGGGTTCGAGCCAGCGGCTCTGGTCGAAGTCCGGGACCTCGCCGGCGACGGTCGCGGACAGGTCGCTCGCATCGAAGTTCGTGATCGTGCGAACGCCGTTGCGCCCCGTCGTGAGCCCGGTCCAGAAGTCATCGACCCCCGTCCCGATGGGGGTGACCGGCCCGATGCCGGTGATGACGACGCGACGTCGTTCGCTCACGGGGTCCGGAGTGGGCGGGCTCAGCTGATGCCGAGTTTCGTCGCGACCATGTCGATCGCGGCGCCCACGGTCTTCACCTGCTCCATCTCATCCTCGGGGATCTCGATGCTCCACTCTTCTTCAAGGGCGAGCACGGCCTCGACGAGGTCGAGGGAGTCGGCGTTGAGGTCCTCGGCGAAACGGGCGTCGGGCACCACCTGGACCTCGTCGACGGCCAGTTGCTCGGCGAGCACCTTGCGGACGCGGGTTTCGATCTCCGCGCGATCGGTCATAGGTTCGGTTCCTCCTGGTCAGGGCGACCGCGCAAGCCTAGCGGTCGCGGTCACGGATGCCTACGCGGTGAGCCCACCGTCCACGGGGATCACCGCGCCGTTCACGTACGACGCCTCCTCATCCATGAGGAAGCGCACGACCGCCGCAACCTCATCGAGGGTGGCCGCCCGTTGCACCGGCGTCTGGTCGAGGTAGTACGCCCGCGCATCCTCGGTCAGGTGCGACGTCATCTCGGTATCCAACAGCCCCGGGCAGACAGCGTTCACGGTGATGCCCTTGCCGCCCACCTCGCGGGCCAGGGACCTCGTCAAGCCGACCAGCCCCGCCTTCGTCGCGGCGTACACGGTCTGGCCCGCATTGCCATGCAGGGCCACCGCGCTGGACATGTTCACGATCCTGCCCCATCTGGCGCGCAGCATGCCCCGGAGCGCTGACCGTGAGCACAGGAACGCGCCGCGCAGATTCGTCGCCATCGTCTGTTCGTACACATCCATCGGGTACTTGAGCAGCAGGCCGTCCCGGCTCATCCCCGCGTTGTTCACGAGGCCCGTGACGCCACCGGCTTCGTCGGCGACGCGCCGGAACGCTTCCTGGACGCTCTGTTCATCGGTGACATCGAGATGCACGGCCATGCCCGGTGTCCCCGCCGCCTCCAGCGCGTCGAGGGTCTCCTTCGCGTCGGCCTCGTTCGACCGGTACCCGATGGCGACGGTCCAGCCCGCGGCGGCCAGATGGATGCCGCACGCACGCCCGATCCCCCGGGACCCCCCGGTAATCACCGCGACCTTGCCGGTCATGCGCCGACCTTCGGCATGGTCCAGCGCATCACCGTGGCGCCCCAGGTGAGTCCGGCGCCGAACGAGGTGAACAGCACGAGGTCGCCTTCGGCCATCCTGCCCGCGCGGTAGGCGCGGTCCAGGGCGATCGGGATCGAGGCGGCGCTCGTGTTGCCGACCTCGGCGACGTCGATCACCGCCTTCTCGGCCGGGATGTGCAAGCGGTCTGCGACCGCGGTCATGATGCGCGCGTTCGCCTGGTGGGGGATCAGCAGGTCGACGTCTTCGGGTGTGTGGCCGTTCTTCTCGAGGACCTCGCGGCACGAGGCGGCCATCTCCTTCACCGCGCGTTTGAAGACCTCGCGGCCGTTCGGCATCTGGATCCGGTGCCGCTCGGCCTGCACGGTCTGCACGGTCGCCGGTTCGCGGGACCCACCCCCGGGCATGATCAAGATCTCCGCGGCGGTCCCGTCGGCGCCTAAGACCGTGGACTCGATCCCCGGCCGTTCGCTCGCCTGGATCACCGTCGCGCCCGCGCCGTCGCCGAACAACACGCAGGTCTGGCGGTCGCCGAAGTCCAAGATCCGGCTGAACACCTCCGCGCCGATGAGCAACACGGTGTCGGCCATGCCGGACTCGACGAAGGCCGTCGCGGTCGCCAAGCCGTAGGAGAAGCCCGCGCACGCCGCGTTCACGTCGAACGCGGGGCAGGACAAGCCCATCTTCTTCTGCACCCAGACAGCGGTGGCCGGGAACGGCGTGTCGCCGGTCACGCTTGCGCAGATGATCACGCCGACCTGCTCGGCGGTGATGCCCGCGGTCTCGAGTGCGACGCGGGCTGCGTCGACCGCGAGGTCAGAGGTCACGACCCCGTCTGCGGCGAAGTGGCGTGTTTCGATGCCCGTGCGGTCGCGGATCCACTCGTCGGATGTCTCCACCTTGTCCTCGAACCATGTGTTGGGAACGAGGCGAGGAGGGAGCGACGAGCCGACACCGGTGATGGTGGCGTGCCTGGTCACGGCGCCGAGGATATCGGAACAGGCGCGGAGCCGGGTCCGGTGGCTATCGCCCGTTGACCGCGGCAGCCATCTCGGGTGAACCGACGGCCGAGGCCTCGGCCTCGGGCACGATCCGCTTCATCAGCCTCGTGAGGACGTCGCCCGTGCCCGCTTCCAGGAACCGGCTCGCTCCTGCCGCCGCCAGCGTACGGATGCTCGTCTCCCAGCGGACCGGCGACACGACCTGGCGTCCGACCAGCTCGCGCAGCCGGGCGCCGTCAGACACGAACTCGCCCGTCACGTTCGCCGCGATCGGGATGGATGGATCTCGGACCAGGATGTCCGCGAGTGCGTCGAGCACCGGCTGCACGGCCGGGCGCATCAGCTCGCTGTGGAAGGCGCCCGCGACCTGCAGGCGGATCGCGCGGGTCTTGCGTTCCTTGGCGAGCGCCTCGAGCCGCTCGATCGCCTCCACCGTGCCGCTCGCCACCACCTGCGCCGGTGAGTTCTCGTTCGCGACGACGAGCACCTCGTCGCCACGGACCTCATCGCAGAGGGCTTCGGCGTCTTCGGTCCCCAGGCCGAGCAGCGCCGTCATCGTCCCCGGGCGATCCTCGCTTGCTCGTTGCATCGCCTCCCCACGGACGATGACGAGGCCGAGTGCGTCAGTCAGCGAGAGCGCTCCACACGCCACCAAGGCAGCGAACTCCCCGAGCGAGTGCCCCGCGACGCCCACCACCTCCGTGAGCCCCTCCGCCCGCAGGATCTCCCATGCCGCGACCCCGCAAGCCAGCAGCGCGGGCTGGACGAAAGAGGTCGTGACCAGCGCGTTCTCGTCGTGACACCCGGCTGCGACGTCGCGTCCGAGCGCTTCCGAGGCGGCGTCGAGTACGGCCAGGCCGGCCTCATGGGTCGCCCATACGTCGGCCATCCCGAGGCTCTGGGATCCTTGCCCAGGGAACAGCACCGAGCTCGCCATGGGCGCAGGGTACCTGTCACGGATCCGTGGATCCAGGGGCTGCGGTTGCCAGGGCGCCACCGCCTCCTGTTGAATGACCTGCGGAATCCCATGGCCGAGCGGATCCAACGACCTTCTTCACCCACGTCCCGCCAAGGCGGAACGGAGGGGGTGCTCGGGTTCCTGGGTCGAGATATGGCTGTCGACCTCGGAACCGCGAACACACTCGTCTACGTGCGCGGACGCGGCGTGGTCCTGAACGAGCCGTCCGTCGTCGCCATCAACACGCTCACGGGCGCCATCTTGGCCGTGGGGTCCGAGGCCAAGCGGATGATCGGCCGCACCCCGAGCCATATCCAGGCGGTGCGTCCTTTGAAGGACGGCGTCATCGCCGACTTCGACGTCACCGAGAAGATGCTTCGGTACTTCATCCAGCGGGTGCACAAGCGCCGGCTCTTCGCCAAGCCGAGGGTGGTCGTGTGCGTCCCCTCGGGCATCACCGGCGTTGAGCAGCGTGCGGTGGAGGAGGCCACCATCGCCGCGGGCAGCCGCCGCTCCTACATCATCGAGGAACCCATGGCGGCCGCGATCGGCGCCGGCCTTCCGATCCACGAGCCCACGGGCAACATGATCGTCGACATCGGCGGCGGCACCACCGAGGTCGCCGTCATCTCGCTGGGCGGGATCGTCACGTCTACGTCCATCCGTATCGGCGGCGACGAACTCGACGAGGCGATCATCCAGCACGTGAAGAAGGAATACTCGCTGCTGCTCGGCGAGCGCACGGCCGAAGCGATCAAGCTCGCGATCGCCTCGGTCTTCCCGATGCCCGAGGAACTCGTCGCCGAGATCAAGGGCCGTGACCTCGTGAGCGGCCTGCCGAAGACGATCACGATCAGCGCCGAGGAGATCCGCCGCGCCATCGAAGAGCCGGTGAACGCGATCATCGATGCGATCAAGAGCACGCTGGACCGCACGCCCCCCGAGCTTTCCGCCGACATCATGGACCGCGGCATCATGCTCACCGGCGGCGGCGCGCTCCTGCGCGGCCTGGACCGCCGCTTGCGGCACGAAACTGGCATGCCGATCCGGATCTCGGACATGCCGTTGCAGGCCGTGGTGCTCGGCTCGGGGAAGTGCCTCGAGGAGTTCGAGGTCCTCCAGCGCGTCCTGGTGAGCCCGAGCACCAGGCGGTAGCGGGTGGCGGTTCCCCGCGGCCGGCCCCGGAGCGCACGGTTCCTGGTCGCCGGACTCGTCTCCTGCAGTCTCCTGATCATCACGCTCGACTACCGCCAAGGCCCCGACGGGCCACTGGCCCGGGCCGGCGACGCCGTGCACACCGCTCTCGCCCCCATGCAGGAGGCCGTGACCTCGGTGACGCGCCCCGTGGGCAACTTCTTCTCCGGTCTGGCGAACCTGCCGTCCCTGGCTGAGGAGAACCGGAGCCTCCGCGAGCAGGTGGCTCAACTCTTGACCGAGCGTGCCCTCGTCGAGGAACTCCAGCGCGACCTCGACGAGCTGTACGACATCGTGGGCCTGCGCCAGACCCTCGATCCGGCCGGTGTCCCGGCGGTGGTCATCGCCAACGGCGTGTCGAACTTCGACCGGGTCATCACCATCGACAAGGGCGAGGCCGACGGCGTGGGCGTGGACATGGCCGTCGTCACCGGTAGCTCGGGCTCCGCACGGCTCGTCGGGCGTGTGGTGTCCGTGACGGCGAACGCGGCCGACGTCGAGCTCATCATCGACCGCGACGCCTCGGTCGCCGGCGTCATCGACTCGACCCGGGAGGTCGGGCTCCTCACGGGGCAGGGCGACGAGGATCTGCGGATGGACCTGATCACGAGGCCCCTGGATCTCACGGGGACGCCGCCGCAGGTGTTCACGGTCGCCTACGAGGTCGGCGGGCAGCAGGGGCGTTACCCACCGCACCTGTTGATCGGTGAGGTCTCCCGCGTCTTCGAAGACGACAACCAGCTGCAGACGTCCGTCTCGGTCCGCCCCGTCGTGGACTTCTCTTCGCTCACGTTCGTCCTGGTGCTCATCACGCCGGCTCCCGATGAGCCCGCCGCCGGGGAGCCCGCCGCGTGATCCGCCGGGTGCTCCTCGTCACGCTCATCGTGGTCACCGCGCTCCTGCTGCAGTCCACCGCCTTCTCCGAACTCCGCCTCCTCGGGGTGCGGCCGGAGTTGCTCTATCTGGTCACGATCGTCTTCGCGTTGCTGGGAGGGCCCAACGATGGCGCCCTCGTAGGCTTCGCCGCCGGGATGGCCCAGGACTTCATGCTGCACGAGCCGAAGGGGATCACGGCGCTCACGCTGACGCTCGTGGGCTACGCCGTGGGGATGGGCCGGCACCTCATCGTCTCGTCCTCCCCGCTCGTGCCGACGATGATCGTTGCCCTCGCCAGCTTCACCGGCGTGGTGTTCTACGAGGTCACGGCGTTCCTGCTCGGCGCGTTCGGCGAGACGCCCGCCGCCGGTGCGAAGATCGCTCTCCTCTCGGCCGCCTACAACGCGGTCCTCACGCCGATCCTCTATCCGCTCTTGCGGCGTGTCGCCGAGGGCTCGGTCGCGCGCAGGGTGGTGCGTTTCTAGATGGAGCATTCATCGGCCCGTCTCCGAGCGCTCGCGGTGCTGGTGGCATTGATGTTCGTGGCGCTCACGACCCGCCTGTGGTTCCTCCAGGTCCTCGAGGGCCCGGCCTTCCGCTCGAGCGCACGCGAGAACAGCGTGCGGTTCGAATACCTCGAGCCGCTCCGAGGGCTGATTTACGACCGCAACGGCCTCAGGATCGTCAAGAATCGCACGAGCCTGCAGGTACGCGTGACGCGTGACGAGCTCGGACCGGACGCCGAGCAGGTGGTGCTCCGTCTGGCCGAGGTCTTGGAGATGGACGTCGCCGATCTTGCGCGGGCCATCAACACGAAGCAGTACTTCACGTTCCAGGCGGTGCCGGTCGCCGGGTTCGTCGACATCGAAGTGAAGTTGTACATCGGTGAGCACCCGGAACTGTTCCCCGGTGTCGACGTGCAGCAGGCGAGCGTGCGCGCCTACCCGTTCAAGGCGCTCGCGGCACACTCGCTCGGCTACGTCGGCCTCATCACCGAGGATGACCTGGACCGCGCGGATCCCCGCGACTATGGGCCGAACGACGTCATCGGCCGCGCCGGCATCGAGACGGTTTACGAGTCGTCGCTCCGCGGGG
Source organism: Actinomycetota bacterium (assembly GCA_046716145.1). GTDB lineage: Bacteria > Actinomycetota > UBA4738 > UBA4738 > HRBIN12 > AC-51. The sequence continues at coordinate 23,809 of JBKJXU010000134.1, forward strand.
TCCGCGGCCGCCAGAAGTTCATCGTCAACGCCGACGGCGAGACGATCCGCGAGCTCGCGCGGATCGAGGCGACCCCGGGCGATAACCTGCACCTCGCGTTGGACGCCCGGTGGCAGCGGATCGCCGAACAGGAATTGGGCATCGGGATGGGGACCGCCCGGAACCTCGAGGATTCCAAAGGGGAGCCGCTCCGCGCGACGGGTGGCGTGGTGGTCATCCTCGACCCCGCCACCGGCGCGATCCGTTCGATGGCGTCGCTGCCCTCCTACGAACCCCGATGGTACGTGCGGGGGCTCACGCAGGATCAAGCCAACTTCCTGCGCAACGATGAGCTGGCCCCGGCCGTCAGCCGCGCGACCGGGATCTCGTACACGCCCGGTTCGACGCTGAAATCGGTCACCGCGCTCATCGCCGACCAGGCCCTGGATGACGTCGACCTGCGTGGCTACTACCCGTGCGTCACGTCCTACGTGCACGGGACCGACACGGCGCATCCGTTCCGGAACTGGGAGCCCGTGTCGGGGCGGTCCATCTCGTTCGCCGACGCCTTGCGCATGTCCTGCGACACCTTCTTCTACCGGTTCGGGTCGGAGTTCTATCAGTACTACCTCGATCACCAGCTGAGCCCGAACGCACAGCCCCTGCAGGCAGCCCTGCGCGCGTGGGGGTTCCAGGCCCCCACGGGGATCGATGTCCCGGGTGAGGTCGCTGGGCTCGTACCCGACGCGCCGTGGGCGGCCGAGCATCCCGAACTCTTCGAGGACGGCAGGTGGCAGCCGTTCGGCGACATCCTCACCATGACCGGCGCCGGGAACATCGCGGTCACGCCGCTGCAACTCGCGGTCGCCTACGGCGCCATCGCCAACGGGGGGCGGCTGTGCCGCCCGTACCTCGTGGAGCGGATCACCGCGGCGGACGGCGCGCCCGTGAAGGACCCGAGCACACGGTGTGGCCAGCGTCTGCCGTATCCGGCCGAGGATCTCTCCTACATCCGCCATGCGCTCGCCGATGTGGTCACCGGCGGCACCGCCGCGTGCGCCTTCAGCGGTTTCCCCACCTCGCAGGTGCCGGTGGCAGGCAAGACCGGGACCGCCGAACGCGGCACCGAGCAGTTCCAGGACACGTCGTGGTTCGCGGCGATGGTGGGGCCCGTGGACGATCCCGACTACGTGATCGTGACGATGGTCGAGCAGGGTGGGTTCGGTGCCCAGGTCGCGGCGCCGATCACGCGGGCGATCATCGAGGGTATCGAGGGCCTCGGTGAGACCTCGCGGCCGGGGTGCTCCGGCGAGTCCACGGAGGACCGCTGATGGACCTCGTGGCCGGCAGGAGTTTCGCGCAGGAACGCCGCCCGATCAAGCACGTCGATTGGGTCCTGCTCGCCACCACCGCGACGCTCGTGATCGTCGGGATGTTCCTGCTGTACTCGGCCACGAACCAGACCCTGCGCCAGGACGGGCTCGATCCGTTCCAACGCGTCAAGAGGCAGGTCTTCGTGGTGGTGCTGGGGCTCGTGCTCGTCGTCGTCATCGCGGCGTTCGACTACCGCTTCTTCAAGGTCTACGCGGGCTTCTTCTTCGCCGGCTCCATGATCCTCATGGCGATCCTGCTCATCCCCGGTGTCTCGTCGCCCACCGGCGCGTACATCGACATCCCCGGCGCGAACCTGCTGCAGATATCACCGCCGGAGTTCCTGAAGATCGGGGTCCTCGTTGTGGCGGCGGCGATCTGTTCGGAGCTGCGTACCCCTGCCCCGGAACTGCGAGACGTGGTCCGGATCCTCATCGTCGCCGGCTCCTCGGTCACGGTGCTCCTCGTCAACGTCGAGATCGGGTCCGCCATCGTCATCGTCGCCATCGCGGTCGGCGTGCTGGTCGTCGCCGGCACCACGTGGCGCCACCTCGGTGCGCTCGCCGTCGCCTCGATCGTGCTCATCGCGCTGGCGTTCCAGCTCAACGTGATCGAGGACTACCAGAAGGTGCGGATCACGGCGTTCTTGGATTCGGAGAACGCGGCGGAGGACGTCCGGTACAACCTGGAGCAGTCACTCATCGCCGTCGGGTCCGGCGGCGTGCTCGGCAAGGGGTACCTCTCAGGCACCCAGACGAACCTGGACTACGTACCCGAGCAGCACACGGACTTCATCTTCACGGTGGCGGGGGAGGAGTTCGGGTTCGTCGGGGCGATGGTGGTGCTGTCGCTGTTCGCGCTGCTCCTGTGGCGAGCGATCCGGATGGCCTATCTCTCGAAGGACCCGTTCGGGCCCTACGTGGCGGCTGCGATCGCCTCGCTGTTCGCGATCCAGATGTTCGTCAACGTGGGGATGGTGCTCGGGATCATGCCCATCACCGGCATCCCGCTGCCGTTCCTGTCCTACGGTGGTTCGGCCATGCTCACGAACTTCATCGCGATCGGGATGCTCCTGAGCATCCACATGCGCCGCTTCACGTAGGGCTCAGTCGGACCCCGCGCTCGTCACGATCCACACGAACGTCGAGCCTTGGTGCGTCGTGGCGCCCAACACCACGTCGCCATCCATAGCGCGCGCGGACAGCCGCGCCAGACCGAGACCGAGGCCGGCGCCCTGGTGGGTGCGGGTGTGCAGCGCCTCCGCCTGTTCGAGCGGCTGGAAGATGCGGGCGATGTCCTCTGGATCGACCCCGGCCCCGTGGTCGTGGACCCGCACCTCGATGGCGGCGCCGACCCGCGCCACCTCGAGTGTCACCGGCTGAGCGGTGTCCGAGAAGGCGAGGGCGTTGTCGACCAGTTCGCGGAGGATCCGCAGACCGGCCGTCCGGTTGAGCGTGGTCATCACGGGGTCCTCGGGGGCCTCGACCACGATCCGGTCCTCACCCTCGGCGATCTCGCGAGCCAGAGCCGTGACGTCGGCCCACTCGGTGAGCCCCGCTTCCACGGCGCCTTCGAACCGCTCGACCAGCGTCGCGAGCCCGAGTGCGCGCTCCTCGAGGGTTCGGAGCGCCTCCTCGAGCCGCTCCGGCGACTGCGGTGAGCGGATGAGCGACTGGGCGAGACCGAGGATCACGGTGACGGGGGTCCGGAGCTCATGGCTGAGTCTCCCCATCAGCTGCTGCCGGTGCGCAGCCCGTTCGAGCAAGGCTTCCTGAGCGACCTCCAGCTGGCGAGCCCGCAGGCGTTCGCGTTCGAGCGACTCCGTGAGCTCCTCGATGACGCTCTGCGTGATGGCCGGGGAGAGCACGGCCTCACCCTGTGCCGCCCGGTGGATCGCGTGCATGATCTCGTCGCCGTCCGAGTCCTTCAGCACGTAGCCGGTGGCGCCGGCGACCAGCATGTCGCGGACCGAGCGCTGTTCGTCCATCCCCGTGAGGGCGACGACACCGATCGAGGGATGCAGCGCCTTCAGCGTGTGCGTCGCCTCGATGCCATCCATGTCCGGCATGCGCACGTCCATGAGCACGACGTCGGGGGACAGCCGCCGGACCTGCTCGAGGGCTTCGGCGCCTGATGAGGCCGTACCCACGACGTCGATGTCCCCTCGATGCAGCAGCGCGGCCAGCGACTCGCGGAAGCCGTCGTTGTCGTCCACGACGAGTACCCGGACAGCCCGCGCGGTGTCGGAGCGAACCTGGGCATTCGAGAGAACGTGCACGTCAGGAGCATCGTCCCCCACTGCCCATCGCACCATCGGTCCGCGGATGGGTTCCGTGTGGGGGACAGATCGTCGGTCATCTAGGGATCGTTGACTAGTCAGGGCGGGCTAGCGGGAAGGGCCGATGGACCACGACCTTCGCTCCCACTGCCGGGGGAGGTCCGCTGGTATCCTCGGATCCAGACGTGCCCCGCCCTTTCACCGTGAACGGTCGGGCGGGGGATCGCGATGGAGTCGAGGAGGCGCGCGACCGCGCCGGACGCCCCACCAGGGTCGTCGCGCGGGACGCGGGCGCCGGATGAGGATACGGACCGGGTGCGCGAGACCGCACGACGCCCGGCGCGCGGGACCACCTGCAGCGCGGGCACGAACACCCCCCACCGCCATGCTCCCGCATGGATGGATTCCTCATCTGCGACCGCTCACGTGTTCCTCCTCGCAGAGCGGAAGGAGTGAGCATGGATCGAGCCGACGCCGCCCCGGCGGTGCGTTCGGACGTGGATCCACAGACCGGGGCGACCCCCGGTGCGAGCAAGGACGCGGCGCCCCGCGATCCCACCGGCGGAACCACCCCCACAGCCTCGACCGGCGAGGGTACCCCCGCCGGCGCTGCCCGCAGGCGGCGCCGCGGCGGACGGGGACGTGGCCGTGGTGGATCCGGAGGCGGTGGCGCAGCGGCCGCGGCGCGCACGGACGGTGCGACGAACGGATCGGGCGCCGATGCCGGAGATCGTGGAACGGGCGAGGCGTCCGCCACGGGGGCCGCGACGGACCAGGCCCCGCAGCCC
>JBKJXU010000135.1:0-5542 GCA_046716145.1 Actinomycetota bacterium
ATCTATCCGTCGGATACGCCTACTATCGGCCTTCCTCAATGGTGAAGGTATGGGCCGAAGGTATGTGATCACGACGTGGATGGGTCGGGCTTTTTGCTACGACGAGGGCTCCGCGGACCGCTGCGAACACTGGACTGTGGAGTTCAACAAGGATCACATCGACGCTCCTTGGAATCTTGAGGAGAAGAAGCACCTCGTGTGCCACGAGTTCGGGCACAGTTTCGGGCTGCACCATTACGCCCCCGGCAGCACGAGCACCTCATGTATGAACGGCCCCGGGACCAAATACATCAGCAGTCAAGACTTCTACCACATCGATGGTTACCTCTAGCATGGATCGAGGGCGGAACATGAGGTGGTCGGTTCTCGTCGCCCTCATGGGAGTCTTCTTCGCGGTCTCGTGCTCCGCAACCGAAGGGCCCGGCGTGCCGGAGATGATCGATCGCTACAGGGTCGAAACCTTCGATCAGTTGGTTGCGACCGCTGACACGGTCGTGGTCGGGGAGGTCTCCAGCCTCGAGCCGGGTCGCGTTGCAGGCGACCCCGGTCCTGGCGGCGGCGGCCAGATCCAGTTCTACGATGCAGTGGTCTCGGTCGATGAGGTCCTGAAGGGGGAGGGGACCGAGCGTCTCGAGATCGAGGTGGATGAGGTGTTCATGCCGTTCGCGAAGGGCGACCGTGGCATGTTCTTCTTGCTCGCGAAGCAGGAGTCTCCCGGGTACATCCTCGTGCACTCCACGGGTGCGTTCATCTACAGCGGCGAGACGGTCAGGTCGAGTAACTCTGAGCCCGCCTGGGCTGCACGAGCAGAACTGAAGAGCCCGGCCGACCTCGAGGCCGATGTCAGAGCAGTCGTCGATGCGGGGACAGCTTCACCGGCCCCGCTGTACTTCGAGGACGTTCCTGAGGGCTAGGGCGGATCCCAGGGGTGAGCACTGCCCTGAGCGTCGAGTCGATCGTGTTCCTGGCTACAGCATGCGTGCCTACCTACGGTGCAGCCGAGCAGGCTCCCACCGAGGAGTCGCTCGCTATCGCCATCGAGACCCTCTGCGAGATCGCAGGCGAAGAGCGTCCTGAAATTTCGAACGAGACATATCTGACTCGCGTACACGACGCCAGCCACGAACTCGCGGAAGCGCTCGAAGACTCACAACCACGGATCGCCATAAGGGTTCTGCAACGAATGGCGAGTCTCGAGTCATCGCTGGAGGCAGGCGTCGGCGACGTGGCGGACCGCGCGTTGAAGCTGCGCGCTGTACTCGTGGCTGGTCTCGCTGCGCGGTCCGTCTTGTCTTCTGACGAGGACCGGTGCGACTGAGGGTCGGAGAAAGGAATGATCCAGCCCCTAGACGGCACGCACCACCGCGTCAACGAACACGCGCACCGCTCCTGGCCGGGTTCGATGGCTGATCGCAGGGTGTGTCGAGAGTACCTGCACCGAAGGGAGTAACCTCGAGGAAGAGCAGACACCCCAGCATCGACGGTCACACGAATCGTAGCCGTTGCAAGGAGAGCTCCCGCTAGCCATCAGACTCGCGACAGTTCCCTCCGCGGCCCGATGGCTCGAGGCCGTTCATCCTTGCCGAGTACGATCGTTATAGAAGCGGGGGGTGCCTTGCGCGTCGCTCGGCCATGTCCACCCTCGCAGTGACTCGAACTCTCGAATCCCGACTCCATCGGGCCGGACCATCGCCTCCTGATACCTCGTGAGGGGCGGGGACTTCATGTGAAGTCGGACCGACCCTTCCTCGCGCATCCGGGTGCGTGCGTCATCGCAGCCATCCCGTCCTTTGGGAGCACGAGGTCGTCGGTTCGGATCCGACCGCCCCGACCTCAGGAAGCTGGACCGCGGCCGAAGCGGGTCATGATCTCGACCAGCGCTTCGTGCGGGAGTGCGTGCGCGGTGATGCCGTCGCGTCCGGTCATGGTCTCGGCCGAGACCAGCGCGTTCAGGATCGCTTCCTCGGTGGCCTCGATGGCGCCCCAGAACAGATCGGTGATCGCGTTGTCCGGGAGCATCGTCACGTCGAACGGCACACCAGGTCCTTCGAGCTTGTACGAGGCGAGCCGATCCGCGTTCGCCGTGGAGAACGCGAGGAAGATGTCGCCGCTCGAGTGGTTCCCGCCGCCGCCGGCGCGAGCGATCCCCAATCCCGCGCGCTGCGCGACGCGGTCGAGTTGGTGGGGGAGTAGTGGCGCATCGGTCGCCAGCACCACGATGATGGAGCCGGCCCCCCGCCGCGCGACGGCCTCCTCCTCGGCCCAGGCAGAGGCCACCGCGCTGCGGGGAAGCTCACGTCCGACGGGCACCCCGTCGACCATCAGTCGCTCGCGGTCTCCGTGGTTCGCTTGCACGAGCGCGCCGACCGTGAAGCCGGCACCCACGACGCGCGATGCCGTCCCGGTGCCGCCCTTGAACTCGTGACAGATCATCCCCGTCCCGCCGCCGACGTTTCCTTCGGGGACCGGGCCACCCGACGCCGACGCGAGCGCGGCGTGGAGGTGCTCGGGGCGCACATGCACCCCGTTGATGTCGTTGAGCGCGCCGTCGTAGGTCTCGGCGACCACGGGGAGCGACCAGAACGAGGACCGACCGTCTCTGCTCGCGACCTCATGCGCCACGAGCGCGTCGCGCACCACACCGACGCTATGCGTGTTCGTGATGGCGACCGGGGTCGTGAGCTGTCCGGATTCGCGCACCCACTCGAGCCCGGTCATCTCACCGTTGCCGTTGAGCGTGTGACACCCCGCGAAGACGGGATGCTCCGCGATGCCGTCGTGGGGGATCACGACCGTGACCCCGGTCCGCACCGGTCCCTGGCCGACCACGAGAGGTCCCTCGCCGTGGATCAGCGTCGTCATGCCGACCCGCACACCGGCGACGTCGGTGATGGCGTTGCTGGGTCCAGGGGGCAGGTCGCCGACCCTGAGCCCCAGGTCGCGGAAGCGCGTCACCGGTGCTCGGGCGCCGGCCCGGTGCGCTCGAGCCACAGGACCACGTGCTCGGCGGCCGAGGGCACCGGCTGATCGGGCGGGGTCCACTTCACGCGCCCGAACCGGCTGTCCCACGCGGCCTGGAACGGGAAGACGAGGTTCTGCACGATCGTCGTCGCGATCGGTCTGCCGGCGGCGAGCACGCGCGCCTGCAGGTTGCTGAGCAACGGGGATCCGGCGGGGGTCCAGGCGTAGCCTCGGACCTCGAAGCCGAACGACTTCACCTTCGCGAACAGATCCTCGGGTTCGTAGCGGCGGAGGTGTCCGCACACGTCGTCGAGCGCGACCCACATCGACGCACGGATCGGGACCGACATCAGGAGGATCCCGCCGGTGCGAACGGCACGTGCCACCTCGCGGAAGAGCGCGTCGTCGTCCTGGACGTGCTCGAAGACCTCGAACGCCACCGCGGCCGCCAGGTGCCCGTCGGGGAACGGCAGCGTGTCGGCGGCCACGCTCACGGACGCTCCTCGCGCCTCCAGCAGCCCCAGGACGTGGGCGGATCGATCGACGAAATGCGACCGCTCGACGGGTGCGGTGGGCCGGAGTCCGGGGCCGATCTCCAGGATGGGACCGTCGATGCGGCCTTGCAGCCACCGACGGACGTGCGGCCGGACGGGCACGATCCGGCGCGAGCCCAGCCACGGATCGTCGTTCGCACTCGCCCACGGGACGACGTTCGAGGGACCCCCTCGTCCTGCTCGATCGTGCACCACGGTCGATCCTTCCGGGCTATCGGACCGCCCGGTCGGCCGGGCGACCCGTGGATGCTGCCATGATCTCGGGCGAGCGCCCAACGTGATCAGCCACCGATGGCCCGGATCGCAGCCGTGAGGACCGCCGCGATGACCACCACCACGAGGGCGGGCGCTCGAGCCCACACCGCGATGGCCGCGGCCGCCAGACCGACCGCCCGGACATCGAGGACGAGGTCCTGCCCTGTGGTGAACGCACCGGTGGCGATCAAGGCTGCGAGCAGCGCCGGGCCGGCGAGCCGAAGGACGGCGCCCAGGCGCGCGGGCAGCGGGCGGCCACCGAGCAGGACGGGTCCGGCCGCCTTCAGCGCGACGGACCCGAGGCCGCTCATCACCACCACGATCCAGACCTCCGTCACGCGGCCTCCTCCCGGCGGAGTCCCAAGAGGCACGCGAGCCCCGCGGCCACGATCGGCAGCCCCGCCGGCAGGAACGGGGTGAGGGAGAGCGCGATCGTCGCGCCGATGACGGCGGCGGCGATGGCCGGGCGCCAGGATCGAGCGGCGAGACCCCTTCGCCGGAGCTGCGGCCCGAGGAGGGCGAGGAACAACGCGGGGAACGCGGCGTCCAGACCCAGGCGCCTCGGGTCGGACAACAGCTCATCGAACGAGACGCCGATCGCGGTTCCCACGAGCCAGGCGCCTCCCAGGAGCGCGCCCGAGACGAGGATCAGATGCTGCGAATAGCGCCCGTCACCTTCGGCTGCTAGGGCCCAGGTCTCGTCCACGATGAGGTGCGCGTGCAGCAGACGCGACCAGACGCCACCGGTGAGCGACGGGGCGACGGACACGCCGATCGGGAGGTAGCGGGCGTTCAGCATCAGCGCGGCGGTGATCGCGGCGGCGGCGGAACCACCTGCTCCCAACACGGTCGCGGCCGCGAACTGAGCGGACCCACCGAAGGTCGTGACCGACATCACGATGGGGGCGACCACACCCATCCCGGCGGAGCGCGCCAGCACGCCGAACGAGACGCCGAACCCGCCCACCGCCAGGGCGAGCGGGAGCGCGGCACGCATGGCTTCGCGGTGACGTCGGGCGGGGTCGGCCATCGGCCCGCGATCCTACCGGGGTCCCGCCCGTAGGCTGGCGCGTCGTGGAGGTGACCAGCGCGTGCCCAGAGATCCAGGCGCCGGCCGTACGGCGTGCGCTGTCGGGCCTGCCGCCGGCAGACGGCTACGCGCTGCACGTGAAGCCGCTGCGCTACCGCGGGGACAAGCCCCACCTCTCGGCATGGACCGACTTCGACACCCGGACCATCACGATCCAGATACCCGAGCCGTTCCTGCCGTTCGGTGAGATCGTGCCGTATGCCGCGCGCCGCCGGCCCGGTCAAGGGATGCGCTTCATCTACCTGACCGAAGGCATCACCTTCCGCACGCCGCGCGAGGTGCTCCGGTTCCTCTACCTGCACGAGTGGATGCATTGGTACCTGAGGGAAGAGCTCGGCCGGAAGTCCCGCGCCGAGACCACGTGCGACCGGTTCGCGCTCCGCTGCTACCGCAAGCGGACGGTCACGACTGATGACGCCGACGTCGCGCTCAGGCCGGAGCGCTCGTAGGCGTGCCGATGGCGCTGCGCAACAGCGTCTGGAAATGCTCGACGCGGGCGCGTTGCCGCTCGGGTTGATGGCTCCACCGGTGGAACAAGCCCGGATCGAGCTCCTCGGCGACCAGGGCGTCCTGCAATGAGTTGGAGAGCCAGTCGACCATCGACGCGATCACCTCGGCGTCGATGTCGCCCCTGATCTCACCGAGGGACTGGCCCCATTCGACGAACTCGAGCGTCCCGTAA
>JBKJXU010000136.1:0-3257 GCA_046716145.1 Actinomycetota bacterium
CCCTCGGCCGCCGCCAACGCGCCGATCCCGATGGGACCGGCGAGCACGACGACCGAGAGCGCCGACAACCGGGGAGGGGAGATGCCGAGGGCATCGTCCTCGAGGCGCAGGCGCCGCAACAGGTGCAGGGCCGCCGAGTGGAGCCGGTCGGCGACGTCCTGGACCTCTCGCGCTGGGGAAGTCCGCCTCGACGCGCTCATATCTATTTGCTTAGCCTAAGCAAATACGGATGCTAGCGGGAAGAGGCGGCGGCGGCAAGCACCGGGGAAGACCTGTTCGCTGCGATCGGAGCGGGTGTGTGGGACTCGCCATCGGCTGCACGCGGGGCCGATCCGAAGGCCGAGAACGACGACGGGAAGTCTGTCGCGGACGCGGCTTCGGGCGACGACACACGCGTGGCGCTCGGCTGAGCGCTACGCCGCGTAGTCCGCGAAGACGTACTCCTGTTTCACCGAGTCGCACGGGTTGCCGCGGCCGAAGCGGATCACGCCCCGGGTGACGTCCGCGATGCACCAGAACGCGGTCTCCGTGGTCGCGCCTTCACCCGGGTGCCGGCAGATCGAATCGGGGGCCCCTTCGTGGTCCGCGAGCATCGTGTGCAGGAGGTCCATCGTGACCGACGCAGGGGGCTGCGCCGCCAGCAAGTCCCTTCCGCGGTCGAAACGGGTGGCCGAGCGCTTCGCGTAGGCGGGATCGCCCTCGTAGGGCAGCATCCGTTCGCAGACGTAGTGGTTCGTGTGCACCAGGTGTCCGTGTTCGTCCAGGCCGGTGACCTCGGCGTCGGTGGCGCTGCCCTCCACGTTGGCGACGCCGCCGTCGGCCGAGGTGAGCACGTTGTTGTAGGAGGAGGCGCGGTCGGGGCGGAGCGCCATCGCCACCATGTCCCCGAGCGAGCGGGCGCGGATCATCTCGAGGACCTGGTGGTCACGGCTGATCCCGACCCGCTCGTCGTTGGGCGAGAGCTCGTTGCCGGTGAGCGCCAGTCCGGCCGAGTTGAACCCCACCGAGAGGATCGGGATGCCGCCGAGTTGGAAGACGACGGGCTCACCGGTGACGCGCTTCTCGAGCGCCACGATGCGTTGGCTAGCGCCCTGGCTGAGGTCGTTGGTGTGGCCCACGAGCATGTGGCCGTCGACGGTGGCGCTCGGTCCCGCGACGAGGTCGGAGCAGCGGCCCTGGGTCACGCGCGCTCGTGGCTCGTACCAGATCTCCTCGATCGAGCACGCGAACAGCTCGAGGGGGTCGACCCCGGCGCCCTCGGCGCACCCCTCGAGCTCCTCCATGAGCCAGGGCAGTCGCGGGGCGGTGAAGTCGCGGTAGGTGGTCGCGAGTTCGAGTTGCTGTTCGCGGGTCCGGCCGGCGGGCAGGTCGTCCCAGGCGCCGGCGATGTCGGCGCGGATGGTCTCGGCGGCCGCGTCGCCCATCTGCAGCCCCACCTCGCGGTGGGTGCCGGAGACGGTGAAGACCGGGATCGGATGTGTCATGACGGCGATCGTACGCCGCGGATGACGTCTCGTCGCGTCTCAGACGATGGCGCGGAGGAAGGACCCGTAGCCCTCGAGGTAGTGGTCGACGTCGGCCCCGCTCGCGGGGATGGGCACGGTGGGACCGGCGCCGGGGAGCGCGTCCCAGACGCCGCGGTTGGCCATCCAGATCCGGAGCAGCCGTGTGAGGAGGTCATCGGTGAGGGCGAGCGCTTCTCTCCCCGTGCGCGGTCGCGGCCCGTACCACTGGCCCGAGCGGGGCCCGAAGCGGATCGTGGTCCAGGGGAGGCCGGCCTCGGCGATGGCCGCCTCGATCCCACCGGCGAGATCGGCGCCGAGGCCGGACGCGTGCGCGTAGGCCTCGGGCACCAGGACCTCGGTGAGCGCCGCCCGTGCGGCTGCCGCCGACAGTGCGTTGCCGAACAACGTCCCGCCGGTGGCGACGTTGCGATGCGGATCGAGTTCTTCGGCCAACGCGGGCGTGAGTCCGTAGGCGCCCATCGGGATGCCACCCGCGACCGCCTTGCCGATCGTGAGGATGTCGGGGTCAAGATCCCACAGACCGGTAGCGCCGCCTTCGCCCACGACGTGCGTGTGCGTCTCGTCGAACGCGAGGATCGTGCCGTGAGCGCGCGTCGACGCGCGCAGCGCGTCGTGCCATCCGGGCGCGGGTTCCAGGAAGTGGACCTGGTTCGTCTGCGCCGGTTCCGTCAGGACGATCGCGACGTCGCCGGGTGCGAGCGCCTCTTCCAGCGACGTGGGGTCGTTGAACTGGGCGATGCGGACGCGGCCGGTCACCGCCTTGGAGAGACCGCGCTGCACCGCCACTTCGCGGACCCCGTCGTGGTCCACGAGGCCCTCTTCGAAGTGCCCGTGGTAGTGACCTTGGAACAGCACGACGACGTCGCGGCCCGTGACCGCTCGCGCCAGACGGATCGCCTCGGTGTTCGCCTGGGTGGCCGACAAGGTGAACTGCCAGTGCGTCTGCGCCGGGTAGCGGCGCGCGAGCTCCTCGGCGACCAGGACCGAGTCCTCGGTCGGGAGGAGGAACTGCGTCGAGCGTGCGACGCGTTCGCTGACCGCCCGCACGATGGCCGGGTTCGCGTGCCCGCCGAACATCGCCATGTCCGACGCGTTGCAGTCCAGGTAGGTATGGCCGTCGACGTCGGTGAAGCTCGCGCCCGCACCGGTGTCGATGTAGATGGGCTGGTCGTTGTCCGTGACCATCCAGGCCATCGGGACACCGCCGGGCATGTGGGACCGGGCGCGCTCCTGCAGCGCCATCGTCCGGGGCCGCTCCTGCCGGAACCGGGCGAGCTCCTCGTCATGGAGCTTCGCGAGCCGGTCGCGGTCGAGGTCACCGTGGGCGGGCATCCTCGGAGGCTACCGTGTCCGATGTCCCCTCCGGGTCGTCGCGGGCCTTCGTCAACCCCCTGTCATCGGTCGCGTTCGGCGGCGTGAACCTATCGTCATGATCCTCCCGACCGAACCATGGATCCTGAGCCGTGTCAGAGGGGGTCGCTACGGTCAGAAGCATGGACTTCCCTGGAGGTGACGCATGAGCGGTGACATGGCAGCGGTCGCGCTGGTCGCGGGCGTGTTCGGGTTGTTGGCGGGCATGGCGGCGGTCGCGTGGAAACGTCCGGCCAGCGACGGTTCGGCGCAGCTGCTCCGCCAGCAGATGGAGGTGCAAGCGGCGGAGCTCCGGCGGATCGGCGACCTGGCGCTGCAGCGCGACCTCGCGGGCGAGCAGTTGCGCCAGGGCTTCGAGGG
>JBKJXU010000137.1:0-5427 GCA_046716145.1 Actinomycetota bacterium
GCCGGGCGGTTGACCAGCGCTCGCGCCAGCGCCACCCGCTGCTGCTGGCCGCCGGAGAGCTGCGCCGGACGCCGCTCCTCCAGCCCTTCCAGACGGACCGTCCGAAGCACGTCGGCCAGGCGAACAGCGATCTCGTCGCGGCCGAGCTTCTTGATCTTGAGCCCGAACGCCACGTTCTCCGCGACGGTCATGTGGGGGAACAACCCATAGGCCTGGAACACCATGTTCACGTTGCGTTTCTGCGGGGGCACCGCGGTCACGTCCGCGCCCTGCAGCACGATCCGGCCCGCGTCGGGCGCCTCGAACCCCGCGATCATGCGAAGGGTCGTGGTCTTGCCACAGCCCGAGGGGCCAAGCATCGAGAAGAACTCCCCTCCGGGGATCCGCAGCGTGATGCCGTTGACCGCCACCGTGTCCCCGAAGGACTTCGTGCAGGCCTCGACCAGGATCTCGCCGGTCCTGTCTTCGCTCATGGCTCCATCCTGTGCAGCTTGGCCAACCGGTAGGCCACGAGCGCCAGGACGCCCGAGACCCCCAACAGGATGAAGTTCAGCGAGGCACCATCGCCCCAGTTCGCCCCCTGCAGGATCAGATCGCGAACGCGCTGGCCCATCATGTAAGTGCCACCTCCTGCGCCGCCCACGATGTCGGAGGTCACGAAGTCCGTCAGCATCGGGATATAGACGAGGATCAGCGCGACGAAGATGCCCGGCGCCGCCAGTGGCAAGAGGATCTTCCGCGTCTGCTGCCATGCGCTGGCGCCCAGATCCACGGCCGCCTCGAACACGGCAGGTTCGATCGCCTTCATCGCGGCGTAGATCGGGATGGTCGTATAGGTGATGTAGGTCGTGCTGAGCGTCGCGATCACGGCGAACCGGCTGTAGAGCAGCCACTCGACGGGCGGTCCGGGGATGAGGAAGTTCGCGATCCCGTTGCGCCCCAGGATGGTCTGCCAGGCGTAGATCTTCACGACGGGCGCGAGCTCGTCGGCCAGGACCAGAGCGAGCAGCATGTAGATCTCCCACCGCCGGGCCTTGAAGGCCATGTAGTAGGCGAGCGGGATCGCGATCAGCAGCATCACGGTCATCGCGGTCGTGGCGATGAACGCGGTGTTGAGCGCGATCGTGCGGTTCAGCTCGTTCGTGAGGACGTCGGCGTAGTGGGCGAGGGTGTAACCGCCGTCGGTCGCCGGCGGGGCCTGCAGCAGGCTCATCCGGACCATGATCGCCAGGGGTGCCAGGAACACGATCACGAGCAGCGTCACGGGAGCGAACAAGATCCCGAGCGCGCCGCGGCGCGAACCGCCGCCGCCACGCCCGCCCGCGCGGGTGCCGAGAGCGACATCCATCTAGCGCACCTTCGCTTCCGTGACGACCTGTGCCCCGACGACCGCCGACGTACCGCCGCCACGCGAGCGAAGCAGCCACACGGCGACCGCGATCAGGACGACCTGCACCGCCGAGATCAGCGTGGACACGGCGTTCACCACCGCCGTGTGATCGGGGTTGCGGACCGACGAGTACACCCAGATCGGGAACGTCTGATCGAAGCCGATCGTGAAGACGCTGATCTCGTAGTTGTTGAACGACCACGCGAAAGCGAAGATCGCGGCCGCCGCGAGCGCCGGGCCGATGTGCGGCAGGATGATGTGCACGAGCACCTGCATCCGCGAGCACCCCAGGTCGATCGCTGCCTCCTCCTGCACACGTTGGAAGCGGAACAGTTGCGCGGACACGATCGCGGTCACCAACGGGAACGTGCAGACGATCTGCGTCGCGATCACGGTACCGAGCGAGAGCTCGATGTCCAGGCTCGCGTACGCCATCAGCGCCGCGATTCCGATGATGAGCCACGGGAGCACGAGCGGCGCGCCGACCAAGCCCCCGACGACGCCTCTGCCCCGGAACCGGAACTGGGTCAGGCCGAACGCGGCGAGCGTGCCCAGCACCACGCACACCGGGGCCACGATCGACGCGATCACCATCGAGTTCACGAGCGCCTTCCGGAGCAAGATGTCCGAGAACACCTCGGTGAACCACCGCGTGGTCACGCCTTCCATCGGGAACGCAAGCACGTTCGAGTCGTTGAACGCGAAAGCCACGAGGATGACGATCGGCCCGAACAGCGCCAGGAACACGGCCCACAGGAACGCCCGCCACGACCACGCGGCCAGCGCTCGGCGGGCTCGTGCGGTCATCAGACCAGGGATCGCCGGAGCGGCGGACGCCCCGAGGGCCTGCGCCACTAGCCCGCCTTCACCTCGGTCCAGGCGGCTCGCCAAGCCGAGGGGTCCTCCGGGGGGCTCGCCGGGATGAGGTTGACCTCGCTCGGCGCCCCTTCCTCACCGGTGACGAACCCCGAGATCCCGGTGGCGTCCAGCACCTCTTGGGGCACCTCGTCCACGATCTTGCTGTTGGACGTGACATAGCTGAACTCGGTGGCCGCGTAGATCTGCGGAGGCAGGCTCGTATACCAGTTGAGGAGCGCGTACGCGGCGTCGATGTTCTCCGCCTCGGGGCTGATGCCGTACCCGCACGTCCAGAGCATCTGCCCCTCTGAGGCCGCCGCGAACTGCACGTTCACGCCTTCGTCCCGCAGCGACTGCGCCGTACCCGGGTAGCCGCTCGAGATCACGACTTCTCCGTTCTTGAACTGTGACTTGATGTCGGCCTCGCCCTTCCAGAACGTCCGGAACTGGCCGCGGTTGTCGATCAGGTACTGCTTGACCTGCTCGAGCTGAGCCGCATCCATCCCGATGGGGTCCGTGATGCCGAGCGCGAGCGCTCCCACGTCGATCGCGGTCACCGAGAGGTCCTCGAGCGAGGCGCGGCCCGCGTACCGTGGATCGAACAGATCGGTCCATGAGTCCGGCACGTCGGTGACCTCGTCGGCGTTGTACATGATCCCCGCGGTGCCGGCGTCGACGGGCACGATGTAGGCCTCGCCGTCCACGACGACGCCGGGAAGCTCCTTCATCGATGGGAAGATGTCGTCCCAGTTCTCGAGCCGACTCACGTCCAGCGGCGCGTAGAGGCCTCTGGCAACCATCTCCGAGGTGGACTCGTCCACGCAGGAGTTCACGACGTCGGCTTCGAAACCGGCGAGGAGTGCGGCGACCGCCTCGTCGTTGGACCCGAACGACTTCGTCTCGAGTTGGATATCGGGGTACGTCAGGAAGAACGTCTCCAAGTAGTCCGGGTCGAACCCGTCGCTGTACGAGAAGAGCCGAAGAGTGCCCGATGGCGCCGCGGCTGGACCGGTCGCCGCCGGGCTGCCTGAGCCGGTCGGTTCCAGGCTGGTCGTGGCCGTGCCGCAGGCCGAACCGATCAGTGCGAGCACGGCGATCGCGCCGATGGCAACCTTGCGTCCCTGCACGGGAACCCCCTCATCGCAGTGGTCGGACCATCTGGAGGCGCGACCGGACCGAGCAGGATTGTAGACAGTTGACCGTACGCCCTGTCAAGGCAGCGGTTGGCTAGGTCTCGCGCGACTCCAGGTAGGCCGAGATGAGCTCGCCGGCGTGATCGCAATGCTGCTCAGCCACCGCCGCGGCGCGCGCCGCGTCTGCACCGCGTATAGCCGCCATCAGGGGCCGGTGCTCCTTCGCGATATCGTCGAGCCGGCGGTAGACGTGTTCGTCCATCCGCAGCAACCCGCGCAACGTCGGGACGTACCTGGTGAAGACCTCCACGAGCGACGGGTTGCCCGCCGAACCGACCAACGCGGTATGGAAAGCCAGATCGGCCGCGAACACGTCCGCGGCTTCCCCGTCGGCGACCGCTCGGTCGATCTGGCCGACCAACGCCTCCAGACGCTCGATGACCGTCACGTCGTGAAGCTGCGCGACCATCTTCGCGGCCCTGCCTTCGATCGCGGCGCGCAGGCCGTAGATCCCCCGCACGTCCTGGGGCGACAGACGAACGACGAACGATCCGCGGCGCGGCTCCTCCTGCAACAGCCCTTCGGCTCGCAGGAGTTTGAAGGCCTCCCGCACGGGCCCGCGTGAGATATCGAGCTCCTGCGCGATCTTCGTTTCCACCAGATGATCGCCCTGGCGGAAGCCGCCATCCAGGATCTGCTCGCGGATACGATCGGCGGCGTCCTCGGCGAGGGAGCGCGGGGCCTCGAGCGGCTGCAGGCGACGGGTGCTCATGGACCCCATCGTAGACTGTCGACGAGAGACCGCCTCAACGCTACCGCGACCTGCCCAACGCCTCAGACCTCGCCACGCGCCCGCCGCATCGCCGCGTTGATCGCTTCGGTGTCGAAGGACAGCGCGAAGAACCCGACCTGTTCTTCATACACGGCCGGATCCGCTTGCGCCTTCACCTGGTCTTCGAACACGTGCACCACGGGGAGTCCTAACTGGACGCCGGCGAGTGGACCCACGTAGGCGGGATCTCCTTCGCGTACCGTCTCGACCGCGACCGCCACCGCGTCCTCATCGGCTGCACCGAGCAGCACGACCAGGTCGGCGGAGCCTCGTTCATCGACGATCCGCTTGATCAGCGCCTGGTTCTCTGGATCCATCGCTCCGGAGGCCGTTCAGACGAAGCACTCCGTGCGCATCTCGATGACCTCGGCGCCCGCCGAGCGGGCGACCGCGGCGAGCGCCTCACCGGGCACGCTGTCGCGCTCGCCCAGGGCGATCACCTTCTTGCCTCGAAGTTCCATGGATGTCATGTTCACCCCCTCAGATGGTCGGGGACAGGCAACCCCACCACGGGGGCGCCGTCCAGCAGCCGCTCGATCGCGGCCTCCAGGTCGGCGGCGGACAGGCCGTTGCCGGTCAGGCGCTCGACCTCCCCACCGTCGCGCATCGTGATGTACGTCGGCATGCCCGCGACCCGCAGCCGGCGGCAGAGCTCGCGATCCTCGGGACCTTCGAGCTTCAGCACGTTGACCCGCCCCTCGTAGCGGCGCGCCAGTTCCTCCACCGCGGGCATCAACGCGATGCAGGGCTGGCACCGCGGACCCCAGACATCCAGGAGCACGTTGCCCGTGGTGGCGAGCTCGTCGTAGGTGTGGGCGGTGACGTTCATCGTTGCGCCTCCAGCGTGATCGAGGCGCCGTCCCACAGCCGCGTCATGCGGCCGAGGAAGAGGCTACCTTTGGCCAAGAGCATCGTGCGTTCCAGGTCGCCGGTGTGGAACCTCGCCAGGGCGTGGGGGAGCCACGGGATCGCCGAGGCGATGTGGCCCTGGGTCGGCGAGAAGCCGGGGAGCCCGTGGTCACGCACGAAGCCTGGCATCCGCTCGGGGGTCAGGTCGCCGCGCACGGCCCCGAGGCCGGCCAGCATCCGGTAGTTGCGGTCGGGGACGTCGCCACCGCCGGCGGGTTCGGTGATCTCGGGGTTGTGCAGTTCGGTGGCGTAGGTGTCGATGGCGTCGATCCCCAGCCCCATCGCATCGAGCGGCCGCCCCACGA
>JBKJXU010000138.1:0-15101 GCA_046716145.1 Actinomycetota bacterium
CATCGCATCTCGGGCGGCTTCTTCCATCCGCGGTTCTTCAGCTCGTCGAGGGCCTCGGCTCCGTCGCGCGCCTGAGCCCACAACCTGGCTTTGCGCTTCGCGTCATGTCCGGGTGCGAACTCGCCGCGGACCAGTTGGTCGCACGCCGGATCGCCGCAGGCGCAGTAGGCGAACAACGGCTGGGCGACTCGGGGCACAGCCGTTCCCGGTCTGTACGGCACGGCCGGGAGCGAGGCCGACGGCACCACGATCACCCCTTCGCGCGGGTCGCCGGGAGCGAACCGCTTTCCCTCGAGCGCGTAGAGCCCGGTGAGGGCCGCGAGGGCGGCGTCGACGCGGTCGGGGGATGCGAGCTCGTCGGTCCGCACACCTTGTGCCCGAAGCACGGCCGATCGCCAGACGTGCTTGCGCGCTCCCTTGGGTGCCAGGCACCCTGCGAGCACGACGGCCGTCGCGTGCGGGAACACCTCGAGCGCCTTGCCTCGCGGGCTTCCGGCCGAGTAGGTCGGGAATCCGGCGGCTGCCGCTTGTGTGAAGACCTCGAACCCGACCTCCATCCATGCGAAGAACCTGTTGCCGCCGCCATGCGCCTCACTGGGGGTGTTGAACGAAGAGATGTTGAGCGCAGCGAGCTCCCGCTCGGTCAGGCGCGATCGGCCGGAGGCAGCCCACCGAGGTGGCGAGTCGATCGCGATCACGTCAGGGTGCAGGTCGCCGATCAGGTGTTGCACATCAGGCAGGCGCACCCGCGACGACACGTGCAAGGGCACGAGCCGATCGTCGAGCAACACGACGTCAAGGCCCTTGCTGACGCCGACATCGATGCCGAGGGATCGCACGCCTTTCCTACCGCTGCGCCTGGCGCCGATGGGCGATGAAATCGAGCAGGTCGCTGCGCGTGAGCACCCCGAGCACGCGGCCGGATCGGGCGATGAGCACCGCGGGAGCGTGTTCCAGCTGGCCGAAGGCCGTCTCGATCGGCTGGTCCCATTCCACGAACGGGATCGGCGGCGCCATGACCTCCGCGACGTCGGCCTGGAGCGCGTCGGGGTCGCGGAAGACTCGCTCCAGCAGCTCCCGATCACGGATGGAGCCGACGAACTGCGTGACATCGTCCGACTCCTCTCGCACGACCGGCGCCTGCGAGATCGAGCTCGCCTGCAACACGTCGATCGCCTGACGCACCTTGTCGTGCGCCTTCACGGTGATCAGTGGCGGCAGCTCCGCGCCCTTGAACGACAGCACCTGTTCCACGGCGGTGACTTCCGGTCCCTCCAGGAACCCGTACTGGCGCATCCAGCCGTCGGAGTAGAGTCTGGAGAGGTAGTTCCGACCAGTGTCGGGCAGCAGCACGACGATGGTGGTGTCCTCGCCGTAGTCGCGGGCCACCTCCAGCGCGGCGTAGACCGCCGAGCCGCACGAACCGCCGACCAAGATGCCTTCCTTCCGGGTGACCGCTCGCGCCATGAGGAACGCCTCACGGTCGGGCACCCGGACCCAGCGGTCCACGATGTCGGGGTCGAACGACTCCGGGAAGAAGTCCTCACCGATGCCCTCGGTGAGGTACGGACGCGGCTCGTCACCCGTGTACACCGAGCCCTCGGTGTCGGCGCCCACGACTACGACGTCGGGATCCATCGACTTCAGGTAGCGCCCGACGCCGGTGATCGTGCCGCCGGTGCCGACGCCCGCGACGAAGACGTCGATCGTGCCGTCGGTCTGGTCCCAGATCTCGGGTCCCGTGGTGTCGAAGTGGGTCGCGGGGTTCTCCTGGTTGAAGTACTGGTTCGGCTGGAACGCCCCGGTTATCTCGTCGGCCAGGCGAGACGCCACCGAGTAGTAGGACTCCGGGGAATCACGTGGCACCGCCGTCGGCGTGATGATCACTTCGGCGCCGTATGCGCGGAGCAGCGAGATCTTCTCTTGGCTCATCTTGTCGGGCATCACGAAGATGCAGCGGTATCCGCGGATCGCTGCTGCGATCGCGAGACCGTGGCCCGTATTCCCCGAGGTCGGCTCGACGATCGTGCCGCCCGGACGGAGCGTGCCGTCGCGCTCGGCGGCCTCGATCATGCGGATGCCGATGCGGTCCTTCACCGAACCGCCGGGGTTCAGCATCTCGAGCTTGGCCACCACGGTGGGGCGGACCCCTTCGGTCACGGCGTGCAGGCGAACCAGGGGCGTGTGGCCCATGGCATCGAGGAACGTGTCGAGCACCGGCATCCGTGGTCCTTCACCTGGGAACGTCGACCCATCGTCCCACGCTCGGGGGACGTTCACCGTGAGCCATCCCGGCCCGCTCAGGCCCCCGGGGTATCCTGCCGATGCTTCGGCCGTGCGGGGGATCCGAACGGGGGTGGTCTGGTGAGCGATGTCGAGCGTGGTACCGACGCGGGTGGAGAACGCCTGCTCGTCGTCGATGATGACCCGTTCATCGCCCGGCTGCTCGAGATCGAGTTGGCGGCCGCCGGCTTCCGGGTGCGCGTGGCCAACGACGGCCAGCAAGCGATCGACCTGGTCCGCGAAGAGGCGCCCGACCTCGTGATCACCGACGTGATGATGCCGCACGTGGATGGGTTCGAGCTCACTCGGCTGCTTCGCCAGGACCCACGGACGGCGCACATCTCGGTGATCATCCTGACCGCGCGCGGTTTGTCCGCCGACAAGCTCGAAGGCTTCGCGATCGGCGCGGATGACTACATCGTCAAACCGTTCGACACCCCCGAACTCCTGGCACGCGTGCGCGGGGTCCTGCGCAGGTCCCAAGAGATGCGCGACGAATCCCCGCTCACGGGCTTGCCGGGCAACGGCCGGGCACAGGAGGAGATCGAGGCGCGGGTCATCGGCGGTCAGGACTTCGCGCTGCTCCTCACCGACATCGACCACTTCAAGCCGTTCAACGATCACTACGGGTTCCCGCGCGGCGACGAGGTCATCCAGGCGACGGCACGGCTCCTGGGCGACGTCGCCACGGAACTCGCCGGCGAGGAGGCGTTCGTCGCGCACCTCGGCGGCGACGATTTCGCGCTGCTCGTGCCGCCGGCCACGGCGTCGATGGCCGCCGACACCATCGTGCAGCGCTTCGACGAGCTCGCGCCGACGTTGTTCACGGGCGATGACGCCGAGCGCGGGTGGATCGAAGTGCTGAACCGCCGCGGTGAGGCCCAGCGCTACGGCCCGCTCACCATCTCGATCGGTGTGGCCAGCACCCAACGCAGGAAGTTCGCACACTTCGCCGAGGCGATCGCCGTGGCGACCGAGATGCGGAACTTCGCGAAGGGGACCGGCGCCTCGTCCTGGTCGGTGGACCGCCGCTCCGGAGCCTGAGGTTCAGCCGGGCAGCGGCCCGGGTTTGGCGAGGTGGAACCCCTGGCCGTAGCGGACACCGAGTTCCGCCAGGGTGCGGAGCTCGGCAGCGGTCTCGATCCCTTCGGCCACGATGGCCATCCCCATCTCATCGGCGAACGAGATCAACGCCGACGCCATGGCCCGCTTGCCGCGATCCTTGTCGATGTCGCGGGTGAGGGAGATGTCGACCTTCACGATGTCCGGCGCGATATGCAGCGTGTGCCGCAGGCTCGCATAACCCGCGCCCGCGTCGTCGATCGCGATCCGAACCCCGAGCGCGCGCAGGCGGGCGAGGGCGCCGAACAGCGCGTCGTAGTCCTCGACCGGTTCGTGCTCCGTGATCTCCACCACGATCCGAGTAGCGACCGGCTTCAGCAGGCTCAGGAGATCTTCCGAGGTCGCCACCCGGTGGGAGCAGTTCACCGACAGATAGGCGCCGGGGGGCAGGTGGGGGAGCGCGGCCAGCGATCGGCCGATGGTGGCGAGTTCCAGCTGGGCTCCGAGCTCCAGCGCGACGGCCTCGGCGAACCACTCGTCGGGGGCCCGCAGAGGGATTGAGCGGAACCGCGCGAGCGCTTCGAAGCCGACCGCCTCTCGTGATGCCAGGTCCACGATCGGCTGGAACGCCATCGTGAGACCCTCGCCCCCGACGAACCGGCTGATCTCGTCGCGGCGAGCACGGCGTTCCTCCTCCTCGATCTCCTCGCGGCGCAGCTGCGATGAGAGCTCGTGCACGATGCCGCCGATCACCTCGGCGGACAGGCTCGTGCCGCCGCTCGCCACCCGCTGGATCGACCCCACGATCTCCTCGGCGGCCGTGCCCTTCACCAGGTAGCCCACGGCGCCGGCACGAAGCATCTCGAGCACCGTGGGCCGATCCTCGAAGGCCGACAGCGCGATCACCCGTGTGGAGGGGGAGAGCCGCTGGATCTCCCGCGCAGCCCGTGGACCGCCCCCCGCCGGCATCTTCACGTCGACGAGCGCGACGTCGGGCAGTTCCCGGCGGGCGAGGTCGATGGCCTCATCGGCATCGGCCGCGGCACCCACGAACTCGACGCCCTCCTCCTGCCCGAGTAGCTCGGACAGGGCGCTGCGAAGCGCCGGCTCGTCATCGGCGACCAGGACTCGGACCCGCACGGGGGTCACGAGGGCGGTCTCAAGGGGAAGTGCGCTGCCCACGGGGGCCGACGGTAGCCACACCGGGGGCCCGGCGCAATCACCCGGGCAGCCGACCCCGGTCGGGCTAGGCTGTTCGGCCGTGGTGCGGCACATCGTGGCGATGGGCGGTGGTGGGTTCATGATGGACGACCCCGTGCTCGACGCCTTCACGGTGGGGCTCACGAGCGCCTCGCGACCGAAGGTCTGTTTCGTCCCCACCGCATCCGGCGACGCCGCCACCGCGGTGGCTCGGTTCTTCGAAGCCTTCCCGGCCCGTTCCTTCGAGCCCTCGGTGCTGCGTCTGTTCGACAGAGAGGTCGCGGATCTCGGCGGGTACCTGGGTGAACAGGACGTGGTCTACGTCGGGGGCGGCAACACGGCCGTCATGCTCGCCGCCTGGCGCGTGCACGGTGTCGACGTCGCGCTGCGCGACGCATGGGCCTCCGGCGTGATCCTGGCGGGGATGAGTGCCGGAGCGAACTGCTGGTTCGAGGCGTGCACGACGGACTCGTACGGGCTCGGGCGCGCGGATCCCCTCCTCGACGGGCTGGGCTTGGCTCCCGGGTCGTTCACGCCGCACTACGACGGCGAGGCGGCCCGCCGCCCGGCGCTGCATGCGCTGATCGGGAAGGGGGAACTGCCCGGAGGCATCGCGTGCGATGACTTCGCCGCGGTGCACGTGGTGGGGACCGAGGTGGACGAGGTGGTCGCCTCACGTCGGGGCGCGAAGGCCTTCCGGGTCGAGGTTTCGGGCGGGGTCCTCACGGAGGAACCGCTCGCGGTCCGCTTCCTCGGCGCGGCGTGACGGTGCACGTCGAGCGCTCGATCACGCTGCCGTGCGACGCGCCCACCGCGTGGGCGATCCTGACCGACTGGGAGGCGCAGGCGACGTGGATGCGCGACGCCGACAGCGTCCGCGTGGTCTCCGCGCATCGGAGCGGGGTCGGCGTGCGCCTGGCGGTACGGACGCGCCTGCTCGGGATACCGGCGTTCACCGAGCCGATGGAGGTCACCCGCTGGGATCCCCCGAACGCCCTCACGATCCGCCACGGCGGGCCCGTCCGGGGCGAGGGGACGTGGAGGCTCACGGAACACGGCCCGTCCGTGACGCGGTTCACCTGGACGGAGGACGTCGGCTTGGCGGTGCCGCTCCTCGGCGAGGCTGCGGCGTGGTGCTACCGCCCGGTCATGCGGATCCTGATGGGCAGGGGCCAGGCCGACCTGCGGCGGCGTCTGCAGGGCCGCTAGCCGGCCGGCGGGGGAGCGAGCACGAGCAGCACGACCGCGGGCTCCGCCGAGGCGTTGCGCACGGTGAGGTCCGCCCCTGCGGGGACGACGCTCGAATGCCACTGGCGCATCCGGGCGCGGTCTTTGCCGACCTGCGCCGCCACCTCTCCGGAGAGCACGAGGAGGAGTCCGTCGGCGTCGTCGTCGCGCATCGGCCCCAGCCCTTGGTTGCCCTGCAGGCAGATCACCTGGCTCCACAACCGTTCCGTCTCGGCGAGGACCTGCGTGCGTGCGGCCTCATCGGCGAAGTGCACCAGGTCGGTGAGATCGCGCGTCTGCATCGCCCCAGGGTACGGGTCCGAGCGCCGGTCTCCGCGTCTAGACTGCGCGGATCGACCCCTGAGCGAGGAGCATCGCCGGTGACCACGTACGCGTTCGTGACCGGTTCGCCGCGCGAGATCGCGGTCGGACTGCTGATCGTCCCTGTGTTCCAGGGCCCCGAGCCGGGGCCTGGTGCGAAAGAGACGCGCACCTTCGATGCCTACGTGGGCGCGAAGCTCACCGGCAAGAGGGGCGAGAACCTGCTCGTCCCCAAGCGCCGCGGCGACCGCTTCGCGGCCGAGGCCGTGCTCTTGGTCGGCGTGGGCGCGAAGGAGGACTTCGATCTGACCTCGATGCGGCGATCGCTCGGCCGGGTCGGCGCGAGTGCCCGCCTGTTCGGATCCGCCGCCACGACGTGCGCCCTCGCGTTCGGAGCCAAGCAGTCCGCCGAAGCCGTGCAGACCGCCGCCGAGGGCCTGGCCTTGGGGGCCTACCGGTTCGACCGGTACCGCTCGAAGAAGGATCCGGCCGGCCCGCTCGAGAAGGTCCTCGTGGCGGGGTCCTCGCGTTGGGACGCGAAGGCCGCCCGCGCGGCGCTGACGCGGGCCGACGTGATCGTGGATGCCGTGTGCTGGGCAAGGGATCTGGTCAACACGCCGGCAGCCGACATGTCGCCTGCCACGATCGCCAAAGAGGCCCAGAAGATGGCCCGCCAGGTGGGTCTCACCGCGAAGGTATGGACGGAGGCCCAGCTCAAGCTGGGCGGCTTCGGCGGGATCATCGGCGTCGGACAGGGCTCGGCGAACCCCCCGCGGATGATCGAGCTGACCTACACGGGGGCCGGCCGGGCCAAGCCGATCGGGCTGACGGGCAAGGGCATCGCGTTCGACTCGGGCGGTCTGTCGATCAAGTCGGCCGAAGGCATGGAGACGATGAAATGCGACATGGGCGGCGCCGCCTCGATCCTCGCCACGATGAAGGTGCTCGCGCGACTCAAGCCGAAGATCAACGTGATCGCGGTGATCCCGTCGAGCGAGAACATGCCGAGCGGCTCGGCGCAGCGCCCCGGCGACGTGATCACGCATCGCGGTGGGACGACCTCGGAGGTGATGAACACCGACGCCGAGGGGCGCCTCATCCTCGCCGACTCGCTCGCCTACCTCGCGGAGAAGGGCCCGTCGTTGATGGTGGACACGGCGACGCTCACCGGGGCGTGCGTGGTTGCGCTGGGTGCCGAGATCACGGGAGCGATGGGCAACGACGACGATCTGGTCCAGGAGATCGTCGCGGCCGGCGACGCCGTCGGCGAACCCACGTGGCAGCTGCCGTTGCACCGCGACTACCGCCCGCTGATCGACTCCAAGGTGGCCGATGTGAAGAACACCGGCAAGCGCTACGGCGGCGCGATCACCGCCGCGCTGTTCCTGGCCGAGTTCGTGGGGGACACGCCGTGGTGCCATCTGGATATCGCCGGGCCGGCATTCACGGAGGCTGCGCACGACCTGGGGCCGCCCGGAGGAACCGGGGCGCCCGTGCGCACGCTCGTCCGATTCGTGCTCGATCGCGCCGGCGCCTGAGGTGACCGCGGTGATGGACCCGAAGACCGGCCCGGTCCTGGCCATCTTCGCCCACCCCGATGACGCCGAGATCTGCGCGGGCGCCACGCTCACCAAATGGGCGGCGCAGGGCCGCGAGGTCCATCTGCTGGTCCTCACGAACGGCGACCGCGGCTCGCAGGATCCGACGCAGTCGCGGGAGGAGCTCGCGATGCTCCGCAAGCAGGAGACCGAGGCCGCGGCGGACCTCATGGGGCTGGCTTCGGCGCGGATCTTGTCCATCCACGACGGCGAACTGGAGAACACGCCCGTCGTGCGCGAAGCCGTCACACGCCGGATCCGTGAGGTCGGGGCCGAGACGGTCGTTTCGGCCGACCCGACCTCGATCTTCTTCGAGAATCGCTACTACAACCACGCGGACCATCGCAACGCGGGGTGGATCGCGCTCGATAGCCTGTTCCCGGGCAGCGGGAACCCGCACTTCTTCGCCGAGCACCTCGAGGAGGGTCTGGAGGCTCGCGACGTCTACGACGTGTGGCTCGGGTGGACGATGGAGCCGAGCCACGCGGAGGACGTCACGGGGTTCCTCCAGACGAAGATCGACGCGCTCGCCGCGCATGCCAGCCAGCTCACCGAGGGGATCCGTTTCTTCGACGAGTGGCTCACCGAGGAGTCGACCAAGGCCGGCGCGAAGATCGGTGTGGAACATGCCGAGGAGTTCCGGGTCCTCGACCTCTCCTGAGGCCTACTCCTTGATGCCGGTGGCGAGCAACACGGTGCGCCGATCGTGCAGGGGGTCGGGGAAACGCTCGGCGAAGAGCCCTCTGGCCCGTTGGAGGAGCCGCTCCCAGGCGTGCTCGTCGAGCATCCCTCGCACGAATCGTGCGGTGGCCCATGTCTTCAGCCCGTCGAGGTAGTCGGCCTGGGTGTAGTTCCACTCGTACGCCATGCGCTCGACGCGGATCTTGCGCACCCCCGATCGGTGCAGGGTCTCGCTGAGGTGCTCGGAGCGCCGGAAGCGCTCATGGTTGGGGATGGCGCCGTCAAGCGCCGATCG
The DNA here is from genome assembly GCA_046716145.1 of Actinomycetota bacterium. Lineage (GTDB taxonomy): Bacteria > Actinomycetota > UBA4738 > UBA4738 > HRBIN12 > AC-51. The sequence goes on from JBKJXU010000138.1 coordinate 8,668, forward strand.
AAGGATCTCCTTCGGGACGACCCCGTGGACCAACTCCAGCCACGTCGTCGTGAACGCGTCGCGACCGTCGGCCCAGGACGACACCGCGACGGTGCCGCCCGGTTTGGTCACGCGCATGACATCGAACAGTGCGGTGTCGGGCTTCGTGCAGTGCGCGAGGACGAACCCGGCCAGGACGCCGTCGAAGGCCCCGGCGCGGAAGGGCAGGTCGAGGGCCTCGGCTCCGGTCACCGGGAGGTCCGGACGGACCCGGCGCGCGATCTGGAGCATCCCCATCGACGGGTCCGCGCCGACGACGACGGCTCCTGCCGCTCGCGCCGCTTCACCGACCACACCGGTGCCCGTGCCCAGGTCCAGCACGTGCCACCCCGAACCGACCCCGGCCAGGGCGACCAGGTCGCGGGCCGGTTCTGCGAACCGTGCCGCATGCACGCGTTCGTAGATCTCCGCGACCTCGTCGTACGAACGCCACCCTTCGGCCATCCCGCAAGGCTACCCAGCGACGGGTCGAACGGCCCTCGGGCCCGATCGAGTGCCCGCTAGGCTGTGGCGCCATGGGCGAGGGTGGCATGTGAACGGCGTCGGCGGGTTCTTCGCCGTCGTCTTGGCCCAGCTCGTCGCCGGGGGGTTGCTGATCACGTGGTGCTCGCCGCTCTGGAACGAGGCGAAACGCTCGTACTTCACGATCTACTCCGCGATCCTGCTGGGGTTGTTCGCGGTCCCGGCCTGGCTCGTGGTCCGCGGGAGCACCGGCGCGTCCGGCGAGGCCGTGTGGGCGGAGCGGTTCGCCCTGGCGACGATGGTCCTGGTCGCGCTGACGACGGCGCTCATGATGGCGCGGCGTCAGACGCCCGCCCGGCTGGTCGGCATAGCCTGCGTCCCGGTCTCCGTGGGCGTCATCGTGGCGCTCGCCGGGCTCGCCGATCGTGATCTCCCGCTCGCCGTGCTCCAGGTATCGGCCGGCGCCTTGTACCTGGGCAGCGCGTATGACCTGCTGTTCCTCGGTCACTGGTACCTCACCGACCGCAAGCTCACCCGCGGGCCGATCCAGAGGTACGTGAACCTGCTCATCGGGGCCTGCGTGGTCGAGCTCATCGCCATCGGGGTGGCCGGGTTCTCCGGCGGCGCCGTGTCGCCGTCGCTGAACCCTCTGCTCGCGATCGGCGACGTGGCGCCGTGGATCGCGATCGGGATGACCGTGGCGACGCTCCTCATCGCCGTCCTGGCGAAGGCGGCGCTCCGTGGCCAGCGGGCCTCGGCCGTGCAGTCCGCGACCGGTTTCTCCTACCTGGCCGTGATCACGGCGATCGTCGGTGAGATCGCGGTGAAGACACGGTTCTTCCCCGGGTAGCTCGTGGCCTGGATGCTGCTCGTCCTGGGGATCGCCGCCACATGGGCGGGGTGGTGGCTGGTCGCCCGGCGAGGTGCGTCGATCTGGCGGGTCATGCCGGCGCTGTACGCAGCGCTCGGGATCCTCGGCGTGCTCGTCGGGGCGTCGCGTTCGCCGGAGCCGAGGGCGCGCGGATGGTACGGGTGGACCGATACCTCGGTCGTCGTCGCGGCAGGGTGGGGCATCGCGAGCGGACTCGGGCTCTACCTCGCGACCCGCGCGGCTGTGGCGATCGCGGGCAGGTGGGAGCCCTTCGCTCGGCACACGGCGGCGCAGTACGAGCTCGTCGGGGCCGTCGGCCTGCGTGCGGCGGTGGGCCTGTCGTTCGTCGTCGCGGCCGGTGAGGAACTGGTCTGGCGCCTCGGCATCCAACACGGCCTGGGGCCCGACGCGGCGTTCGCGGCGGGGCTCACGTGGGCGGGCTACGTGGCGGCGAACGCCATGAGCGGCTCGCTCCCGATCATCGCGGGCGCTCTGGTGGGCGGCGCGGTGTGGGGCGGTGCGGCGTGGCTCACCGGGGGCGCGCTGGCGCCGTTGCTCAGCCACGTCATCTGGACGACGCTCATGCTCGTGCTGCCGCCGGGGCTCGCGCGGGGGAAGATGGGGGCGTCGTGAGCTTCCTCTCGAGCGCCGTGCAAGAGGTCTTGGCCAGGGGTCCGTTCTGTGCCGTGGCGACGATGACCCCCGACGGGCCGCACTGCACGCCCCTCGTCTACGCGGCCAGCGGCGGGCGCGTGTGGCTGACCACGTCGCGCCGCTCGGTGAAGGCTCGCAACTGGCGGAGCGATCCCGCGATGGCGGGGCTCATACGCGACGGGGACCTGGCGGTGAGCTTCACCGGCACGGTGCGCACCTACGACGCGTTGGACACGAGGACCTGGGGGAGCGCGGTGGCCGGCGCCACCGGGATCGCGCGGGCCACCGCCACGTTCAGCCGGAAGAACGCGCGCTTCTTCGCGGGATACGCCATCGATGCGAGGCAGGTACCGCTGGCGTGGACGCCGCCGGGGCGCGTGTTCGTCGGGGTCGACCTCGAACGCACCGCGTTGCTCGACGCCGACGGGGTGCAGGAGGGCCGAGGCCGCTGGTCCGGCGAGGCTGCGACGCATCCCACCTTCCGGCGTGCAGGTGCCGGCGCCGACCCGATCGCCGGCCTGCCTGCGGAGATCTCCGCGGCGCTGGGGCGCGAAGGGGAGGGCGCGCTGACGCTCGCAGGATCGCGCGGACCCGTGGTCGTGCCCGTGCGGTGGCGTGCTGAAGAACACGCCCTGTACGCGGCCCTCCCTTCGGAGATCCTCGCCCTGGCAGACGCCGAGGCGGATGCTCCCGCGGCGTTGACGCTCGATCGGCCCTCGGGATGGCGTGCGAAGGACATGCTCGGCGCGATGCTGCAAGGGCGCGCATCGAGCTTCGTGGCGGGCTCCGTCGGCTCCGGCGCCAAGACCGTCGCGTCGCTGGCGTCGGCCGTCGCTCCGGGTGCCGATGCCCTCGTGCGCGTCGATGTCGGCCGCCTCGTGTGGTGGCGCGGCTGGACGAGCGGGAGCTTGCGTCTTTGAGCACTGCCCAGTACTCCGTGGAGGTCGACGCCCCGCCGGAGGCCGTCTGGGAGGTCATCAGCGATCCCCGCAACTTGCCGCATTGGGACAGGCACATCCGTGCGGTCGACGTACCCGACGGCGGTCTCGGCCCGGGGGTCCGCTACGACGCCGAGATGGTGTTCATGGCGGTTCGCGCCTCGGTCCCGTGCGAGGTGCTGGAGTGGGAGCCCCCGTGGCGCTCGTCGCTTCACCTCGGGGGCCTGCTCGACGCCACGGTGGTCACCTCGATCGCCGCGCTCCCGTTCGATCGCGCGCTGCTGCGTCACGAGGTCACGTTCGTGTTCCGGGGCCCGCTCGGTGGGTTCGCCGCGGCGAGCGTGAACGCGGTGGGCGGCGCCGCCTTCGCCCTCCGACGCGGGACGATCGCACAGCGACGGGAGATCGAGCGCCGAGCGGCCGCCCGCTGATCGCTCACCGGTCGGTGAGGTCCTCGAGCACCCTCCGCCGTCCCGACCCCCTGCCGAGCAGCCATCCGATCAGGAAGCCGAGCCCCGCCGAGACGGCGATGACGATCACCACCGCGGTGTCCAGGTCCCAGAACAGGAAACGGATGTTGGCGGCGTCCAGGTTCTGCAGCCCGAAGACCAACACGAGGACGGCCGCGACGATCGCGAGGATCGTCTTGGGCCCGGGACCCTCCTTCGATCCTACCCAGTCCTTGCGTTCCCCGCCCTGCATCTCGCCTTCGCTTCGCATGCTCTCCCTCCTCATCTGACGTCGGAGGGCTTCATCTTGCATCATCAGGGACGTGGGCATCGGCAGGGTGGTGTGGAGCGGCGCGCTGGCGGCCGGTGCGTGTGCCATCGGTGTGGCGGCGATCCGTGGCGACGACGGTCCGGCGGTCGACCGGGAGCTCTTCGAGCAGGTGAACCGCGGACACGGTCCGCAGGCGGACCGGATCTTCTCCGGGGTGACCGAACTCGGGTCGCTGTACGCCTCGGGGGCGGCGGCGGCCGCCCTGATCGCCACGGGACGAGGCCGCGCCGCCGCCCGTGCCGGGGCCGCGGCGGGCACCACGTGGGTCCTGCTGCAGGCGATCAAGCGGGTCGTCGACCGGCCGCGGCCATCCGATGCCGACCCTGCGGGCACGATCCTGCGGATCGCGCGGCCGCATGCGCAGTCGTGGCCGTCCTCGCACCCGGCGGTCCTCACGACGTTCACCCGCGTGGCGTCGCGCGAACTCCGGGTAGGGGCCATGACGCGCGCCGCGCTCTCGGGCCTGGACCTCACGGTGGCGACCTCGCGCGTCTACCTCGGCGTGCACTACCCGAGCGATGTCGCGAGCGGGCTGCTGTTCGGCCGGGCCGTCGCCCGCCTGTGGCCTCGCGGCCGAGCGTAGCGGGCCCTCGCTGCTAGGCTCGCCGCCGATGGACCACCCCTTCCTCGCAGCCGTCGGATGGCCCGTCGTGGACCAAATCGTCGGTCTTTCCCCGCACGGTCTGTTCATCGCGATCGGCTTCATGGTCGGGTCCGTCCCCTTCGGCCGGCTCGCCAGGCGCCGCGGCATCTCGATCGACGCGGTGAACTCGGTGGTGTTCTGGTCGCTCATCGCGGCGATCGTGGGCGCGCGCGTCGGCTACGTGATCGGGCACGTGAGCGAGTTCGCCAGCCCGCTCGAGTGGCTCCAGATCTGGAACGGCGGGATCTCACTCTTGGGCGGCATCGCGGGAGCGACCATCGCGAACGCCGTGAACATCCGCCGATTCGGGCTGCGCTTCTTCCAGGTGGCCGACGCGATCGCGCCCGCGCTCGCGATGGGGATCGGGATCGGCAGGATCGGCGACCTCATCATCGGTGACCACCTGGGCAAGCCCACGTCGTGGCTGCTCGCGTGGCGTTACGGCGGCGGCACGCTCGCGCCGCCCTTCCGGTGCCTGGACGAGCTGTGTTCCACGACCCTGGTCGACGGCTCCCGCCAGGTGATCGGGCGCGGAGGTGCGTTCCTGCAAGACGTCAGCGGGACGACGATCGCCGAGGGGATCGGCGTGCACCAGACCGCGCTGTACGACATGTTGCTGGGCTGGGTCTTGTTCGGCGTGCTGTGGTGGTTCATCCGTTCCGATCGCCGCGAAGGGATGGCCACCCTGCTGTTCGGCGTCTGGTACGGGAGTGCGCGGCTGCTCGAGGACTCGCTGCGGATCGACAAGCGGTTCGGTCCGCTCACCGGCTCGCAGTGGACGGCACTCACCGTGGTCACGGTCTGCGTGGCGGTGCTCGTGTTCCTCGCCGTGACGAAGCGTGCCGGCGCCACGAGCGTCGCTTGGACGGCCCCCGAGCCCGAGCCCGAAGAAGCTCCGGCCGACCCCTAAGCCCGTTCGGCCGCCCAGAAGCTCCAGACGTCGAGTTCGGGGACATCGAGTCCCAGCGCCCCCAGCGTGGAGCACACCTGCGTGCGGTGATCGTCGCCGTGGTGCAAGGCCTGCAGGAGCAGCAAGGACTCCGCCGGGTCGAAGGTGCCGTCCTCGCCGCGATCCACCCTGCTCGCGAGGGTTCCTTCCTCGAGCGAGCCGAGCATCGCTGCCCATCGCTCTTCGTGCTCGGCCAGGCGTTCGCGGAGCACCGCGACGGGCTGGGCCTCATGGTCGACGTACGGCGGGACGTCGGCGACGGCGAGCCGCTGGAGGTATCGGTCGTCGGCATCGATGAGATGCGTGATCGTGCGCGCGATCGACCCGTACGTGCCGGCGATCTCCGCGTCCAGTTCCTTCGCGCCCAAGGCGTCGAGCGCGTCCAGCAACCCCCGGGTCGCCCAGAGGTGGTGGGCGAACCCGTCGCGCAGGACCTCCGAGGGCCCCGTCACCGTGCGGTCACCGCGAGGGGCCGGCCGATCTTCGACTTCGTCAACGTGCGCAATGCCGAAGCAGCTTCCCGCAGCGCCACGCTCGCCGGCGCCTCGGGGTCCGTCACGACGATCGGCCGGCCGGTGTCCGATCCGGCTCGCAGCGCCGGCACGAGCGGGATCTGTGCCAGCAACGGGACGCCGAGGGTCGTGGCGGCTTCCTGGCCACCGCCCTCGCCGAAGATCGCCTCGCGCTCGCCGCAATGGGGGCACACGAAGTACGACATGTTCTCGATGACGCCGATCGCGCGCAGGTTCGTGCGCTCTGCCATCTTGCCGGCACGCTCGGCCACCTTGCGCGCGGCATCCTGCGGCGTCGTGACGACCAGCATCGACGCGCCTGGGAGGAAGGACGCGAGCGAGATGCTCACGTCGCCGGTGCCGGGGGGCAGGTCGCAGAGCAAGAAGTCCAGGTCCCCCCAGTAGACATCGCCGAGGAACTGCTCGATGGCCTTATGCAGCATCGGTCCACGCCAGATGACCGGGGTCTCCTCGGGGACGAAATGCCCCATCGAGATGACCTTCACGCCGTAGGCCTCCAGCGGCATGATCATGTCGTTGAACCCGACCGGCTTGCCGGTCGCACCGAGCATCCGCGGGATGGAGA
>JBKJXU010000139.1:0-4334 GCA_046716145.1 Actinomycetota bacterium
GAAGAGGTATTTCGACCGATCGGGGCCGAGCGTCTCGGCGATCGACGTCGAGCCGACGACGTCGGCGATGAGCACCGAGACGATCCGCCGCTCTCCGGCGGGCACGGACATGGCCCAGTTATACGCCAACGATGGGACGAGCGCGAAAGCGAGTCCAGAGGTCCGGCGCGCCAGCGTCCCCAAGGACGGTCGGCGCCCGCGCCGACTGGATCTCCGTGCTGGTCAAGCGGGTTGCAACGTGCTTTAGGGTCCTGACCAGCTGTGGGTACTGCCTCCCTTAACCTGTGGGTACTCCTTGAGATGCGCCGGAAACCGTGTGGTGTTCTCAGAACTGAGGCCCCTGACATCTCAGAACTCCGCTGAAGAAGGCCGCGGTCGCCGGCGTTCGCGATCGAGGGGCGGTTGGCGGTGGTGCCGAGCTCGATCAGGCCGATCGGCGGGTACCTGAACGCACCAAGGGTGTCATCGGACCATGCCGGTGACGCCCTTCATCAAGCGGTGGGGTCGTTCGAGGCGGTGGGATCAAGCCGGCGGCGGATCCGGATCGGTGTCCGCCGCGGTGCCGTCGAGAAGTTACGGAGATCCTTGCGTCAGACCCGGGGAACCGCACGACGCGGAACCGACCACCACGAGGACGATGTGGATCGCGCGGTCGATGGGCCGGGAGCGTCTCGGCATCTTCTTCATCAACCGCCCATGGCTGCGAATGCGTCCTTGCATCACGACGGGCAGAGAGCCTCATAACCGGGAGCGCACACCTCGAGCAGGCCGCCCACGAACACCAGCGCGACGTCGACGTTGTCGAGCAGCTTCACAGGGACGTCGCGTGGATCCGGTGAGAGCACAACGAAGTCCGCCAGCTTGCCCGGCGTGACCGTTCCGAGATCGTCCTCCGCGAAGATGCCGTAGGCGCCACCCACGGTGAGAAGTCGGATCGCTCGCATGAGCCCCAGGCGCTGCTCGCGCATGAAGCGGGGCGGGTGGTCCCCCGGCTCCGAGATCCGTGTGGTCGCCGAGGAGAGCGCGTCCATCACCGTCGAGGGCCCCAGCTCAGGGTAGTCCTCGCCGTACGGCGTGTCGGTGCTTCCGATCGCGTGCAACCGAGGACGTCTGGCGAGATCACGCCAACGACCCATGAGCTCGAGCTGGTCGGCGTTGAACACGCGCTCCAGGCTCGCTGCCCAGTTGGTGTCGACCCATGTCAGCTGGATGGACGGCAGGACGCCCAGGTGGCGCATCCGGCGCAGCTGGTCGTCGCGCAGCGCGACGAGGTGTTCGAGCCGAGCGCGGTACTGTCTGCCCTCGTCGTCGCCGAACGCGAGTTCCAGCGCGTCGAGGATCTCGTCGGTCGCTGCGTCGCCGCACGTGTGCGCGGCGATCTGCCACCCCGCGTCGTGGACCCGTCGAACCATCCGTCGGAGCTCGTGACGCCTCCAGTGGAAGTTCCCGGACCGCGGGCCGCCCGCACGCCCCGTCGTCATGTACATCGTTCGGGTCCCACAGGCGTCGATGAAGAACTTCACCCCCGCGAGCCGGAGCCGCGGCCCGATCACTTCGCCCGGGGTCAGATCCGAGAACCACATCCCGAACCGCTGGTGGGGCCCGTAGTTGACCGGCAAGTAGGCGTTCACTCGGAGGCGGAGGTCTCCCTCGGCGTCGAGCCGGGTGAGCTCGTCCAGCCGTTCCTCGTTGACGAACTGCTCGTTGATGCTGGTCCATCCGCCTTCGAGCGCCATCTGGATCGCTTTGCGAGCTCCTCGGACGCCATACAAGCCGCGATCGCCGATCCAATGACTGTGCGAGTCGATGAACCCCGGCGTGGCGGCCTTGCCGTCGAGGTCGATCACGGTGGTGCTTGGCCCAGCCAGGGCAAGGATGTCCTCGTCGTTCCCGACCGCCACGAACCGATCGCCGGTTACCGCGAGCGCTGAGGCCCTGGGCATGTCGGGATCCATCGTGAGCACGATTGCGTCGTGCACGATCAGGTCGGGTGGGGTGGCGTTGTCGATGGGCGTCGGAGCACCCGCCGCCCCGGAACCCGAGGTGCAGGCGCCCACCGCAAGCACGACGGCCAACGCGAGTGAACGTCCGAGTGGCGTCTTCATCGTTCCTCCATCGGTCCGAGCAAGAGGTAGTCGGTCGGGGTGGGTGATGCGTCGGGGGAGACAGGAGGCTCGGGTTCGACCGAACCGGGCGACCTCATGGCTCGATCCGTATGGAGTCCAGGATTGCCCGCATCTCGGCCATGTCTCCGCTGGGCGAGGCAGGCGACCAGTTCGCCTCGATCACCAGGCGGATGCCGTCGACGTCGAGGATCCAGAACTCCTCCGTGCGACCAGGCTCGCCGTTGTATCCAGCGAACGCGGCCCCGAGGTGAGGTGCGATCCAGCTCCGGAGTCCCTCGTCGACGCATCCGGTGAAGCTGCGGTCATCTCCGGACATCTCGACCGGCAGGTCGGGGACGGTCAGCTCCAGATGCTTGCCGCTGTAGCCGTAGATGGTCACGTCCTCCGGGGGCGCCGTCACCCGGAACGGAGCCAGATCCGCCAGCGCCGAAGCGAGGTCATCCACGCTCGGTCCGACAGGTGGATCGGCCGGCGAATGGTCGCGGCACCCCTGAGTCACGACGTTCGTCACGGCGGTGATGCTCACCCCGACGTGCCCGTAATCCTTGAACTTGGCCGCGCCGATCCATTGAGCCCATCCCTCAGCGGGGACCTCGTACACCACGCGGAGGGGGGTGGAGGGGTCGGCGTCGGGGTCGATGTAGTAGGTGCCGGGCTCGAGGGGAGCGAACTGCTGGAGCTCCATGACGTCCTGGGCCGTCGGCGTCGGGGTCGCGTCGCTCGGCGCCGTCGACGGGGGAACCGAAGGGTCCGTCGCCGGCGGACCCGATGAACATGCCCCCACGGCCAGCAGGACGGCCAACGCCAGAGAACGTCCGTGTCGATGCTTCATCCGACCTTTCCTTCCGCTCGGTCTCGCCGTTCACCGACCATCGCCATCCCCCGTGTGGAACTCGAACGGGGTACTGCCACCTCTCGGCCTGCCGTATCGGAACGGGCGCGTCTTCACCCTCCGGCACCGTTCTCGAGCGTGCCCGGATGCCACGGCCCCGAGCGCCCGACGCCGACGATCCGGACGCCGTCGGCATCGAGGATCCGCAGGCCATCCAAGCTGCCGTCAAGCACCTCGTACGCGATCTGGGACCCGTCAGGCGACCAGAACGGGTTGGCCCCACCGGTGACCACTTGCGTGAAGCCTGAGCCGTCGGAGGCGAAGGTGTAGATCGCGACGTGGCCCTCGCGGGCGTTGTCCATCGCGATCCGGTCGTCCCCCGGCGACCATGTGAGGCCGTTCGCGCCGTCGTCCAGAGCCGGCTCGTTCACGAGGATCTCGTGGGCGTCGGTGCCGTCCGCGTTCACCACCCACACATGCTCGCGCTCATCCGGGACGCAACATCCACTCCTCGGCAGACCGAGGAACGCGATTTGCGTCCCGTCGGGCGAGAACGTCGGCTCCTCGCCGAATGCGGAGATCCGAACCGGTTGGCCGCCTTCGGCGTCGACGACGTACAGCCCGTCCGACCTGTCGGCGGCGTACACGACCTGGGTCCCGTCGGGCGAGAGAGCGGCAGCGCTGATTGGCTCGGGGACCACCTGGGTCTCCGTCCCATCGGCATGCACGATGTAGAGGTGACGGTCGTACGGGAACCTGTCGTCGGTCGGGTCCTCACGCAGGAACAGGAGCTTGGTGCCGTCGCGCGACCAATCGAGCGGCAGGGTGAACGATGCGAACCGGTCGGCGTCGCCCGATCCCGGGAGGTCGAGGCGCACCACCGTCGAGGCGGGGGACGGCGCGCTCGGGTCGACGGCCCAGAGGCTGGAGTCCGAGTAGTAGACGATCCGACCGGCGACCGGCTCGAAGATCCCGAGGTCCACGGAGGGCTGCTCGGGCGTGTCGACGGGGATCGGCCTCGGCGCCGTCCGGATCTCGGCGACGCCGGCGAACAGCACCGCGATCGCGGCCGCGACCCCGACCGCCCCCACGACGACGGTCCTAGCGGCGCGACGGCGCGCCCGACGGGTCAGCGGCTCCGCGTCGAGGAACGGGGCCGGCTCCTCGGCGGCCATGCGCTCGAGGAACTCGCGGACGTCCTGATCGGTCATGTCGTCACCCCGGGGATCTGGCGGAGGGCTTCGAGCCCACGCGCGACGATCGAGCGCACGGTCGCCGGTCGGCAGCGCAGCAGGTCGGCGATCTCGGACTCGTGGAGGTCTTCGTAGTAGCGGAGGACGATCGCCGCTCGTTGCCGCTGGGGAAGCGAGAGCAGC
>JBKJXU010000140.1:0-9599 GCA_046716145.1 Actinomycetota bacterium
GATGGCCGGTGCGGCAAGAGACCTGGATGATCGGCTGCCGCAGGCTTGGGTGGACGAAGCCCGCGGCAGACTCGTGGCCACCGGCGATCCAGCAGGCGCCTTCCCGGCCACGTTCTCTGAGCGTTCGCTCGAGCGGACCGATGCCGACACCGAAGCCGCTGAGGTGGGCGATGCCGTGGCCGCCATACTGAGCGCCTGATGGCCCGCACGAAGCTCGTCTGCACGCTCGGCCCCGCGAGCGCGACCCCGAAGCTCGTCCAGGGCCTCGTCCGGGCGGGCGCCTCGGTCTTCCGGTTGAACTTCTCCCACGGTGCGGCGGAGGACCACGCGCGCATGGTGACGCTGGTGCGTGAGGCCGAGGTGGCGGTCGGTCGACCGCTCGCCGTGCTCGTGGACCTGCCCGGCCCGAAGGTGCGGCTGGGCCGGCTGGCCCCCGATCCGTTCACGTTCAAGCCGGGTCTGCGCTTCGATCTCCGCCCCTCGGGCGACGGCGATGCGAGCGGTGCCGCGACCACCTACCCGGGCCTCGCGAACGACCTGCGGCAGGGCGACCGCGTGCTGCTCGCCGACGGCGCGGTCGAACTCGCCGTCACGGGCGTCGACGGGGCGCTCGTGCACACCGAATGCGTCCGTGGGGGCTTCGCCTCGGGCGGTCAGGGCGTCAACGTGCCCGCCGAGCGGCTCGGCCTTCCCGCCGTCACCGACCGTGATCGCGAGGGCCTCACCCGCGCGTTGGATCTGGGCGCCGACTTCATCGCGCAGTCGTTCGTCCGCGCACCCGGGGACATCCGCGAGCTCCGCGCGCTCATGCACGACCGCACGGTCCCGATCATCGCGAAGATCGAGACCCGGCCGGCTGTGCGCGAGGTCGATGCGATCCTGCACGAGGCCGATGCGCTCATGATCGCGCGCGGTGACCTCGGCGTGGAGCTCCCCATGGAGGAGATCCCGCTGATCCAGAAGGAACTGGTCCGCAAGGCAAGGACCGCCGGGCGCCCGGCCATCGTGGCGACCCAGATGCTCGAGTCGATGATCCAGGCGCCCCGGCCCACGCGTGCCGAGACCACCGACGTCGCCAACGCCGTGCTCGACGGTGCCGACGCCGTGATGCTCTCGGGGGAGACGGCCATCGGCCGGTTCCCGTTCGAGGCGGCGTCGGCTGCCACCACCATCGCGGCGTACGTGGAAGCTCGTGGCGCCGACTTCCGTGCGCCGAGTCCGCCCTCGAGGCCGATGAGCGAGGGAGCGGCGGTCGCGAAAGCGGCGGGGTCGATCCCGTTCGCAGACCTCAAGATCGTGGCCATCACGTGCTACACCGAGACCGGACGCACGGCCCGCCTGCTTTCGGCCGAGCGACCCGGTGTGCCGGTCTACGCGTTCGTGCCCCCCGCCGATGTTCGGCGGACCCTCAGTTTGCTCTGGGGGGTGGAGGCTCTCCCGGCCGAGGTCCCCGCCGATACCGATGCGATGATCGCGATGATGGATGAGGGCTTGCAGGCCCACGGCCTGGCCCAACCCGGCGACGCCGTCGTCATGGCCGCGGCATCACCGGCCGGCCGCACGACGACCAACATGCTGAAGATCCACCTGGTGGGCTCGGCCGCCTGATCAGGCCCTACCCGGGGTCGACCGCGCGGACGAGCAGATCCACCAGTTCGGTGAGCGCGACGTAGACGATCGCGTTGTGCTCGGTTCTCGGATCGGCGAGGAACGTCTCGATGTCGTCGTCCTCGGTCACGTTCAGATGGGTGCCGAGCATGAGTCGCACGTCGTTGAGGCATCGGAGCCACGAGAGGGCCTCCTCGGCCGAGAGCCGTTCGGCGCGTGCGGTCGCCTCCAGGATGGTCGCCGACTCGACCTTGCCGTCGTGGATGGCCTTGCCCATGAGCTGTTCGAACCCCAGGGCTTCCATCGGGTCGTCCATGGACGCCGGCGGGAACAGACGGGCGAGCATCGGGCTGTCCGCGTAGCTCTTGTCGGACAGCATCTCTCGCATCTGGCGGGCGACCGAGAGCAGCAAGGACCGGAGTTCGCTGGGAAGGTCCACGGTCACGCCTCCGCGTGGCCCGGGCGTGATGGAGATGCGCGCGGCCACCTTCAGCGGTCCTTCTGCATCGTGGCCCACAGACCGTAGGCATGCAGTGCGGCCACGTGCGCTTCGCACCGTTCCTTGGGCCCGTGCGCGACGGCGGCCTTGCCCTTGGTATGCACGTCCCACATCAACCGCTCGGCACGATCGCGGGGGTAGCCGAACACCTTCTGGAAGACCCACGTCACGTAGGTCATCAGGTTGATCGGGTCGTTCCACACGAGCACGACCCAGGGTATGTCGGGCTCGACGTGGGTGTCCGCCGTGGGGCGGTCAAGGACGCTCGGTGCGGTGCTCATCCCTGGATCGGGGTGGATGGTTTGACCTTGCGGGCGGTTCGGACGCCCCATCGGTACAGGGGTGGGGTCAGCACACGGAAGACCTGCAGCGGGGCGAGCCATCGAGGGACCGAGTACTCGGGTGCGATGCCGAGCCGCGCCACCTTCACGATCGCTTCCGCCACGGTGTCCACCTTGAGGACGAGGGACCGGGGCAGCGAGGTCGGGAAGCTCGCGGTATCGGCGAACGCGGGGTTCACGGTGGTGATGAGCACGCCGCGGTCCACGACGTCGTAGTTGAGCGCTTCGCTGAACGCGACCACGCCGTGTTTGGTCGCCGAGTAGACGGAGGCACCGGGGGTGGCGAACCGGCCCGCGAGCGAAGCGACGTTGATCACGTGGCCGTGCCCGCGCGCGACCATGCCGGGCAAGAAGGCCCGGGTCGCGTGCAGCACGCTCAGCAGGTTCACCCCGACCACCCTGTCGATCTGCTCGTGCGAGGTATCGAGGAACCGCCCACCACCGGGGATACCGGCGTTGTTCACGAGGATGTCGGTGGGTCCGAGGAGCGCCTGCACCACGCCGGGGAGCTTGATCAGTTCCTCCGTCTCGGACACGTCGCAGCGAAGCGCGAGCGCGTGTCCCCCCTTGGCCTCGATGCGCGCCGCCAGCTCCTCGAGTCGGTCGATGCGCCGGGCCGCCAGCACGACCTTCGCCCCCCGCTCGGCGAACGCCAGCGCGGTGGCCTCGCCGATCCCGGAGGACGCGCCCGTGACCACGACGACCGCTCCACGCAGTTCCACTGCCGACTCCTCGCCTAGGCTGGGGTGATGGCCTCCGACGTTATCGAGAACCACGTCCAGCGTCTGCCGCCGCCCGATCCCGTGTTGTGGGCTCCGCGCCGCGTGCAGGCCGCGGAGCTCGAGCACGCCCTGCTCACTGGCCGGGTGGCGGGTCCGGCCACGCACCCGCTCGACAACGTCCGGGGCAACGCCCAGATGCTCCTGGATCGCGATCCCGATAAGGAGTTCGGCTTGCGAGGTCTGCAGGAGGGGATGGACCTAGACGCGGTCCTCGGGCTCGTCGAGCGAGCTGCCGGCGCGCCCATCGACCGTGAGGCCCGATCCGGTGCGGTGCTGATCGAGCCGGCTGCGATCCTCGACGCGTGCGCGGCGGCTGCCCCTCGTCTTGCGCTCGCTCGCGAGCGGGGTGAGCGGGTGGTGCTCGCCACCGGTCATCCCACCGGGTTGGCGCACCTGTACCTGGGGCTGGCCCGCTGGCTCGCCGAGGGCGGTGCGGATGTCCGCATGCCCGGCCACGGGGCGCGCTGGCGGGACGAGCGCCTCGCGCACGACTGGGTCGTCGAGGGCCACGCGGGCGTGGTGATGCTGACCGACACCTCCGAGCCCCGGCACACGCACTGGCCGTACGCGATGCACCGGGTCCTTCACGACGAGCGTCCCGATCTCGTCTTCGCAGACCACGGGTTCGCGGGAGCAGCGATTGAGGCTGGGGTCGAGACCATCTCGATCGCCGACGTGAACGACCCGGCGCTCCTCGTGGCGCAGGCGCACGGCCGGACCGAGCATGTCCTGGTGTTCGATGATCACGTGGCACCTGAGGACTACTGGCCGGTGTTCGTGGCCCTCACGAGCTGAGCCCCCTGCAGCCATCTACCTGCGGCGTTGGACCTGGGGCTAGACGCCGTCACACGCATGCCCCTACCATCGACCCACAGTGACGAAACGACCTTTCACCGAAGCTCGGCTGTTGACCGTCAACGAGGTCGCAGACCTCTTGCGGGTATCCAGGATGACCGTCTACCGGCTGATCAAGGAGGGCGACATCGCCGCGCTCCGGGTCGGCCGCAGCTACCGACTCCGCGAGGATGACGTCGACGACTACCTGAGCCAACGCTATACCGTGGCCGGATAACGCGGGTTCTCACCCGGAACAGCCGGGCCTTCCGTGAAGACACGGAGGACCCGAACCATGAACGAGCACGAGCAGCTCGTCGATCAGGCGGCTCGTCATGCCCATACGGTCGTGTTCTTGGGCGGAATGGATGCCGGCAAGTCCACGCTGGCCCGGGCGACCGCGGCGTTCGCTCTGCGGCTGGGACGAACAGTTGCCTACCTCGATGCCGACGTCGCGCAGAAGACGGTAGGGCCCCCTGCCACGGTCGGTCTGAAGCACATCCGCGTCGCCGATGATCTCACCTTGGACGCGATGGCCGAGGCCGACGCCCTCGGGTTCGTGGGCTCGACCTCGCCCCAGGATCATCTCGTCCCACTCGTCGGTGCTCTGCAGCGCCTGCGGGAGCGCGCTCGAGCCGAAGGTGCCGAGCTGATCGTCGTCGACACGGGCGGCGAGGTGAGTGGCATCCGCGGCCAACTGGTCAAGTACTACAAGGTCGACATGCTCGAGCCCGACCTGGTTGTCGGTCTGCAGCGGGGTGAGGAACTCGAGCCGATCCTCGGCGTCGTCGAGCGCTTCTTCGGTGTCGCTACCGCCACGGCGCCGGTGCACCCGGACGTGCGGCCCATGAGCGTCGAAGATCGTATGGCCCAGCGGGAGCGCATGATGGCTCGCTACTTCCAACGGGCCCCGCTGCAACGCTTCCGGGTGAGGCCCACCGTGTTCATGCCGACGCTGCCGCCGCTGTTCGACCTCTCGAGTCTGGACCGGCTCCTGGTCGGGCTTTCGGATGGGGCGGGCGGGTTCACCGGTCTCGGCTACCTCGAGCACGTGGCCGAGGACGGAGGGCTCCGGCTCATCTCGCCCGTGGCAGAGCCCCCGAAAGCCCTTAGACTGGGGTCTGTCCGTCTGGAGGAGACGTACCGCGCCAAGCGTGTGGACCTCCGGACCCTCTTCGGAACCGAGTGAAAGGGTTGCCCCTGTGCCGTCGCTGATCAAGAAGCGCCGGAAGAAGATGCGCAAGAAGAAGCACAAGAAGCTCCTGAAGCGCACCCGACACCAGCGCCTGAAACTGGGCAAGTAGACGCCGTGCGCGCGGTTCGTCACCGGATCTTGGTGGCGGCCCTCGCCGCGGCGATCACCGTGACGGCGGCATGCAGCGCCTCCGAGCAGCGCTCTTCGGCGGCCCTCCGGGCCTCCGAGGAGGTCGCGTTCTCCACGTCCGACGGCGTTCGGCTGGCAGGCCGTGTGTTCGGCGATCCAACGGCGCAAGCGTCGGCGGGGATCGTCCTGGCGCACATGCTCTCGTCCGACCGATCGTCCTGGTTCGACGATGCGATCCGGTACGCCGACGCGGGATACCTGGTCCTCACCTTCAACCTCCGGGGGTATTGCCCGGGCGGCGACGCGGGCTGCTCGGAAGGTGAGAAGGCACCGGAGGCGGCCGGGGTCGACCTGGCGGCCGCCGTCGCGTACATCCGGTCACGCGGCGTGCAACGGGTCGGTGTCCTCGGCGCCTCGATCGGAGGGACGGCCGCGCTCGTGGTCGCGGCATCGGAGGGCCAGGGGGTCGACGCCATCATCACGCTGTCGGCACCCGCGGCGGTCGGGGGTCTCCTCGCCGGCCCGGACACGGTGGCGCGTATCACGGCCGCCAAGCTCTTCCTGGCGGGGATCGGCGATGGGAGCGCCGCCGCGACGGCCGAGGCCTTCTACAACCAGGCAGGGCAACCAAAGCGCTTCGAGATCCTGTCTTCGGATGACCACGGGACGGACATGCTCACCGGTAGCGCTTCGGGCCGGGTTCGCGATCTGGTGGACCTGTGGCTCTTCACCCACCTCCCGGTGGCTCCGTAACGGGCGGCTACGTCGGCGAGGGGGCGACCGTCGTGAGACCCGAAGGCAGCGGGGTGCCGCCGACCGGGCCCGGGAAGGGCTGGCGCGGAGCGTCCTGGCTGAGTTGTGTGACGGCGGCGCCCACGAGCACCGCGAACAACACGAGCAAGATGATCAGCGTGGGCCGTCGCATCGCGGCCGCAGGCTAACGATCGCGGCCTACTTCCAGCCACGACTCCACGTCCTCACGCATCGCCGACATCTTCTGCACCAGGCGTTCGGGGTCGGCGAGACCGGCCCGGAGATCCACCTCCAGCGATACCGCGCCCTCGAACCCCTGGGCGGCGAGTTCGTGGCAGAACGACTCCAACGGCAGGACGCCGTCGCCGGGGGGCAGATGCGAGTCCCACCCCTTGCCTGCGTTGTCGGAGAGGTGGACGTGGCGCAGGCGCTTGCCGAACCGGCGCCGCACTTCACGGGGGTCGTGTCGCGCCACGGCGGCGTGGCTCGTGTCGAGCACGAGGTGCGGCAGGCCCTCCAGCGCGTCGAGGTCCGCGTTCGCGTGGAACGTGAGCGGGCGAGAGCCCACATGGACAGGGAACATGTTCTCGATCGCCACGGTGACGCCGGTTCGCTCCTCGATGGCAGGGAGCTCGTCTTCGAGCCACCGGCGATAGCGGTGCTGCCATCGATAGGGGGGGTGCGTCACGACGAGTGACACCTCGGCTTCGCGAGCTTCCTGGATGGCTCGGTCGATCTTCCCCACCGGGTCGGTGCCCCAGACGCGGCGTGTCAGCAGCAGCGCGGGCGCGTGGATCGCCTCGATGGTGAGGCCGAAGCGCGCGGCCAGGTGTCGCATGGTGGCTCCGCCTTGGCTCTCGAGATCGCGGGTCACGAGGACCTCCGCACCGGTGTAGCCCGCATCTGCCATCAGCCGGAAGGTGTCCGATAGGGGCCGGGCGAAGAACGCTGCAGAGGAGAAGAGCACGCGTGGGGCCACGCGGTCAGGCTACCCCCGCGCGGGCCTTCACCGGCCTGCCGCCTGCCCCGTATCCTCTGGGTCCATGTGGTTCTTCCCGATGATCGCGGCCGTGGTGGCGTTCGCGTTCGCGGGACGGCTGGCGATGTCGTGGGCGACACGCCGGGCCCCGCACGAGCTCCTGTGGATCGTCGCTTTGGCCATGTACGGGGTGGCGTCCCTCGCGGTGCTCGCGGGTGTGGCGAACGGCTGGTCCCGCATGACCTTCGCCACCTACTGGGCCCTGGGCGCCGTGCTCAACGTTCCGTTCCTCGCAGGCGGAGAGGTCCTTCTGATCTTCCGGGCTCCCTGGGTCCGCTGGGCCACATGGCTCGTGCTGATCTTCATCACCGCGTTCGCGGTGGCAACGCTGCAAGGTGCCGCCATGGACGCGGCGGCTCTGGCGGAGACCCTTCCTCTGGGCCGTGAGGTGTTCGGTGCCGGCTCGGCCGCCCAACGGCTGGCACCATCGGTGGCCTACCCCGCCTACTTCCTGCTCGTGGCCGGGGCAGCCTGGTCCGTCTGGCGGATGCGGGGGCGCCCAGAGGTGCGGAACCGAACCGTGGGCACGGTGTTCGTCGCCCTCGGCGCCACGGTCGTCGCGGCCGGCTCGGGGTTCGCCGTCAACGGGTTGATCGCCGGGTTCTCCGCCACCCTCGCCGTGGGCATCACCATCATGTTCGCGGGGTTCCTGCGCGCGGTGCGGCCGACCGTTCCGCCCGACCGCGCCGCCTGACCCGCCTGAGCCGCGATCAGGGGGCCGGTGTCGCCGGCGTGGGACTCACCGACCAGGCGGCTCCGGAGGGTTCATCGGGAGGACTCGTCACGTCTTCCGTGGTGACGATCACCTCGTCGTAGGCGCCTCGAACCTCGACGTAGATGGCGACGATCCCCGACGGATCGGGGATGAAGTGCCCGACGTAGTACGTGTCCTGCCCGACGAGGAGCCACAGCCGGTACACCTGCCCGGCAGATGGCTGCGGGACACCCTCGCCCCACAGGTAGAAGCCCGAATGATCGGGGAGGGCGACCTCGTCCACGGCGCCGAGGTCGTTGGTCTGGGCTCCGGGCCGCGCCGCCGCCGCGACCGCCTGCTGCAGATCGGCCACGGCGAGCGTCGCCGACGTACCACCGCCCGACAGGGCCAGGCTCCCCAGAACGACGAGCGCCGCGAAACCCGCGGCCGCCGCGGCGATCCACCCTGCTCCGAAGCGCCGGGCCGCGCCGGCACCCGGCTCCATGTCGCGATGCAACCTGGCGAGCAGGAGGTCCGGGGGATCCAGCGGTTGGGCGGCCAGGGCCAGGTCGCTCGCCAGCAGGCCGAACGACTCCAGGTGGTCGCGACACTCGGGGCACCCGGGAACATGACCGGCGAGCAGCCGATCGGCCTTAGCCCCGTCGGGGCCCGACAGCGATCGAAGCGCGTAGCCGGCCAGCAGCTCCCAGATCGCCTCGTGCTCCGTCACTCGGTCTCCTCCAGCGCGCCCCGCAGCTTCCGGAGCGCGGCGAACGTCCTGGTCTTCACGGTACCGAGCGGGATGCCCAGCTCCTGCGCGATCTGCACCTGCGTTCGTCCCTCGTAGTAGGCCATCTCGAGCACCTGGCGCTGCTCCGGTGACAGGATGCGAAGTGCCTCGCGGACCTGTCCTCGGCGGATGCCGAGGTAGGACCGCTCGGTCACGGCGTCCGCGATGTCTTCGCTCGCCACGGGCTCGAGGTTCGCCGCCCGTTCTCCCCGCGCCCGGAGCCGCTCCTCCCGCCTGATCGTGTCGACGGCTCGGTGGTGCACCAGCGCCAGCAGGAACGTCCGGAATGCCCCACGCGAAGGGTCGTAGGCCTCGGGGGCACGCCAGAGCGCCATGAAGGCGTCGTGGACGGCGTCTTGGGCCAGCGCCGTGTTCGTGGTCAGGCGGAAGGCGAGCCCGTAGGCGAACCGGGCGTACCGGGTGTAGAGCTCGTCGAACGCGTCACGGTCCCCGGCGCTCAGGCGACGGTGCAGCTCGACATCCTCGGCGGCCAGATCCTGCACGCTGCGTATCCTGCCAGACGGTTATCCTCGCGGGCCATGCCGAGCGTGACCCTGTACGGCCGCGAGGGCTGTCACCTCTGCGACGTGGCTCGCGCCACCATCATGGCGGTCCGCGAACGGCACCCCTTCGCGTTCACCGAGGTCGACGTCGACCGATCGGATGCGCTCATCCGGGACTTCGGCTACCGCGTCCCGGTCGTCGAGGTCGACGGTGCGGAGGTCTTCGAGATCGACGTGCCGGCGGATGCTTTCGAGGCCCTCGTCCGCGGCCGGTAGGCTTGCCGTCAGTGTCAGGGTCACCGAGCAGGTGAGACCTCGAGGGCGGCCTCGGGATAGCCTCCGTCCCACGGCGGGCTGGCTCAAATGCTTGGTGTCTCCCGCGAGCGGGATGACCTCCATGCGTTCTGCCGCCCGCCGCCGGCGAAGGCCTGC
>JBKJXU010000141.1:0-3158 GCA_046716145.1 Actinomycetota bacterium
GGTGATGGCCGAGTCTCCGAGGGCGGCGTTCTGCCGAAGGAGGACGGGGTCGACGTTGTCGCTGGCCAGCCCCTCAGAGGTCGATATCGCCTCCAGGAGCCCCTCGAAACGGTTTCCCCCCGAGCGCCGGATGGCGTTGAAGATCGCTCCCGTGAACGCGCCATACTCGGCGGGCGCCCCCGGGCCCAGGACCTGGATCTCCTCCAGCGTGTTGTAGCCGATGCTGAGCCACTTGCCCTGGTCCCCCGGGTCCCGCGTGTCGACGCCGTCGACGAGCAGGCCATTGCCGATCTCGCCGCCTCCGAAGGCCGAGGAGCCGATCTCGGCGTCGCCGACCGTGAAACTCGAGGAGCCCCCATTGACCCCCGGGGTCGTGTTGATCAGTGCAGGAACAAAGCGGGCGAGGGGGAGCTGGAACAGGAGACTCTGGGACAGGCCGGTCCTGGTCGAAGAGCTGTTGACGTCGATGACCGCGGAAAGGACTTCGACGCTCTCGGCAAGCGGCGCCAGCGCGAGCGCGAAATCGAACACGAGCCGCTCGCCGATCGAAAGCGAGATCTCCCGCTGCAGTCGCGGCCGGAAGCCGGGAGCCTCCGCTCTAAGCTCGTAGCGGCCCGGGTCCACGGCGGGGAAGCGGTAGTTCCCCCGGGGGTGCGCCGTGATCGTCGTCGAACCCGTTTTACCGGTCAGTGTGAGAGTGGCACCCGGGAGGGCAGCCCCGTGCGCGGCGCGCACGAGTCCGGCCAGGCTGCCGGTCAGGGTCTGGGCTCCGGCGGCGGATGCCACCAGTGTGAGTAAGGCGCTGGCCAGCCAGGGTCTCACAGGCTCTCAGAAGCTCCAGCGTGCGCCGAGGATCGCCTGGCGGGACGGCAGGATGGCGATCGGCGCCCCGAAGAGCACGGGCTGGTCGTACCCGGGGATGCGTCTGCTCGGCACCCGTGCCTGGGGGATTGTGGTGGTGCTGGCGTTGAGCGCGTTGGTGATGTCCACGTAGAGGCCGACCCGGCCGTGACCGACGCCCACGACCTTCTCGATCCTCAGGTCGAGGACGGCTTGCGTGGGCACGCGCCGGCTGCCGCGGGACTCGAGCTGCACCGTCTCGAAGACGCCCACGACGGCCGGCGAGAGCCCCTGGAACGGCGTGTACGTCGTCCCGCTGACGAGGCGGAAGAATGCGTTCAGGCCCACCTCCATGCGTGGGACGCGGTACGAGCCGAGCAGCTTCAGTTCGTGACGTAGGTCAAAGCGGAGTAGGCCCTCGCGATCGACGAGCGCGAAGTTGGCGGAGGCGAAGTTCAACCCGGAAGGGCCGACGCCCCCCTGGAAGGTGTTGTCCACCGTGCCCTCCGCTTTGGAGAGCACGTAGGACACCTGGGCTTGCCAGCGTCCCTCGAACCGGCGGCTCATGGCGATCACCATCCCGCGGTACTTCCGGAAGGCCTCGGCCGTTCCCAGCAGGTTGCCCTGAGGGTCCAGGTAGCGGAAACCGTCAACGTTGGTGATGAAGCCACCTTCGTCCCGGACCGACGGATTGGTCCAACGGTAGACGGTCATGGGCTGGCCCGTGAGCCGGTTGATGGTTGGCACGCTCACGAAGCGCGCGTCGGGATGGACGTCATCGAGGAAGTTGTCGCTGTGGCGCCAGATCCCGGTGACGGAGAAGCGGACGTCCTTCCGGAGCGCGCGCTCGAAGCCGAGCGCGATCTCGTCCACGCGGGGATGCCGGATGTCGGAGTCCACCGTGGCGAGGGCCGCGCCCGGGCTGCGGTCGATCTCGACCAGGCTCGGGCCGGTGTTGTCGTAGAGGACAGTGTCCGACCAGCCGGGCAAGGCGCCCTTGAAGTAGAAGACGGGGAGGGTCTCGTAGTATCGGCCGAAGGACGCCCGGACCACCGTCCCGTGATCGCCAAAGGCGTCGAAGGCGACCCCCAGACGCGGCGCCAGGCCGCTCGCTTCGTACACCTTGTCGGTGGGGTTCTTCCCGCGGTAGAGATCGAGCCGGCCGCCCAGGTTGACCGTGAGGCGATCCGTGGGTCTCCAGGCATCCTGGATGAACACGCTCTCGCGTTCTGTCCGGCCCGTGATGTCGTAGCCATAGGATTGTGCCTGGTACGGCTGGCCCGCGTGGTCCAGGTACAAGACGCCGTCCACCAGGCCCAACTTGTCGCGCACCGTTCCCCGCTCGACCTCCAGGCCGAACTTCAGCTCGTGCTGGCCGAACGCCTCCGCATGATGGGACACCGAGACCTTGGCCTGGTGACGACGGCGATCGGAGGTCGTGATGGATCCCGCCGACACGGACCGGTCGCGGGTGACGACATCCAGATGGGCCGGGGCCACGACATTCGGGGTGAACTCGTAAGTCGAAGACCAGCCCGCGTACTTGGCTTCCAGGAACGTGCGAGATCCGAAGAGGCGGCGCCACTGGAGGTTCCAGCTCCACTCGGGCTTCCACAGGCCGACCGCCAGATCGTCCGAAATGGCAGGGCCGCCCTCGCCGTGCGTGCGTGTCGTGTCGTACTGCAGCATCAGCGCAAGGTGGTCCCGCGGGTCGGGGTCCCAGGTCAGCTTCCCGTTCCACCGGTAGTCCAGCTCGTCCTGCGACGTGCGTGTTCCGGGTGGGTCGAACTGGATCTCCGCGCGTTGAGCGTTCAGGAGGAAGAACAGCTCGTCCCGGACGATCGGGCCGCTCACCTGCCCCGTGAGGTCGAGGAGCTTCGTCGTGACCGCGGGGTCGCCGAGCGACGGGTTCTGGGACACGAGGTCCTCACCGACGTTGTCGGACGCGAGGCTTTTCCCCGTGTGGCGAGCCTCGAACAGACCGGCGAAACGGTTCCCTCCGGAGCGGGTGACGGTGTTGAGGACCGCGCCCGTGAAGGCGCCGTACTCCGCCGGCGCGCCCGGACCCTCGACCTGCACCTCCTCGAGCAGGTTGTAGTTCATGAGGAGGAAGATGCCGCCGTCTGCCGGGTCGCGAGTGTCGACACCGTCCAGGTAGAGCGCGTTGGCATTCTGGCTGGCGCCGAACGCCGAGCCAAGGTTGATGCCCGGCGTGGCATTAGGCAGGGCGATGACTTCACGATTCAGCGGGAGGTTGAAGAGCACGTCCTGCGGAAGGCTGATCCGGAACGAGGAGCTGCGCACGTCCACCACCGGCG
>JBKJXU010000142.1:0-2579 GCA_046716145.1 Actinomycetota bacterium
TCCGAGCTCCAGCCGCTGATCCACAAGGTCATGGAGTACGGCCGCGGGATGGACCTAGACATGATCCAGGGCGACCACGAGGACGCTCCCGGCCAGTTGGAGCTCAACTTCATGTTCGACCACGCGGACAAGACCGCGGACCGCCTGTCCACGTATCGTCAGATCTGCCGGCAGGTGGGCCGCGAGCTCGGGGCGTTCGCCTGCTTCATGCCCAAGCCTTTCATGGGCGTCTCGGCGAACGGCTGTCACCACAACATCTCGCTGTGGGAAGGCGACGTGAACCGGTTCTCGCCCGAGGGCGATGACCCGCAGATCCCCGGGCAGATCGGGCTCTGGGCGATCGGCGGGATGCTCAAGCACCTGTCGGCGCTCACCGCGATCACCGCGCCCACCGTGAACTCCTACCGCCGCTACGCCGACGCAGGGTTCTGGGCGCCGATCTTCGCGGACTGGGGGTTCCAGAACCGCACGACGGCGTTGCGGATCAGCGCGCCCGGACGGTTCGAATACCGCTCCGTGGACTCGGCTGTGAACCCATACCTGTCGTTCGCGGCGATGCTCGTGGCGATGAAGGACGGCATCGACAACGAGATCGACCCAGGCCCGCCCGAGGAACGCAACATCTACGAGGCGATCCGCAGCGGCAAGGACGTGGCACGGATCCCCGTGCACTTCGGCGAGGCCTTGGACGCCCTGGACGCAGACGAGCTGATCCAGTCCGCCTTGCCCGGGGATATGTACCGCGTGTTCATGCATTACAAGCGCGACGAGTGGGAGCGGTTCCTGTCCACCGTCAGCGATTGGGACATCAAGGAATACCTGGACATCCTGCCCTAGCGTTCGAAAGGAGCCCCCGCCCGCATGTGTGGCATCGCAGGCATCATCCATCGAGACGCCTCGGCCGACATCGGCACCGAGATGACCCGGATGCTCCAGTCGATGAAGCACCGGGGCCCGGACTCGAGCGGCTACGCGCTGTTCGGCGAACCCTCCGACCTCATCGTCATCCGGTTCAAGCTGGCGGACGCGAACGACCCGCGTGACTTCGACTTCAAGGAACGGCTGGACCGCCACCGCCAGGAGGTGGAGTCGCGGCTGCACAAGATCGGGGCGTCGGTGGACCGCGTCGAGTCCGAGACCGAGTACGCGTACCGCGCGAGCGTCCGCTACGAAGGTGACCTCAAGGCGCTCGCCGACTACCTGGAGGACGTGCCCGGGTGCGAGGTCCTGTCCCTGGGGCACTCGCTCGAGATCGTCAAGGATCTGGGCGACGCGAACGAGGTCTCGGCGCTCTACGGGCTCGGCGGGTTCCAAGGCACCCACGCCATCGGGCACGTGCGGATGGCCACGGAGTCCGACGTCGACATCTCCGGCGCCCACCCGTACTGGGCGTATCCGTTCTCCGACGTCGCGGTGGTGCATAACGGCCAGTTGACGAACTACTTCCAGTGTAAGCGCCGTCTGGAGCGCAGCGGCCACCGGTTCCAGTCCGAGTGCGACTCCGAGATCATCGCGGTGTACCTGGCCGAGAAGATGGCCGAGGGGGCCGGTCTGAAGGACGCGATGGAGCAGAGCCTGGAGGACCTGGACGGCGTGTTCACCTACATGGCCGTCACCGAGGACAGCCTCGGCGTGGCCAAGGACGAGATGGCGGCCAAGCCGTTGGTGCTCTACGAGACCGACGACCTGGTGGTCATGGCCTCGGAGGAGATCGCGATCCGTGCCGTGATCGACCACGAGATCGATACCTACGACCCGTACGAGAGGCAGGTGCTGGCATGGAGCAGGTAGGCACCCGCACCATCACTTACGACGCACGCGGTCTCGCCGAGCCCTTCGCCGACGTACCGCACGTCTCGACGATCACCGACGGCAAGGCCGAGTTCGACGCGGCGCCGCTGAGCACACGTCAGATCAACCTCGAGATCCGCGACCTGATCTACGAGCAGGGCATCCGCGACGTCACGGTCCGCAACCCGGGGTCGAAGCACTCGATCGGGGTCGGGATCCTCCAGCGGTGCCGGATCACCTTCGAGGGCTCGCTCGGGTACTTCGGCGTGGGGCTGATCGACGGACCCGAGGTGCACATCACCGGTCGCGTCGGGTGGTCCGTCGCCGAGAACATGATGTCGGGCGTGGTGATCATCGAGAAGGTCGCCGGCTCCCTGGCGGGCGCCGCGATCCGCGGCGGTGACCTCGTGGTGAAGGGAAGCGTGGGCGCGCGCACCGGGATCGACCAGAAGGGCGGCACGATCTTGGTCGGCGGCGACGCCGGCTCGATGACGGCCTTCATGATGCAGCGCGGCCGCCAGATCATCTGTGGCGATGTCGGCCCGGGTCTGGGCGACTCGATGTACGACGGCGAGATCTTCGTGGCCGGCAACGTGAAGTCACTTGGGATCGACTGCATCGAGGGCGAACTCACGCCCACCGACCAGGAGATGCTGGACCGCAAGTTCCGGATCTACGGGATGGACCAGCCTGACACCTTCCGCAAGTTCGTGTGCGGCAAGGTCCTCTACAACTACGACAACCTCGAGCCGTCCGAGAAGAAGCTCGTCATCCACTAGCGGAGGCCC
>JBKJXU010000143.1:0-5933 GCA_046716145.1 Actinomycetota bacterium
TCGCGCTCCTTGCTGCGATCGACGGGCTCACCGATCTGACGATGACTACGAACGGGGCGCTGCTCGCTGCCAAGTCCGAGGCTCTTCGGAGTGCAGGCCTGCGCCGCATCACGGTGAGCCTGGATTCTCTGGACGACGACGTGTTCAAGTCGATGAACGACGTTGACTTCCCTGTCGCCCGCGTGCTGGAAGGTATCGATGCGGCGTCGGCGGCGGGGCTGAGTCCCGTGAAGGTCAACATGGTCGTCAAACGTGGCGTGAACGACGACAGCCTCCTGGGCATGGCCGGGCACTTTCGAGGGACGGGCCATGTGCTGCGGTTCATCGAGTACATGGACGTCGGCACCACCAATGGCTGGCGGCTCGCCGACGTGGTATCCGCGGCCGAGATCGTCCGGGCCATCGAATCCCGTTGGCCACTTGAGCCCGTTGACCCGAACTACCGGGGCGAGGTTGCGAGGCGGTATCGCTACCAAGATGGCGCAGGCGAGATTGGGCTGATCACATCGGTCACCCAGCCTTTCTGTGGTGATTGCACGAGGGTTCGGCTTTCGGCTGAGGGGAGTCTCTACACGTGCCTGTTTGCCTCCACCGGCCACGACCTACGCGATCTCCTCCGATCTGGAGCAAGCGACGACGATATCGCGGACCAACTCCGGTCGATCTGGCGGGATCGAACCGACCGGTACTCAGAGTTGCGAACCGAGCAGACGGTCGACCTCACGAAGGTCGAGATGTCCCACATCGGTGGTTAGCGTGTCCGAGCCTGCATCTGTCTACGAGGTGGTGGGCGGGATGCCGTTCTTCGAGAAGCTCGTTGATCATTTCTACGATGGTGTCGCTTCCGATCCGCATTTGCTATCGGTCTACCCCAAGCCCGACGACCTCGTGCCGGCACGCAGGCACCTCACGCTTTTCCTTGCGCAGTACTGGGGAGGCCCGCCGACGTACAGTGCTGAGCGTGGCCATCCTCGGCTTCGCATGCGGCACTTCCCTTTCGCGATCGGGACGATCGAGCGCGACCGGTGGCTGGAACACATGACTGTCGCCATTGACGAGATGGACCCGCCGCCGGAAGCCAGGGACCAGTTCCTCGACTACTTCGCGAAGGCGGCTGAGATGGTCCGAAACCGCGATTGACGGCGCAGGGATCTAGTGGAGAGGCGGGGACATGAGCCAGACAGGACAATTGCAGGAAACCATCCGAGACACTCTCAAGAACGTTATCGACCCCGAGCTTGGCATCAACATCGTGGACCTGGGCTTGGTCTACGAGATAGATGTTCAGGGCACCTCGGTTCGGATCATGTACACGCTGACAGCCATGGGCTGCCCGCTCGGTCCCGTGATCGAAGGCGACATCCTACACGCACCCGGATCTGTCTCGCGTCCTCCATGCCGACGGCAAGGTCGTCACCCCGTTGTTCAAGGCCGGGCCAGGGCAGTTCCGTGTCGACACAGAGACAGGCGAGGTGATCCCTATCCGCTTCGAAGCCGACGCGGGGCTGCATTTCGAGGGTGACGGAGAGGCCGCATGGGGGACGAAGTACGTGATGGTGGCAACCCGCTCGCCGATCGGTCGGTTCATCCTGGATGTGGAGCGCGTGCCAGATCCCGGTTCCGAGGCCTCGGTCGCCGTCGCCTGCTTCGAGCGCCTAGCGCCACATGTGCCGGGCACCCAGGCGGTCGTCTACGACACCGCGCTTCGGGGGGTCCACCACCAGAAGATCCTGAGGGAACTCGGGATCGTGCCGGTGAACATGGTCGCCGCTGCCGAGACGTTCGGGAGCAAGACCCTCAAGCGCAAGATCAAGCGGCGCGAGAAGACCGTGCATGTCGAGGACAAGGAGGTCCGGCTGCCCGACGGGTCAACCGTCACGCTCCGTCTGCTCTCCGAAGCGGGCGCGATCGGCCTCATGCGCCCGACGGAGGCGGGTGAGCTGGAGTTCGCCCCCCTCGCCCGCAAGAGGACGCACAGGATGAAGGCAGCCGACTCGGGTCTGTATCGCTGGTACAACGACTACCGCCTGCCCGAGCACATGGGCGGTGGGCAGATCACGGTGCGCCTGCACCAGAACGGCGCCGACCGCAAGCGCAGGTTCAACCGGACGGAGAACGTTCGGCCCATCCCTCCCTCGGACCCCGACTTCCCGCCCCACAACCGGCGCCCGCACCACTCGGAATCGCTGAACCGGTCCTTAGAGGACACCTTGTTCCTCGGCAGGGCTCACAGCCTGGGATGGCGCCGTCAGCAGGTCGAGATGCTCGGCTGGGCTGTGATGGTCAACGCACTCACGATGGCCCGTCACAGAGCAGCCGAGGGCCTCGAAGTAGCCGCCTGACTGGCTCCACTTCCGGCACCATTCGGCAAGGATCGAGGCTGTCTCGGAGACATCCCGCAGGCCGAGACAGCGTTACCGAGCCCGGACCCACCTCCACTCGCTACACTCCGACGCGCTGGTGAGGACCTCGGTGGCGATCTCTGCCAGGTTTTCTACCGGCCCGGGCCAGGTCGGGCCGGTAGAGATCGCCCGATCCCCAGGTCATCGGCACCGGCCTCATCACCGCGGTAACGGAATCCGCCGATTCGGTAACGGCGTAGCCAAGGAACGTGCCGGAGTTGTCGTCGCCATTAGACCTGGACCGGTTCGCTGATCTCCGAACCCTCGTTCGCACCCGATCCAGCCGAGCGTGAAGGGTGCAGAAGCCCCGATTCGGCTCTTGACCTGCGGAAATCAGAGTTTACGTACCTTTCACGCTCGCCCCGCCCGAGATCGTTACCGGGGATCGTAGGCCGGGGCCACCGCCACCATGGCCTCCGCCGGGGCGTCCGTGACGTTGCGCAGTTCGTACGCCGTGCCCTCGGGCACGTAGAAACCGTCGTCGGGCTGCAGCTCGAACCATCGCTGTCCCGCCGCGTTCGGCGCCTCGGTAAGCAGCACGTTCATCGAGCCGGAGAGCACGTGCATCGCGGCGTCGCCGCCGTGACGACGGGCGTTGGTGTGGCCACCGGGCCGTAGCACGACCTGCTCCGCGGTGAGGTGCTCGGTGCTGACGTAGGTGCGGACCAGCGCGTCGGCCCCCTCCAGGCGCTCGAGCACGTCCCGGTCCTCGAAGACGTGAAGTCGCGCGTCGGCAACGCGTTCGGCGGCGGCCATCGGCCAACGGCCGACGTACCGGTCGTCGCGGTAGCTGACCTCGCTCAGCAACTCCTTCGTGCGCGCGTACGCGCTCGAGGCCCCGGTCGCCGGCGGAGGCGCGAAGAACTCCAACACCCGAAGCTGCTCCTCGCCGAAGCTCATCGCGTGATGCCAGGTATCGCGCCGGAAGAAGACCGCGCCGCCCTGCTCGACGCGCCGCACCTCGCCGTGCTCCGGATCGGCGATCACCATCGTGCCCGAGAGCACGTACAGCAGCTCGTCGGCGGCGAACACGGTTCGGAACTGATCGGAGTGCGTGAACCGCTGGCCCGGAGGCAGCGCGAAGACGAGATGGTGGATCTTGTCGCTCGAGACGTAGATCCAGTCCGGCACCCGGCCGGCCTCGTCGTCACCCCACAGGTGCAGCCTGGCGCTCGCGTGCGGGATCGCGGTCGCCTCGTCGAAGGTCGGGCGCGGCGACGGCGCGGGAGCGGCGGGAGGAGCCTCCCCTGCCGGTCGCCCCGCCTGCGGGTCGCCGTCGACGTCGGCTCGCTCCCCGGTCGCCATGTCGCGCGAGTATACGCAGCCTCCGACCCGGGGGAAAGACCGGTACTAGGACCGGTCCTTACCGAACCGCGATCACTGGGAGTCGGCGGTCAGCTTCGTGCGGAAACGGTAACGGTCACCGCGATACACGATGCGGGACGTCTCGATGGGGTGGCCAGCGTCGTCGAAGGTCGTCGTGCGCGACACCAACACAGGCGCGTCCTCATCGAGGTCGAGCAGAGGCGCGATCACGGGCCCCGCCGTCGTGGCCTCGAGCGTGCAGTCGGCGAGCGTCGGCGCGATGCGAGCCTTCGCCAGGAGGATGTCGTAGACCGATGCCTCGCTGTAGTCGGCGTCGGCCAGCGCCGGGCACCGGGCGAGTGGGATCAGGCAACGGTGCACCGCGACCGGAACACCGTCGAGCAGACGGACGCGTTCGAGCTCCAGCACCGAGGAACCGGGCGCGATCTGCAGGCCCTCTGCCTCGTCCATCGTCGCGTCGCGAACCTCGTGGGACAGCACCCGTGCCGTGGGCTCGAGTCCGCGGGCTCGCGCCAACATCGTGAAACTCTGCAGCGCGTTGGGCGGCTCGCTCAGATACCCGTCGGAGACGAACCATCCCTTCCCCGGTGAGGCCTCGATCAGGCCGTCGTCGACGAGTGCGGCGAGCGCCCGTCGGGCGGTCACCCTGCTGATCTCGAAGCGGTCGCAGAGCTGACGCTCTGAGGGAAGCTGTTGGCCGGGCGCGAGGCGGCCTGCCGCGATGTGTTCCGCGATCACCAGCTGCACCTGCGAGTAGAGCGGGATGTCCTTGCGGTCCGGGTCGAGGGCCAGGGTCAGCGGCGCGGCCATGGGCTTCATCCTCTGTCTCCCTCGGTGGGTGTGTCAACGACTGGTCCTATGCTGGTCTCATGTCCGGCCTGCGCCTCACGGTGACCGACGCGGGCGAGGATTTCGATGCGGCCGGAGCCGCGTTGATCGCCGAGACGATCGCGGCCACCCCCGCTGCCGCGCTCGTCGTGGCGACCGGGCGCACGCCGATGGGCGCCTACGCACGGCTGGCCCGCGACCTTCCCGCCGGCTCGGGACCGGGGCTCCGCGTCTTCCAACTCGACGAGTACGTGGGGGTGCCTCCGCACGATCCGCGCTCCCTCGCGACGAGGACCCGCCGAAGCTTCGTAGAGCCACTCGGGGTCGATCCCAGATCCGTCGTGTGGCTCGACGGGCTCGCCGAGGACCTGCGGACGGCATGTCGCGCGTACGACGACGCCGTCGCGGCCGCCGGGGGGCTGGACCTCGCCGTGCTCGGGCTCGGACCCAATGGCCACCTCGGCTTCAACGAACCACCGTCGGACCCGACCTCGGGCACGCGTGAGGTAACCCTCTCGGAAGCCAGCCTCGTGTCGAACGCGGGTTACGCACCCGGGCTTCCCGTTCCTCGCGCCGCGCTGACGGCCGGACTCGACGTGCTGCTCGCGGCTCGACGAGTGGTGCTGCTCGTCTCGGGCGCCGGCAAACGTGAGATCGTCCACCGCGCCCTCGAGGGACCCATGACACCCGACGTCCCAGCCTCGTTCCTGCAACGTCACCATGAGGTCCTGGTCGTGATCGATCGCGACGCCTGGGAAGTTTGAGCCACCGTCCGGGCGATCCGTCGGAGCGGTCACTGCAGCGCCGCCAGCATCGTCGTCGACCCGATCATCATCGCCACCCCGATCCACTGATGCCGGTGGATCCGCTCATGCAGCACGACGGCGGCCAAGACGACGGCGACGGTGGAGAACTGCGCAGCGATGACCGCGACCATCGCGATCGGACCGAGGTCGAGCGCCGTCGTGAACGCGGCGAAGCCGATCGTCTCGACCGCGGCCGCGCGCAACACGAGCCCGAGGTCGTCCCGCGGGAGTCCGAGCGGCGCCCTCGTGAACGGCGCGGCTGCCCAGAGCACCACGAGCCCCGTGACGCGGTAGGCGGCTACCGACCACACGGGGCCGATCCGCTCGCTCGACGCCGCAAGGGTGACGGTGTAGACGCCCAGGAGTACGGCGCCGAGCGCAGCCCAGCCCACCCCATCGGCTCGTCCACCGCCGCGCACGTACGTGGCGACCACCACCCCGACGACACCGAGCGCGAGCCCCACCAGGCCGAGCGACGAGAACCGCTCGCCCAGGAAGAGGAGCGCGACGAGCGCGGCGAGCCCCCCGCTCGGCGCGACGGTCGTCGAGACGATAGTGAGCTGACCGGTAC
>JBKJXU010000144.1:0-2698 GCA_046716145.1 Actinomycetota bacterium
GCCGACACCGCGCCCGACGCTCACATGGGCATCTGGGTGGCTCCGGAGCAGTTCTTCCGATCAGGTGGAACCCGCGACTGGGGCTCGCTGCTCAGCTCGGACGACGTCGCACACTTCGAGGAACGGCTGCGGGAACTCGCCAGCGACGCAGCCGGCTGGGTCCTCGAAGGCCGAACGGCCCTCGACCCGGCCCCATCCCGCAGGTCGACCTGAGCTGGTGCGCGCATCAGGCCCGCGCCTGGCGGAGCCGGTATCGGAGTTCAGCCGCCAGGTCCGATGTGGGCTGCTGCCCGAACGGCAGCGCTCCCTCTCTGATCGCATCCTCCAGGTCGCCCAACCGCTCGATCAGATCGTCGAGCGCCGCCTCGGCGGCGGCGGCCGGCAACCCCGTCATCTCGGCGAACCCAAGCAGATGGCGGCGTGTCAGTCCGCGCGTCCGGCCGCCGATCGTGAGTGCCGTCGTCGTGTCGCCGTACGGGACGGTGGTCGGAACGTCGTAGGCGGGGGACACCCGCCACTCGCCTTCGGGCGTGGCAAGGATCGACAGGTTCTTGGCGTGTTGGTCGCCGTTGCCGGTGAGCCATGCGAAGCACACCTGTTGGAAGAGCACGCGGAGCGCGACCGGACGGGCTGCGCATCGGTCGGCGAGCGCGACGACGGACTCCTCAGCGCTCACGAGGTACTTGTCGGCCGGCCATCGGCCGAGGACCTGGCATGCGTCCTCGCACGCGAGCGCTCCGCTCGACCCGTCGGGCTTCGCGAGGCGGTCGAAGCGCGTCACGAGCAGGCCGGGGCGGTTGTCGATGTCGCGGACGACGCTCGCCCGAGCCGCGGGCAGCCGCGCGTGACGCGCCAGGCGCAGGAAGTACGCCTCGTTCTCGACGACGTGCGGGAACTCCGGCGGGTCGATCTTCAGGATGAAGCGCTCACCCGAGCGGGCGAGGGGCACCGCGATCATCCGAGCCGACACCTTGTCCTGGATCCCGGGGATCCCGACCGGATCGACGATGCCTGATTCGGCCAACAGATCCGCGAAGCGGGCCTCGTCCCACCTGGTCTGCACCTCGATCAGCGGGGCGACCGGCGCCGGCTCGCTGCCGTGGGGCAGGATCTGCACATCACCGACCGTGTCCCGTCCCACCGCCAACAACAAGGAGAGCTCGTCGTCGGCGGAGGTCTTCACCACCGAGCGGAGCGCCGTCAGGCGGCGGCCCTCGGGCAGCAAGCCGGCGAAGAACGGGGGAACGGCGCCGCCGGGGAACGACACGGGCGCCTCGGAACGAGGCAGGCTCGTCGCGACGTCGGGGCCCGGTCCGTCGAGGTAGTCCGGGTGGTAGCGGAAGAAGGTGCCGGCGGGCGAGCGTCGCAGCTCACCCGCGAGCACGCCCGCCTTGTAGACATCGGCGGCGTCGAAACGGGTGAACCGCGCCGGATCGACGAGCATCATGTGAGCCGAGGGGTCACCCGGAGCTCCAGCCCCAGGACCTCGAGGACCGAGAGCACCTTGTCCAGCCGAACCGTGGGCTTGCCGGATTCCAGCTCGCGGACGAAGCGCTCGGAGCAGCCCGCGAGCCCGGCCAGCACGGGCTGGGTGAGCCCGAGCGCCCTGCGTCTGTGCTCGACCGTCTGTGCGAGAGTGTCGGGTTCCATCGTGTCGTTGGCTCCCTGGTCAAGAACGGCACGTTCATGCCGTTTCCGAGATCCTCCACCCACTGGGACCCCGTGTCAAGGCGATCGCGGCAAGAACATGCCGGTTCCTTCTCTTCCGGCCGCAGAAGGGTGAGCGTGGGGCCTTAACCGGCAGGAACACGCCGGTTCGACGAAACCGGTCGGGTCCTACCTATCGTCCGTCGAACAACGCATCGACATCGGGCAAGGCCTCGAACAGGGTGAAGAGCCTTCCTCGGCGATCTCCTTCGCGGCCCGCAGGAACCCCGCCCACGCGGTGCGGGCGAGCGTGCCTCTCACGCTGATCCGCCGCACGCCCAGATCCGCCGCCTCGGCGACGGTGAGGAACGGAGCGTTGATCAGCAGGTTGACCGGCTTGGGTGACACCGCTACGACGATCGCGGCGATGTGCTCGATGGATGCGATCCGAGGAGCGTAGAGGCAGTCCGCTCCGGCTTCGGCATAGGCGCACAGCCTTCGGATCGTCTCGTCGATGTCGGGACGTCCGCACACGAAGCCCTCGGATCGCCCGGTGAGCACGATGTCGGTGCCACTTCCGTCGATGGCTCGTCGCGCGGCCCGAACACGCTCGACGGCCAGGTCGAACTCATAGAGCGGCTGTACCTCGTCGCCCGAGGAATCCTCGATCGAGAGACCGGCTATCCCCGTAGCAGCGGCGAGCTTGACGTTCTCGCCGACCTGCTGCGGATCGACGGCGAAGCCGCCCTCGAAGTCGGCGTTCACCGGAACCGTCACGGCGTTGGCGATCCCACGTAGATGCTCGAGCGCCTGATCTAGCGTGACGTGGTTGTCCGCGCGACCCGATGTCCATGCGAACCCGGCGCTCGTCGTCGCGAGAGCCTTGAAA
This sequence comes from Actinomycetota bacterium, assembly GCA_046716145.1. GTDB lineage: Bacteria > Actinomycetota > UBA4738 > UBA4738 > HRBIN12 > AC-51. The sequence continues at coordinate 2,537 of JBKJXU010000144.1, forward strand.
CCCATCTGCTCCAGCGCTCGTGCGCTCCCCACGTCCCAGGGGTTCGGCATCACGAAGCAGCCGGTTGCATGCGATCGGTGGAACGCAGCGACCCGCTCCGGGTGCTCGCTCATGCTGTACCTCCGAGAGGAAGCCGATGTTCCGGTCCGTGTTCCAGCTCTG
>JBKJXU010000145.1:0-3588 GCA_046716145.1 Actinomycetota bacterium
GGCGTGCCGCGTGGGCGGGTTTGCAGGACAGCATGCCCCGCGCCGCGCTCCTGTCGATCCACGCGCGCGTCCAGGGGACCGAACCGTCCACCTGGGAGGACCCCTCGCTCGTCCAGCTCTGGGGGCCGCGCTACAACGCCTACGTCGTCGCGGCACGCGACCACGCGGTCTTCTCGCTGGGGAGGTTGCCGGATGGTGGCACGACCCGGCGGACGGCCGAGGATCTGGCCGCTCGCCTCCACGCTCGCCTCGATGGAGCCCGGATGAGGTACGACGACGCTGGGCAGGCGATCGGCGTCCATGGCAACGCCCTCCGCTACGCGGCGTTGACCGGTACCGTCGCGATCAGGTGGGAGGGCGCCCGGCTGCCCACCGTCTGGACCCTGCCGCCGCCTCGCGTCGAGCCGCGCGAAGCCCGACTCGAGCTCGCCCGTCGGTACCTCCACGTGTTCGGTCCCGCGACACCCGAAGCCTTCGCCCGGTGGGCGGGGATCGGCCCGGCTCCGTGTCGCGCAGCGTTCGACGCGCTCGCCGGATCCCTGACCCCCGTGCGGACGCCGATCGGTGACGCATGGATCCTCACCCGCGACGAGCCGGCGTTCCGGGCCGCTGCGGGGTCCGCGGCGCCAGCACGGCTCCTCCCGAGCGGCGACGCCTACTTCCTCCTGCAAGGAGCCGATCGCGAACTCCTTGTCCCCGACGCCGGTCGTCGCGCCGAGCTTTGGACCCCCCGCGTCTGGCCGGGTGCCCTCCTGGTCGAGGGCGAGATCGTCGGGACCTGGCGGCGCGCGCACGTGACGGTGACGGTGCAGACCTGGCGTCGTCTTCCGCGGGAGGCACGCGATGCGGTCGAGGCCGAAGCGAGGTCCCTGCCGCTGCCCGGTATCGAGGGGCAGACCGTGCTGCGCTGGGACAGGTGAGGACCGCGATACGGCGACCCACATCCGTGACGGGAGGCTGCGAGAGATGAGAAGGCTGATCGTGAGTACCTTCCTGACCCTCGACGGGGTCATGCAGGCGCCGGGCGGACCCGGAGAGGACGACGACGCCGGCTTCGCCCATGGCGGCTGGTCCGTGAACTACTGGGACGAGAAGATGGGCGCGGTCATGGACGAAGCGATGAGCGTGCCGTTCGATCTCGTGCTCGGACGCAGGACCTACGACATCTTCGCCGCTCATTGGCCGCACGCCTCGGAGGAGGATGGCGCCAAGCCGCTCAACGACGCCACCAAGTACGTCGCGTCGCGGGGTCGCCCGGCGCTGGCGTGGAGCAACTCGGTCCTGATCGAGGGAGGCGCGCCCGAGGGCGTCGCGGCTCTCAAGGATGGAGATGGGCCGGAGCTGCAGGTGCACGGCAGCGGGAACCTGATCCGAACGCTCCTGCGCCACGACCTCGTCGACCAGTTCCGGCTGTGGATCTTCCCTCTCGTCGTCGGTTCCGGGAAGCGTCTCTTCTCCGACGGCACCATCCCGTCCGGGCTGAGGCTCATCGACAGCACGGTCTCCACCACGGGGGTCGTGATCGCTACCTACGAGCCGGCGGGCCAGATCATCACGGGATCGTTCGCGCTGGACTGAAGCAGCGAGGCCGTCAGGAGCGTCCGGGCAGGGAGAACCGGTACTCCACGATCGGCACGTCCACGCCGAGTTGGTACAGGAGCGTATGGACGTCCCCGTGGTGCTGGCGTTCGTGGAGGAAGACGTGCGCGAAGATGTCCGCGGGGCTGTAGGAGATCTCCTCGCCGTCGATGTCCATGGCGCGAGGTGCCATCAGCTCACCGTCGCTGAGCCGATCGAGGTAGGCCCTCGCGTGACCGCGTACGCGGTCCCGATAGGCATCGAGCTCATCCCAGGAGTCCACGCGCTCCACGGGGGCATCGGTGGTCCCGTCAGGGTTCGACAACCAGCGGAGGTACGCCCAGTTGATGTGCGCGAGGGCGTCCCGTAGCGCCGGCCAGCCGGAACCGGGCGCCGGTTCCGTGAGCACGGCTTCGCCGAGGGGGTGGATCACACGACGGTGCTCGCGCCAGGTGTGGTCGGTGAAGGCGAACAGCTCTTCGATGGCGGTGCGGTCCACGGGTGTGCGATCATAGCGCCCGGGATCGAGGGGAGGGCACGATGAAGCGTTTCGAGGAACGCATCACGATCGAGACACCAGCCGATCGGGTGTATGACGACGTCGCCGACATGGCGACCCATGCCGAGTGGTCGGGGAACGGTCTCTCGGTGACGAAGTCGAGCGACGGACCGGTGGCGGTGGGAACCGTGTACGCCACCACGGCCAAGCAGTTCGGGACCCAGCGCGAGCAGAGCACGGTCACCGAGATGACCCCGGGCCGGGCCTTCGCATGGGATTCCGTCGGCACTCTCGGACGTGCGCATCACGCCTTCGGGCTCTCGGGCGACGGCGGTTCCACGACCGTGATCAAGTCGGCCGAGATCGTGGAGCCGACCTTCCTCGCGAAGCTCACGGGCTGGAAACTCTCGAAAGATATCCCCGCGGGCCTGCGTCGCGACCTGGAGCGGATCAAGGCGCGTCTCGAAGGATCCGCCGCCTGAGACCCGCGCGATCCGTCGTTGGGTTTTCAGCCCGCGGGTTCGCCATCACGCGCACGTCGTCCCGATCGCTCCCAGATGCGCAGGAAGGCGTCCTGCGCGGTCTCCTCCGACTCGTGCACGTGGCCGGTCATGAGGTTAGATCCGGGGGCCTTGCTCGACACTGGTCGGGGGGTGACACAGAGCCCGCGCCTAGTCCCCAGCCTTCGCGACGTAGACGGTGTTCGAGGCCTCGCCACCGGTGAGCGTGTTCGCGAACGTGATGACGTGTGCCTGGCAGGATGCGAAGGCCCGCTCGAGGATGCGGACGTAGTCCTCGTCCGGGGGGTCGTCGGACCACAGGGCGTACACGCCCCCCGGGTTGAGTCGATCGGCCAGACGCCGCTGCCCGTCCGGGCTGTAGAAGGCGGCGTGGTCTGGGTGTAGGAGGTGCCGAGGCGTGTGGTCGATATCCACCAGGATCGCGTCATGACGGCTCCGGGCGTCGGTCCCGAAGCGCGAGTCGGTGGCGACCATGTCGAAGAAGTCTCCCTGCACGAAGGTGCATCGCTCGTCTGATGTCAGGTCGTCGCTCACCGGCAGCAGCCCCCGCCGATGCCATCCGATGACCTCGCCGAGAGCCTCGATGACCTGCAGCGAGCGCACCCGGGGCTCGCGCAGGACGGCCCGAGCGGTGTAGCCGAGCCCGAGCCCCCCCACCACGACGTCCAGTTCCGTACCGACCAGGCCGGCGAGCGAGATGTCAGCCATCGCGACCTCGGCGTGCGTGAACAGGCTCGACATGAGGAAGTCGTCGTCGAGCTTCGCCTCGTAGACGTCGACCTGGAGCATCGGCTCGAGCCTGCGTCGCAGGCTGATCACACCCAACGGCGTGTCGCTGCTGTCGAGCTCTTCGAAGCGGGGACGCGTCGGGTCGGCCAAGATCACTCCTCGCGATGGATGAGAGAGCCTACGCCGGCCCGGGCTACAGGTACCGCCGGATCAAACCCTCGATGAACGGGTTGAGGATGTCCTGGGTGTGCCCGGAGATCG
>JBKJXU010000146.1:0-3059 GCA_046716145.1 Actinomycetota bacterium
AGTTCTGCATCCTCGATCACACGGCGGATGCCGTCGCGGATCGACGCGACGTCGAACGGATCGACCAGGACGGCTCCGTCGCCCGCGACGTCGGACATCGGCGGGAGGTCCGAGGTCACGACCGGACGACCGGATGCTTGGGCTTCGATGACGGGAAGACCGAAGCCTTCCTTCGTCGAGGCGAACACCACCAGGTCGGCGCGCCGGTAGGCCGCCGCCACTTCGTCGATGCTGAGGCCCGCGGCCACCTCGTGCCTGACCCCGTGCCGGCGCAGGAGATCGCGTTGCCCATCGCTCAGCACGCCGACCACGAGCAGCCGGCACGCCATGCCGTCCAGGGCCTCGATCACGCGCTCCAGGTTCTTGTTCGAGCGCGTGCCCATCTGCAGGATCAGCGGTTCCTCGGCTGGGAACGGCCTATCCTCGCGCGAGAACACCGGGTCCACGGGGTCGGGGATCACCCGGACGCGCGCAGGGTCGATACCGGCATAGCGACGCAGGTCCTCGCCCACCGCGCGGGCCGGTACGGTCACGATCGCCGCCCGCGCGATCGGCACCACGAGCCAGATCCACCGGTACAGCCACCGCTTCACCACGCCGGCGCGCTCCAGGAACTCGCAATCGTGGATGGTGAGGACGGTGCGGCGTTTGGCCAGGAGCAGGTCGGCGAAGTGGATATCGCCGACGACGTGATTCACGTCGCCCTGATGCCGGCGCGCCCACAGCACCGTGCGGATCCGGGGCACGATCCCTTCGGTGAAGTAGGGCGATTCCGTCCAGACCGGCTCGTAGCGGGCGGGGAGGTGGTCGCGGAGGAGCCCGAAGACGTGCTCGATGCTGAACACGAGGGGCCGCGGCTTGCGGGTGATCAACGCCACCCGGTGGGTGGTCGGTGGGTCCTGCGTCACCGCACGTCGCTTCGGCCGTGCACCGGCGGCACGCCCCTGCGCGCGAACTCCACCCATTGGCCGTGCCACGGTTCGCGGGCGAACCGGCGGACCTGCAGCGCCCCGTAGCCGGTGGCTTCGATCCGTCCTTGCAGGACCCATGGCGCCGGCTTCGGGTTCTCCTGCACGAAGTAGCGCTCGAGGGACATCAAGATCGCGCGCTCCTCCTCGGGCGTGAGGCCCCCGGGGAGCTCGAAGCGACGGCCGCGGTGTTCCTCGAACATCACAGTGGGATGTTGCCGTGTTTGCGGGCGGGGATCGCCTCGCGCTTGGTGGACAGCATGCGCAAGGCCTTGATCAGACGCGGACGGGTCTCGGCCGGCTCGATCACGTCATCGATGAACCCCCGCTCGGCTGCCGTGTACGGGGTCGAGAACTTGTCGCGGTACTCGCGGATCAACGCCCGGCGTTTGCCCTCTGGATCGGCGGCCTTCTCGATCTCCTTACGGAACACGATGTTGACCGCACCCTCGGCGCCCATCACGGCGATCTCCGCGGTGGGCCACGCGAACGCCACGTCTGCCCGCAGGTGCTTGGAGTTCATCACCAGGTACGCCCCGCCGTAGGCCTTCCGCGTGATCACCGTCATCCGCGGCACGGTCGCTTCCGCGTAGGCGTACAGCAGCTTCGCCCCGTGACGGATGATCCCGTTGTACTCCTGCTGGGTCCCCGGTAGGAACCCGGGAACGTCGACGAACGTGAGGATGGGGATGTTGAACGCGTCGCAGAACCGGACGAACCGGCTCGCCTTCTCGCTGGCGTCGATGTCGAGCGTACCGGCCAGCACCTTCGGCTGGTTCGCGATGACGCCGACCGAGCGGCCGTCCAGACGAGCGAAGCCGGTCAGGATGTTGCCGGCCCACAGCGGGAAGACCTCGAGGAACTCACCGTCGTCCACGACGTAACGGATCACCTCGTGCATGTCGTAGGCCTCCTGCGCCCGGTCGGGGATCAGGTGCGTGAGCGCCTCCGACTCCCGCTCGGGGTCATCGGTCGTGGCGTAGGCGGGAGGATCCTCCAGGTTGTTCGACGGCAGGAACGAGAGCAGGTACCGCACGCGCATCAGCACGTCCTCGTCGTCCTCACCGACGAAGGAGGCCACGCCCGATCGGGTGGCGTGCGTCATGGCACCCCCGAGTTCTTCCATCGTGACGTCCTCGCCGGTGACCGACTTGATGACCTCGGGGCCGGTGATGAACATGTGCGAGGTTTCCTTCACCATGAAGGTGAAGTCCGTGATGGCGGGGGAGTAGACGGCGCCGCCGGCGCACGGTCCCATGATCACGCTGATCTGCGGGATGACCCCCGAGGAGCGCACGTTGCGTTCGAAGATGTAGCCGTAGCCGGCCAGGCTCGCGGCCCCTTCCTGGATCCGCGCCCCGCCGGAGTCGTTGATCTGGATGAACGGCGCGCCGGTCTGCAGCGCGAGGTCCATCACCTTGCAGACCTTCTGTGCGTGGACCTCGCCCATCGACCCGCCGAACACGCCGAAGTCCTGCGAGGCGACGAAGACCTTCCGTCCGTCGATCGTCCCGTACCCGGTGATCGCGCCGTCGCCGGGTGGGCGCCGTTTGTCCATCCCGAAGTCGTGCGAGCGGTGCACGGCGAACGGGTCGGTTTCCACGAACGACCCCTGGTCCATCAAGAGGTCGAGCCGTTCGCGAGCGGTGAGCTTGCCGCGGTCGTGCTGCTTCTGCGCCGCATCCTTGCCGCCCGGGGTGAGCGCCGCCGTCCGGCGCTTGCGGAGTTCTCCGATCCGATCCTCGACCGTACGTTCGAGCGCGGGTTCTTCCTCGGTCTTGGCCATGAGGCGAGTCTAGCGGCGAGGTGCGTGCGGGGCGTGCCTCAGCAGTCCTTGCGGGGCCAACCGGCCGCTCCCCAGGTGCCGGCATCGGCCACCATGCGGATCGCGACGATCGCGTTCGTCCTGCCTCGCAGGGCCGATCTGGGCAGGTCCCAGGCTCGGCGCGTGAAGGTGTCGTAGCGCCACGCCCAGTACTCGGCCGCGTGCTGGTACAGGCCCAGGTACAGCCCGGTCAGGCTCGAGGCGTCCGGCCAGAGGCCGCTCTCGCGACGCGCGATGCAGATGGCACGGTCGGCCCCACCCGGGAC
>JBKJXU010000147.1:0-3088 GCA_046716145.1 Actinomycetota bacterium
ACGTGGCGGAAGGTGTTCTCCAGGAGCTTGGCCAGCTCGGCAGCACGGCAGGAGCTGACGGGCACGACCTTGTCGACCAGCTGCTCGTAGAACAGCGTGGCGAGCCCGGTCGCCTCCGCGCTCATGCCGCCCACGATCCGCGGCACCTGGCGGAACGAGAACTCGGTGTTTCCCGGATCGATCCGCTCCGGCGAGTACGCCAGCACGAACTCGCGCCCCTCCCGGAGCCCCGATCGCTCCAGCGCGGGCTTGACGTGCTCCTCGGTCGTCCCCGGATACGTGGTGGACTCCAACACCACCAGCGTGCCCGCCTCCAGATGCTCGGCCACCGACCCCGCGGCGCGGTCGATGAAGGACAGGTCCGGCGCCCCGTCGTGCAGCGGTGTCGGCACGCAGATGAACACGAGCCGCGCCTCCGACACCGGTTCGCACCCCACGACGAAGCGCAGCCGTCCCGTGCCCACCGCCGAGCGCACCAGCTCCTCGCTCACGCCCGCCACGACCGGCTCGCCCCGCTGCAGGTCCGCGACCCGCCGGCCGTCCACGTCGATACCCGTGACGTCGAAACCGGCCTCGGCGGCGGCGCACGCCAGCGACAGACCGACGTAGCCCTGCCCCACCACGGCCACCGGCGTCCGGCGGGTCAGGATCCGGCGGCGCAGGTCGGCGGTGGTACGCATGGCGAAGCTCCTGTCGATCGAGAGGAGAGGAGGGATGCTCAGGCCGAACGGCGGGCGGCGAACTCGGGGTCGCCCAGGTCCACCAGGAGGTGGATCGCCGCGGCGCGGCGACGGAAGCACTGACGGCGGCTGATCTTCAGCTCCCGGGCGATCTCCTGCGCGTCGAACTCGCGCAGGTACCACAGGTACAAGAGGTACCGGTCGCGCTCGGCGATCTGCTCCATCCGGCGGCAGAGCTCGTCACGCAGCGGCAGCGAATCGAGCAGCCCGCCCCGGATGCCATCGGCGACGTAGCCGCCGTGGCGTCCACCGACCTGATAGATCGAGGCCGTGTTCGGCTGCCACCAGTCGGTGTAGGTGATGAGGGCCCAGATCACCTCAGTGGACGAGGCGAGCATGGACCCCTCCCCACGGTAGAACGTAGACGCCACCGGGGTGACGCGCGAGTAGGGGAAACCCCCTACGCATCGGCGAACCCCACGGTCTTGCTCTTCGGCAGCTCGACCACCTTGGGCGCGTCGTAGTAGTGCCGGTAGCTGGTCGGCATCGAGATCTCCCTGGCGCCGTTGAGGGCGACCCCGACCACCGGGGCTGCCAGGCGCCGCAGCACGTCGGTCGTGCGCTCGGCCAGCTCCGCGCGGGTCTTGCCCGCACGCGCGACGAGGAGGACCGCGTCCACGTGGGGCAGCAGCGGCGCGATGTCGCTGGCTACCAGCACCGGCGAGCAATCCAGGATCACCACGTCCGCTCTGCCGGCGACCTCGGCCACGACCTCCTGCATGCGCACCGAGCCCAGCGCACGGCCGGGGCTCGAGGTCGTCCGCCCGCTCGGTACCAGCCACACGTTCGCGACCTCCGTCAAGACGGCGCGCAGGCGCGGCTCGGAACCGTTGAGCACCTCGGTCAGGCCCGGCCCGATCGGGACCCCGAACAACCGGTGCACGGCCGGGCGGCGCAGGTCACAGGAGAGCACGGTCACCTTCTTGCCGAGCTCACCGAAGACGGCGGCGATGTTGGCCGAGACCGACGTCTTGCCGTCGCCGGGCCCGGCGCTCGTGACCAGGATCGTCGTGGGCATGCCCCCCCGTCCGCTCCCATGACCGTTGCCGGCGGCGGCGGGCCCGTGGTCGGCCGCCCAGGCGCCGGCGACGCTCGCCGCCAGCAGTCGGAACGCGTCGGCGGACCTGCCCATCGGGTTCGTCGCCACCGCGACGCCTGAACGTTCGCGCCGCAGCATGACGGGGATCTCGGCCAGCACCGGCAGGTCGAAGAGCTCCTCGGCCCGGCGGCGGGTCCGGATCTTCGTGTCGAACCGCTCCAGGACCAGGGCGAGGGCTAGGCCGAGCAGCAGGCCCAGCGCGGCCGCCAGTCCCGCCCGCACCCAGGGGCTCCGGGGTGCCTGGATGCCGGGGACCTCGATCTGGATCCCCACGGGATCCTGGATGACCGTCAACCCCACGGGCTCGAACCGTTCGATGGCCACCTGCGCGAGCGCATCGGGACCGGGAAGGTGAGGTTGTCCGAAGACCCCCGTGTCTCCAGGACCTTCAGGCTCTTCCGCAGGAGCTGTGCCTTCTCGTTCAGCCTGGTATCCCGGAGGTCGGTCAGGTAGGTGACCAGGGCCGTTTGGAAGGCTGCCGACACCTTCTCGGCGGCCTTGGGCGTCCCGCCGAACCCGGTGATCTCGAGGAAGCCGCTCTCGGTATCCACGAACGACTGCACCTGGGTCAGGAGCGCGATGGGGTCCGCGTTCCGACCCAGTTCACGGGCTGCCAACGCGGCGACGTCGGGGAGCACCAACACCCGGGTGAGGGCCGACCCGAACCCGATCGGCGACCCGCCTTCGCCGGTGGCCCCGGCCTCGTTCCACACCACGGTGGTCGCGGAATAGGCCGCGAACGGAGCGTCGGGTTCGATACCCGAGATATCGGGCGACGTGAGGAACGCGGCGACCGCCGCCACCACCATCGCGGCCGTGATGACGAGCCAGCGGCGGCGGAGCGCGCGCAGGTACTGGATGGGCTCCATCAGCCGGGCACCCCCCCGGCCAAGACGGCAGCCGCGGCGGCCTGGTTGGGGACGCCGAGCTTGCGGTAGATCCGTGTCTTGTGCTGTTCCACGGTCTTGGGGCTGATCCCCAAGGCGCGCCCGATCTGCTTGCCGGCCATGCCCGTGGCGGCCATGCGGAGCACCTGGTCTTCCCTGCCGCTCAGGGACGAGACCCGGACGGCGCGCGGCACGGCACCTGGTACGAGCGCCTGCGCCAGGACCGACACGGGAGCGCCCAGCGGGACGCAGCGCTGCTCGTCGTCGCCGCCGGAGGGGGCATCGCCCATCAGGACCACGCGGACGCCCCGTTTCAGCAGGCGTGCGACGGCGCCTGCGGCGCCTGGGATCCGGCTATCGAC
>JBKJXU010000148.1:0-17050 GCA_046716145.1 Actinomycetota bacterium
GATCAACTCCTGCACGACCGTATCTACGCTCACGGTCGGGCCATCGGACTGCCCGCCGTTGGCCGCGCGCATGATCGCGCGCGCGGTGAGGACGTGAGCCCTCGGGACGTCGCGCGTGAAGTCGGCCACGTAGTCGTTCGCGGGGTGAGCCACGACCTCTTCCGGCGTGCCAACCTGGACGAACTTCCCGTCCTTCATGATCGCGATCCGGTCGCCCAGCTTCAGGGCCTCAGCTAAGTCGTGGGTGATGAAGATCATGGTCTTCTTCAGGTCGCGCTGCAGCGCGATCACCTGATCCTGCATGTCGCGCCGGATCAAGGGGTCGAGCGCGCTGAACGGCTCATCGAACAGCAGGATCTCCGGGTCGTTCGCCAACGCTCGGGCGAGCCCGACCCGCTGCTGCATCCCGCCGGAGAGCTCGTCGGGGAAGGAGGCACCCCACCCATCGAGGCCGACCTCGGAGAGCGTCTTGTCTGCGATACGCAGCCGCTCCTCCTTGTCCCTGCCCTGGATCTCCAGACCGAAGGCCACGTTCTCCGCGATCCGTCGGTGCGGCAACAGCCCGAAGTGCTGGAACACCATCGAGATCTTCTTCCGCCGGACCTCGCGCAGCTGGTCCTCATCGAGTCGCATGAGGTCCTCGCCGTCGATGCGCACCTGACCCACCGTGGGATCGTGGATCCGGTTGATCATCCGCACGAGGGTCGACTTGCCCGATCCCGAGAGCCCCATGACGACGAAGACCTCGCCGGGCGCCACCTCGAACGACACGTCACGGACGGCGGCCACGCATCCCGTCTTCTCGAGCAGCTCGGCTCGTGGAAGGTCGGCGTCGGGGGTCCCGACGATCTTGCCGGCTCTGTCCCCGTAGATCTTCCAGACGCTCGTACAGGAAACCGCCGCTTGCAGATCGCTCACACGCACCCCTCCCTGGGCAAGTTCCAACCTGGCGATGGTCTGTCACCGGCGCCGACCGCGCAACACGGCCGTTGCGCAGACCGCGACGCAGATGCGCTCAGCGCTTCATGCGAGTCCGACCGTCGCCAACCCCACCACCGTCAACACCACCCCCGCGTACTGGTTGGCAACGGGCCGTTCGTGCAGGTAGATGACCGAGAGGAGCACCGCGATCAGCGGGAACACGGCGGATGCGATCAACACGGGTGTCACGAAACCCCGCTCGGCCCCGATCGAGAACGCCAAGACGCCGAGCAGGTCGGATCCGCCCACCGTCACGGCCGCTAGCAACGCTGGCCCGGCGAGGAACCGCCCGCGCAACTCCCGACGCCGCCAGAGCAGCCCGACCGCCACGAACGCGATGAGTTGAGAGCACCGCGATCCCCACAGACCGAGTTCCCAGCCGAGGTCCTGCGACAGTTTCGCGAGCGTGTAACCACCGACCCCGAACCCGATCGCCGAGGCGAGCGCCCACGGCAGGCCCGGCGGCATGCGGTGCATCCCGGAGAAGACCTTCGCGAGGTCGGTCGACGTGAGCATCACGCCTGCGATGGTGATGATGCCGCCCGTGATCGTGAGGGCGCCCGGGCGTTCGTGCAGCAACAGCGTCGCCAGCAGCACCCCCACCAGCGCGTACGTTGCGCCCACGGGCGAGACGACGGCGACGGGCCCGAGCTCGAGCGCGCGGTAGTGGGTGACATATGCCGCTGCGGAGAACGCGCCGTTGATCGCCAGCAGCCCTATCGCGCTCCGAACCAGGCCGACGTCATGTCCACCGGCCAGGATGATCCCCGTCACGACGACCGCACTCGCGCTCTGGGCGACGAGCACGACCCAGAGACTCCCGAGTCTTCGTGCAGACACCGCCCCTGCGAAGTCCGCGACTCCCCACCCGAGCGCGGCGACGAGGCCGAAGATCACGCGACGGGTCCCGCCTCGGCGAGCGCGTCGACAGCGACCGCGCCCCGGGGACCGACGAGCAGCGGGTTGGCTTCCAGGGACGTGAGGCGATCGCGAAGGTCGTGCGCGGCGCGTGCGATCGCCTCGACCGCGTGTGCGACGGCGCGGAGATCGTGCTCGCCGGCGCGGAGCCCGCACCGCGCGGCTTGGGACTCGACGAACGCCAGCGCCTGCGTGCGCGTGAGCGGTGCCGCCACGAACGTCGCCTCGCCCGCCTCGGCCAGAGCCCCACCCGGCCGCATCGTGATGCACGCGCCGAACTGCGCGTCGACGATCGCCCCCACGAGGACCTCGTGACCGCGCGCCATCTCTTGCACGAGCGCCAGGGGGGCGGCGGCTCCCGCACGCCGCGCCGCCTCGAGCACCTCCGCCGTCGCCCGCTCGACCGCCGCTGAGCCCCGCAGGTCGAGCCGCACGCCACCGATCTTCGCCTTGTGCGGGAGCTCGGGTGCGAGCGCCTTCACCGCCACGGCACCGCCGATCCGGCGGGCGGCGGCTGCGGCCTGTTCCGGGGTCGCTGCGGTCTCCTCGCTCGGCCTGCGCACGCCGTAGAGCTCGAACAGCCGTGCCCCGATGGCTTCATCGACCGGACCGGACAGTCCTCGCAACACACGCACCGCCTTCACCCGGTTGGGATGCGGAGGCAGCATCGGCGTCGCGCGCGACCGGACCCCTTGGTAGGAGCGCAGGGCGGCGATCGCACCCGCGGCTGCCCTGTGTCCCTGCAGGAACGGCAGCCGCTTCCACGTCGCGGTGAACGCCTTCGCCTCGGGGATGTACGCGAGCGGCGTCATGCACACGGAGACGAACACCACGCCGGTCTGCTTCTGCAATCCGATCGCCTTGCGGAGAAGCGCGGTCGACCACGGAGCCTCCCCGGGAAGACGCGGCGGGAAGGCATCGAACGCGACGAGACCGACGCCGGGGTCCGCCGCCAACGCCGCGAGCGCACCTTCGAACATCTCGGTCTCCACGGCCGCTTGGCCTGTCACGTCCAGCGGGTTGTTCTGGGAGGCGAACGAGGGCAGGGCCTTGCGCAAGGCGGCCTTCGTGCGGGTGCTGAACTCCGGGAGCGGGAGGTCAACAGCGCCCGCCGCCTCTGCGAACAACGTGCACGCCCCGCCGGACTGCAACGCCGCGGCAACCCCGTCGGTGCGCAGGCGCTTCGTGTGCGCGAGCAGGACCGCCGCTTCGAACATGGTCACGGGGTCCTCGACGAGCACGACCCCGTGCCCGCGGAGCCACGCATCGCGCAGGCCCGTGTTGCCGGCGAGCGCTCCCGTGTGCGCGATGATCGATCGAAGCGCTGCCTCCGAGCGCCCCTCAGGGGCGCAGATCAGCACCGGCTTGCGGGCGGCCAGCAACGCGTCCAGACCCCGTCCGATCCCCTCCACATCTCGCATCGTCTCGATGTAGGAGGTCACGACCTTGGTCTTCGGATCGGCGGCCGCCCACGAGAACAGGTCACCCAGCCCCAGGACGGCCTCGTTCCCCACACCGAGGATGATCCGGAGCCCCACGGCCCGGTCCGAGGCCATCTGGTTCATGGCCCAGGCCACGGTGCCGCTCTGGGAGATGACGCTGATCGAGCCCGTCACCGGGTCCGCCGGCGGCGTCGTCCCGTACGGGGCCACACCGTCGACGTAGTTGACGAACCCCTCCACGTTCGGACCGAGCACCGGGATCCGGGCTCGGAACGCCGCCTCGCGGAGTTGCTCCTGCAGAGCAGCGCCCTCGTCCCCGGCTTCCGCGAACCCGGAGGACACGACCATGATCGCCTTGACCCCGCGCTCGCCGCAGGCGTCGATCATCCGCACCACCACCCGAGCCGGGACCACGAACACGACGAGGTCGAGGCCACGCGGCAGTTCGTCGATGCCCGACAGGCAGGGGCGTCCCCACACCGAGTCGTACTTCGGGTTGATCGGGTACAGCTCGCCCGCGAAGCCGAAATGACGCAGCGACCGTTCGATCTCCGGCGCCCATGAATCGGGCGACTCGGACGCGCCGACGATGGCGATCGAGCGCGGCGCGAGCAGAGGTGTCAGGTTCCAGCGCGGTGCCGCCACCGCTACGCCTCGTCCCGGAACTTCGCGTCACGCCAGGCGATCGCGGCCTTCAGACCCTTCTCGTTGGTGATCCGGCGGAACTCATCGCGCGCCTGCAGGTTCGTCGTCTCGATGATCACGTCCAGCTCCACGTTCGCGGCCATCGCGGCGCGGAACCCGGCTACGTCCCACACCCGGTTCAGCGCCCGCTTCGTGGTCTGGACGACGAACGGTTCGTTCTTCGCGATCTCGTTCGCGAGCGCGAGCGTGGCGTCAGCCAGGTCATCGCGCGCCACGACACGGTTCACCAGACCGATCCGGAGCGCTTCCTCCGCGGAGATGCGGTCCTCACCGGTGAACAGCAGTTCCTTGGCCTTGCGCACCCCGACGACCCACGGCAGGAACATCGACACCACCCCGGAACCGAACCGGATGTCGACGTAGCCGAAGTACGAGTCCTCGGCCACCACGGCCAGGTCACATGCGAGCATCAGGTCGGTGCCGCCGGCCAGGCAATAGGAGTGCACGCTCGCGATCACGGGCTTGGGACAGTCCACGATCGCGAGCATCTTGGCGGTGCTCGCATCCAACGACCCGTGCCACCCTCGTGCGTCCAGCGACTCTTCGCCGGCGTCCTCGTTCAGGTCGTAGCCGGCGCAGAAGGCCCGCCCCGCACCCTGCAGGATGATCACCGAGACGGCCTCGTCCCGGCCGGCCCGGTCGATCGCATCCGCCAGAGCCACCATCAGGTCGTGGTTCAGCGCGTTGAGCGCCTCGGGCCGGTTCAAGGTCAGTCTCCGGACGGGACCGAGGTCCTCGCTCAAGAGCACGGGCTCGGCGGGCGTGTCGCTCACGGTATCCCTCATCTCCTGGGTCGGTGGACGGGGCAGGGATGCTAGCAACCGACACACCGCCAGACCGGGGTGAACCCGCAGGCACGAGATCGCGTATGGCTCTACAGGTGGGCAACGGGGACCACGACGGTCTAGTTCCCTCGGACTACGGCTTGCGTCGGAGGGATCGCCTGTGGTACTCAGGCGCCTCGTACTGAACGGTCGATCAGACGCGGCGCGTCTGGCGAAGCGAGTAGGGGGTTGTCGAGATGACGTTCCACCCGCGTGACCCGCAGCACCGTGGTCTGTCCCGTCGAGACTTCCTGCGCCGCTCAGCGGCGACCGGCTTGGCGCTCCCGAGCGCAGCCGCGATCCTCGCCGCGTGCGGAACCGACTCGGGCCCGGGCGGCACCGGGTCGAGCTCATCAGGCGACACGCCCGAAGTTCGGTTCGGCACACCGCAGAACCCTGTCGAACTCCAGCTCTTCGATGACAACCCGCCGATCCCGTCGGGCCTGGAGCCCGAAGCCGGACCGCTCGTGATCTACAACTGGGAGCAGTACATCTGGAAGTCCGTGCTCAAGGACTTCGGCGAGGAGTACGGCGTCGAAGTGGTCTACGAGACCTTCTACAACATGGAGGAGGCCATCGCGAAGATCCAGACCGGTCAGGTCACCTTCGATGTCTTCTTCCCGACCACCGACGTGATCCCGAAGATGGTCGCTGCCAAGTTGGCGCAGCCGCTGAACCTGGACTACATCCCCAACCTGTCGAACATCTGGCCGGACCTGCAGGATCCGTACTACGACGTGGGCTCGCGTTACTCGGTCCCCTACTCCGTGTACCACACGGGGATCGCCTGGCGGTACGACCTCCTGCCCCTCGAGGTCGAAGAGGTTCAGGCGATGGACAATCCCTACGCGATCTTCTGGGAAAACGGGATCCCGGGCAAGACGGGCGTGTACGACGTGGCGCGCGACGCCCTCGCGCTGGCGATGTACTACCTCGAAGGACCCGACGCCGATCCGAACACGGGCGACCAGGCGAGGATCGACGCCGCGAAGGCGGCTCTGATCGACCTCGACGCGGAACTCGGCCTCCGGGTCACGATCGACGGTGCGTACGTCGGCATCCCGGAGGGCCGCTACGCCCTGCACCAGTCGTGGTCGGGCGACATCCTCTCGGCCCCTTGGTACACGGCCGACCCGAGGAACGAGAACGGGCTGCTGCGGTACTACTGGCCGGCGCGCGACGGCTTCGGCGGGGTGTGGGACAACGACCTGTATTGCATACCCACTGGGGCGAAGAACCCGGTACTCGCCCATCACTTCCTCGACTACATGCTGGACAACGACCACTCGATGAAGAACTTCTCGTGGGTCGGATACCAGGCGCCGCTGATCGCCCTCGATGCGGAGGACCTCATCGACAACGGGTGGCCGGGCCTCGAGGGCTATTTCGGTTTCGAGTGGAAAGGCACCTGGACGAACCTGACCCCGGCCATCGTTCGCAACGAAGACGTCGCCATCGGCGACCGGTTCACAGGCATCCCGCTCGAGCAGGAGGCCCTCTGGAACGACGCGTTCAACGAGTTCCGCTCCGGCGCTGAGGTTCCCGAGGCCTGACCCGCGCGGCGGGAAGCGCGGGTTAGGCTGCGAACCCTCCAGGAGAGGGCTTCGAGACGACGACCTCGAGGATGAAGAAGGAGCGGGATGCCGACACTGACCGGTGATGTGGTCGGCCAGCGCCGCTGGTACTACCCGGTCATGGCGGTGCCCGGCATCGCCTGGCTGGCGGTCTTGTTCCTCTTGCCGTTCTTCGCCATCGCAGCCGTGGCGTTCGGTGGGATCGACCCGATCTTCTCGGCGAGCGAACCCACCTGGAACCCGCTCGAGTGGGAGTTCGCCTCGTTCGGCGACGTCGTCGGACAGATCGCTACCGGTGACCTCCAGAGCCTGTTCTCCCGGACGCTCTCCTACGTCGGGATCGCCGTGACCCTCAGCATCCTGATCGGCTACCCGGTCGCCTACTACACCGCGCGTCATGGTGGGCGCCTCAAGATCCTGCTGCTCAGCCTGATGATCGCGCCGTTCTGGATGAGCTACCTGATGCGGATGCTGGCGTGGGTGAACCTCCTGAACGACCGACCCGATGAGCCCGGGCTCGTCAACAAGATCCTGCTGCTCACGCCGTTCATCGACGCCCCGATCAACTGGGCTGCCGGCGACATCGCACACATCACCGTCATCCTGGGGCTGGTCTACGGCTACGTGCCGTTCTTCATCCTCCCGCTGTACGCAGCGCTCGACAGGATCGACAAGTCCCAGTTGGAGGCCGCCCGCGACCTCGGCGGGAGCCCCCCGTCCACGTTCTGGCGCGTGACGCTACCTCTCTCGAAACAGGGCATCCTGGCCGGTGCAGTGATCATCATGCTGCCTATGTTCGGCGACTACTACACGCCAGATCTGCTGTCGGCCCAGAACAAGACCAGGATCATCGGGAACCAGATCAACACGTGGATCCACGGCACCGGGACGGCGCCGAGGGGCGCCTCCCTCACGCTGCTCCTCTCCACGTTCGTCGGCCTGCTCATGATCTACTACCTGGTGAGCGTGGCGCGCGCGGCGAAGGAAGCCCGGCAGTGAGCGCCGTCCCTGAGGTCTCGCCGGCACCGGCACCGAAGACGCGCGCGGCGTGGGTGCGCCATCCCTTCGCGAACCCGTGGGGGAAACCCCGCTTCCTCGCGGGGTTCACCTGGCTCTACATCATCTGGTCCATCGCCCCAGTCGTTCTCGCCGTGCAGATCTCCTTCAACGCAGGACGCTCCCGGAGCACGTTCCAGGGCTTCAGCATGCAGTGGTACCAGGCGATCTTCGACCCGGCTTCGGAGAACTACGACGAGACCCTGCTGCGCGCGCTCGGACAGAGCCTCCGCCTCGCCTTCTTCACCATGCCGATCGCCACCATCATCGGCGTGGGGCTTGCCATCGGGCTCGCGCGCTGGCGCGGGCGCGGCTCGGGACCGGCGAACGCCCTGATGCTCTTCCCGCTCGTGACCCCGGAACTCGTGATGGGCACGGGGCTCTTCCTGATCTTCACCGAACTCTTCGATGGCTTCGTGAAGCTGGGAACGACCGCGCAGATCCTCGGTCTGGTGACGTTCTCGCTGTCGTATGTCGTCATCGTCACGAGGGGTCGGCTGTTCGCCATCGGTCGAGACCTGGAGGAGGCGGCGATGGACCTGGGAGCCTCGCCCGCCGGAGCGCTCCGCAGAGTGCTCCTCCCGTTGTTGGCGCCAGCGATCTTCTCGAGCGCTTTCATCGTCTTCGCGATCTCGATCGACGACTTCGTGATCAGCCAGTTCCTCTGTATCGCCAACTGCACCACCATCCCTATGAAGATCTACGCGGCGGCCCGGAACGCTGGGAACCCCGCGCTGAACGCCCTCGCCACGATCATGATGGTCACGTCGCTCCTTTCCGTTGTGGTGGCCGTGTACATCCTTCGCCGCTACAACAAGAAGCACGGGACGAGCGCTTCGGCCGTCGAGGACTTCGCGCGGTTCGAGATCTAGATGCGGATCGCGACACTGCCGGTCGTCCTCACGGTCGGGGTGATCGTCGGCGCCGGCCTCGCGGTCCGTGTGGCCACCCAGGGCGATCCCCACGGGTCCCTCGCGCAGCTGTCGGTCCAGGCGATCCCAGGCACGATCGGCATGACCCTCGGCCCCCCGGCACGCACACGGACCGAGGTCTCGCCTCAGCAAGCACTGCAGGCGATGGGAGCGGTCCCGTCGGGAACGAGCGTGACGCTCGCCGGGATCGCCGACCCCCTCGAGGGACTCGACATCGGTGCCGCCTGGGTCGCTATCGCCCGCGGCCTGTGCCTACGCGACTCCAAGGGCGAACTGGTCTCCGACGCGCGCGGCGACGACCCCAACGACCTCGAGTGCACCGACGCCACGTTCCAGGTGATCGCGATCGACGCGACCGACGGGCACCTGCTCCTGAGCACCACCGGCTACGACGAGACGCTCACCTGGGCGCCCGACGTCGCGGGTGCGTGATCAGGAGGCTGCAGTCACGAAGCGCTGCCACTCACCCCGCCACAAGGCGTCCGTCTCGCGTGGCAGCGGAAGCAAGAACCGTCCTTCGATCAGGTCCTCGGGGGCGAGCAGCGCGCTCAGGAGGTGGGAAGGGACCAGTCCGCTCCACGGGAAGGCGGGGTCCGCGAACGACTCGCGTGTCGCCATGGCGACCGGCGGCTGGTACCCGTTCCAGGCGAAGTTCGAGAGCGCGACGTCTTCCTCCAGGAGGTGGTCGATGAACGCGTGCGCGAGCACGGGGTTGCGGCCGTTCGCGCAGACGGCGGTCAGATCACACCCGACCACGCCGCCGCCGGGCCACACATAGCCCGTGAGACCGAGCGTGCGCTCGGTGCCCGGGCCGAACCGCTTGGACGCTAGGACGTCGCCGGACCACGCCTGCTGGATCGCGTACTCGCCCGTCTGCAACTCCTGGTACGCGCCTTCAGCCGATATCTCGACGTCGACGACCTCGGTCATCCCCATCAGATCGTCGACAGATGCGCGGACCTGGTCCTCGGTCGCGGCGTTCGGATCCTCCCCGCGCCGCAGCAGCGCCATCGCGATCACCTCTCGGTAGTCGTCCACGAGCCCGACCTCACCATGGTGGCTCGGGTCCCAGAACGTTTCGTAGGGCACGTCGAGGAGGTCGGGCGCCCGGTCGGGCTGCACCAGATCACGCCGCCACCCGATACCCGTCGAGTAGACGGTGTACGGGACGGTATAGCGCTGCCCAACGTCGTAGAACGGACCGTCCGGCTCGCGGAAGAAGGGCCATAGCTCGCCCATATGCGGGAGAGCCTCGTGGTTGAGAGGGCGAAGCAGACCCGAGTCCACCAACCCCGCGAGCGCCGGGATGACGGGGAAGAAGACGTCGTAGTCGGCGCCGGGCTCCTGCAGACGGGCGATCGCCTCTGGCATGCTCGTGAAGCTGTCGATGCGCACGTCGACGTCGTCGCCGACGTGGCGCCGAACGAACCCCTGCACGACGGCATGATCGAGGTAGTCACGCCACTCGTAGATCCGCAGGACGCCGCCTCGCTCGATCGGGGCCTCGGGGTCGATCAGCAGATCATCGTGCAGGGGCAACGCACCGGCTGGTCCTTCATCTCGTGGGGAACACGCAGCGATCGCCGCGCCCAGGGACGAGGCCCCCACGGCGAGAGCCGCCGAGCGCAGGAGACGTCGCCGGGACCACGGCACGGCACCCACGTGCACCTCCGGGATCGTCAGAGCTTCGCGCTGGCCGCGACGAAGCCCTCTTCGGAAACCTCCCCGAGGGGCAAGACGCGGAGTGCCTCGCGGGGGAAGTGCGCCGTGACGGCATCGCCCGATCGGTGCGGATCGGCGTCACCGTCGTTCGGTGTCCAGGCCTGGATCGTCTGACCGCTCGCAAGGTGCACGATGATCTGCAGGGTGGAACCGACGTAGACCATCCGCTCGACCATAGCCGGAACGCGATTCTCGCCGCTCGTGCCGGCGGCGTCGATGCTCACGCGCTCGGGCCGGATCGTGATCCTGCAGTCCCCGACCGTCGACCCTTCGCCTTGCCCCGCGATCAACGAGAACTCACCCAGGTTCACGCGGCATCCACCGTCCGTGGCACCGGCCGCTTGCCCATCCATCAGGTTCGAGACCCCGAGGAAGTCCGCGACGTAGGCGGTCGACGGCTCTTCGTAGACCTCCTTGGGCGGGCCCACCTGTTCGACACGGCCCGCAGACATCACAGCGATCCGGTCCGACATCGTGAGCGCTTCCTCCTGGTCATGCGTCACGTAGATGAACGTGATGCCGACCTCCTCCTGGATCGCCTTCAGCTCGATCTGCAGCGCCTTGCGGAGCTTCGCGTCCAACGCTCCGAGCGGTTCGTCCAGCAACAGGACCTCCGGATTGAGGATGAGAGCCCTGGCCAAGGCCACGCGCTGGTGCTGCCCGCCGGAGAGCTGGTTCGGCCGCCGGTGCTCGAAACCGTTCAAACGCACGAGCTCCAGGATCTTGCCAACCCGGTCTTTCTGTTCGGTCTTCGACGCGTCTTGGTACTTGAGACCGAACGCGACGTTCTTCTCCACGGTGAGGTGGGGGAAGAGCGCGTAGTTCTGGAACACCGTGTTCACGCTGCGCTTGTGGGGCGGGGTCGAGGCCATGTCGACACCGTCCAGCAAGATCTGCCCCTCGGTCGGCCGCTCGAACCCGGCGATCATCCTGAGCGTGGTGGTCTTGCCGCACCCCGACGGCCCGAGCATCGAGAAGAACTCACCCGGAGGCATCCTGAGGTTGAGACCGTCGACCGCGGTGAATTCGCCGAAGCGCTTCACGAGGTCGACCAGCGTGACTTCGCCGCCTGCCATCGTGGCGGGAGTCTACTCCGGGCACGGATGCAACGGTCAAGTTTGATTCGCTATTCAGTCCTGCCATCATGCGGCGACATGGACCTCGGCCGCACTCGCCCGGACGCCGGTCCCTCGGCCGTTGACGAAGCTCGGCGACGGATCCCCCCAATGCTCGCGGGCTACTGGGCTTTCGGGCAGTTCTGGGGCATCTGGGTGATCACCATCACCGCCTTCAACCAACGGCACGGTATCGACGACGCAGGGTACGGCCTCTACCTGACGCTCCTGTCGGTCGCCGCGGTGATCGTCATGGCGATCGGGGCGCCCCGTCTCTCCCGCCTCCCCCTGCGCACCACGGTGCCGCTCGGGATCACGACGTTGGCCGCCGGCTCGTTCCTGATGGCAACGCTCCCGACCGCGTGGTTACCGGCCGCGATGATCGTGGTCGGCCTCGGGAACGGGCTCATCGACGTCTTCGCCAACGTGGCGACGCAGCGCGTCGAGGCGGTCACACGCCGCCCGGCGCTGCAGTGGCTCCACGCGAGCTACGCCCTCGGCGGGATCACCGGCGCCACGATCGCAGGGGTTTTCGCCGCCTTCGGCGTCGATCATCGCCTGGCCATCGTGGCGGGCGGTGCGACGCTGCTGGGCACCGCGGTGTGGAACGCCCGGCGAGGAGACCCGCTCGCGGGGGAGGCCGTCGCGGGCACCCGGCTCTCGCTCAGCGCGTTTCGCAGGCATCGCGGACTGCTGCCGGCAGGCCTGGTGGTCCTGTTCGCATTCCTCGTGGAGGGAGCGATGGATACCTGGGCCGGGCGCTACGTGCAAGAGACGCTCGGCGTGAGCGCCGCGATGGCTGCCGCCGTCTTCATCGCGTTCTCGGCCTCGTTGTTCCTCGGCCGCATGTTCGCGAGCAAGGTGCTGTTCGGCATGGGACGGCGGGCCACGATCATCTCCGGGGGCGCCGTGGCCGCGGTGGCGGGAGCGGCCATCGTGGCAACGGAGAACCTGGCCGTGGTGGGGGTGGCCTACCTCGTGATGGGTTTCGCTCTGTCGGTGGTGGCGCCCGCCGGCTTCGGCCTCGTGGAGCGCCGGGCCGCGGGCGACCAGGCCAACGCGATCGCCGCCGTCACCACGCTCGGCTACGCCGGGTTCGTGTTCAGCCCACCGCTCGTCGGGCTCATCGCGCAAGAGTTCGGTCTGCGCAGCGCGATGGCGTTGATCTTCTCGTGCACCGCCGGCGTGCTCGCGGCCGGATGGTTCGTCCGCGAGCCACCCGTCGTCACGCCGTCTCGATGACCCCGTCGTGCCACTCAGGCTCTTCTTCCATCAGAGCCCGGTACTGCACGTAGCGCTCGTGCTGCGCGGGAGCATCGGCGTTGCGTTCGTAGGCCTCGCGGTCCAGGAATGTGGCGAACAACCACATCACGTCGCTGTCGTCCTCGAACAGGACCTGCGTAGAGACGGATCCCTCCATCGGGGCGTCCCTCTGAGCCTGGAAGACATCTCGGAGCGCCTGACGGTTCTCCGGCTTGACCCTCGTCCGTGCCACGGTTCCGTACATCGGTCCTCCCTTCGTCGGGTTGCGCCGAGACTACGCCCGCCGGCAGCGCGTGACTCATGGCTCGAGCGGCGGTGGCACCTCGGCGAGACCCCACGCGTCGGACCCGCCATCGATCACGACGGTGGTTCCGGTGATGTAGGCGCCGCCCGACGATGCGAGGAACGCGATGGTCTGGGCGACCTCCTCGGCGCTCCCCGCCCGCTTGAGGGGCACCTGGGTCGCATAGCGGTCAACGAGGTCCTGGCCCCCGTAGCCGAGCAGCCCCTCGGTCCGGATGAGACCCGCGGCCACGCAGACGGCGCGGATGCCGAACCTCGACCACTCAAGGGCGATCCCCGCGGCGAAGGTCTCGAGCGCCGACCTCGCCATCGACGAATGGATCATGAGAGGGATGCCCCGACGGGGGCTGAAACCGACGACCGCCACGAACCCCGCGCGTTGCGGGATCATCCACCGATCCGCGACCTGTCTGGTCAGGTCCCAGACGGCGTCCACGTTCAACCGGTGGACGGCGCGCAACCCTTTGAGCGAGGTCTCCTCGAGCGGCGCCGGGAACTGACCGCCCGCGCTGTGCACCAAGGCGTCGACACGACCGAAGCGCTCCCCGACCGCGTCCAGGAACACGCCGACCTGTTCGGGCTCACGGACGTCGCACGGCATCGCCAGACATGCCCCACCGAGTTCCGCGGCGACGGTGTCCAAGGGCTCGGCGCGCCGGCCGCAGATCGCGACCCGGGCGCCGGTGCGCACGAACTCGCGCGCCGTCGCGCGCCCGATCCCGGTGCCGCCGCCGGTGACGATCACCACCGATCCCGCGTGGGCATCGGTCGCGAGCGGCGAGCGGGGCACCTCTACCATGTCGGGCAGTATGGACGAGCGGTGGATCGACGTGCGAACCGCCGACGGCGTGCGGCTGCGCGCACGCATGCTGCTCGGCGCCGGTCCCGAGGCTCCGGGCCTGCTGCTGCATCACGGCCTCGCCTCCTCGCAGCGCGTCTGGGACCTGATGCTGCCGCGGCTCGCTCGCCGGTTCCGCGTGGTGAGCTTCGACGCGCGTGGGCACGGCCTGTCGTCGAAGCCCTCTTCCGGGTACGGCTTCGACCGAACCGTCTCCGACGCGCTCGCGGTGATGCGCGCCGCAGGGCTACGCCGCCCCGTGATCGCCGGGCATTCCTGGGGCGCGATGGTCGCGCTGGAGTTGGCGGCGACCCACCCGCGGAGCGTCTCGGGCGCCTACCTGATCGACGGCGGCGTCGGTGCGCTCGGGGGCGAGATGACGTGGCACCAGGTGAAGGAGCGTCTGGCACCGCCACACCTGGCCGGGATGCAGGTCGAGGAGTTCCGCGGGATGATCCGCACGTTCTGGGCGAGCGCGCTCCAGGTGACCCCCGACGTCGAACGGATCGTGCTCTCGCTGATGCGGGTGGCACCCGATGGCACGATCCGTCCGCACCTGCGTCGCGCGAACCACTTCAAGATCCTCCGCGCCATCTGGGAACAGGATCCGCTCGCACTCCACGCCCGCCTCACGGTCCCGGCGAGCGCGCTCCTGGCCCACCAGGACGGAGACCCGGATGCAGCCGCCTGGGAAGACCGCAAGCGCGCGAGTGCCGCCGCGATCCGTGCATCGGGTGCACCGACGAAGATCACGTGGCTCCAGGGCATCCACGACCTGCCGCTGCAGCAACCCGATGGGGTCGCGGGACGGCTGGAGCGTTTCGCGCGAACCGCCGTACGATAGGTCGCGATGACCGCGTTCCTGTTCCTGCTCGTGCTCGCCGCGATCGCCGGGGTCCTCGGCGCCGTGCTGAAGGTGGTCGCGGTGATCGTCCTATCGCTCATCGCCGGACTGTTCCTCATGGGATGGCTCGCGTGGCGATCGGTGCGTGGCTCGCTCGAGCGCGCAGGCGCCCGTTCGCCGCTCGGTTCGACGAGGATCACCATCGGGCGGGTCCGCCGGGGATCACCGGACGATCCCCCGGAACGCGACGACCGCTACTGATCCGGCGTGCGGCGCTCGTGCGTCCGCACCAGCCTGTCGCGGTGACGGAGCGGAGCGGCCCCCATCCGGTCGTTGATGAACCCCCGGCGCCGACCCGCCTCCTCCCGCGCGTCCCCGCGGGCGAGCGCGCGCGCGGCCGCCCACACCGCCGGGTACCGGAAGGGCTCGGGCGGTGCGAGCGCGACCTCCGGGGCGTTCACAGGCAGGGACGTCCACTCGTCGAGCACCCCCAGCACGGTTCCGGCCAGGATCTGGCCACCGACCATCGTCTGCGCGAGACCGTGTCCGCTGTACCCCAGGCCCACGTGCACGTTGCCGGGGGGGAGGGTTCGGTAGAACGGCAGGAACCACGCGGTCTGATCGATCGGCCCGCCCCAGGCGTGCGTGAACCGGACCCCGTCCAACTGCGGGAACAGCCAGAGCAGCCCTCGGGCTGCGTTCTCGGCATACCGGCCGGCATGTGTCGCCGCACGACCGCTCGCGCGCCCACCGAACACGGCGCTCCCCGAGCCGCCTCCGATCACGATCCGGCCCTCCTCGGTCGGCCGTAGGTAGTAGAGCCACTCACGCCGGTCCGCGATCCCTCGCTGCGTCGTCCACCCGATCTCGGCGAGGCGCTCGGGGATGGGTTCGGTCGCCACCACGTAATCCGAGATGACACCGAAGCTGCGGCGGAACCCGGGCCACCCGGCCGCCCACGCCCCGATGGTGAGGACGACGTGATCCGCCATGACGGCGCCGTGTTCGGTCCTCACCACCGCGGGGCGGCTCCGCTCCAGCCCCGTGACGCGCGTGCGTTCGAAGATCGAGACCCCGCGCTCGAGAAGGAGACGGCGAAGGCCACGAGCCAACCGGGCCGGCTGACAGATCGCGTTGTCCTGCACCAGCGTGCCGCCGACGAATCGAGGAGAGTCGGCGACCTCGCGCGCCCCTGCGGCGTCCAGATCACGGAACCGGTCGCTCACGCCGAGCCTCGCGGCAGCCTCACGCCGGTCGGCCATCGCCTGCCACGCCCCGGCCTTGGCGAGTAACACATCGTCGCGGTGGAGCCAGCCATCGATGCCGTGCGCGTCTGTGAAGGCTTCGACCTCACCGACCGCGTCCGCCAGGGTTCGCGCGTAACGGAGCCCTTCCTGATCACCGAACAGCTCCACGATCGCGTCCAGATCGTGCCAGGACGATGAGAAGAACCCCCCGTTGCGACCACTCGCTCCCCCGCCCACGATGTCCTGCTCCACCAACACGATGCGCATCCCGGACTCCCGCTCGCTCAGGCGGACCGCCGTCCAGAGCCCCGCGAACCCGCCGCCCACGATGACCGCGTCGGCCCTCAGGTGCCCTTCCAAGGGAGGGCACGCCGCCCCGGGATCGACTGCGAGCGCCTCCTGCAGCCAGAACGACCGAGCATCACCCGGAGCCGGCACGTCGACCCGCCGGCGTCTCATGCGGAGCGCCACGGCCGGGCGATCGCTATCGCGATAGCACGCCCCACCCCGAGGAAGAGCAGCGTGAAGGCCATCGCCACACCGAGGAAGACCCAGAAGCCCTCGTCGCCGAGGGAACCGGCGATCCACGAGCGCACGACGATGCCCACCGGGATCGCGACGACCCACGTCGCGAACAGGGACGAGAACTCGGGCGGACGGTACGTGCCCAGGACGCGCGCTGCGACCACCCACGCGAGCATCACCGGCACGGCGTTCCGCAGGAAGATGACCACGCGTGAACCGGTTCGGTGCGAGGCCAGCCCCACCGCGACGAACAGCGGCAACACCACCAGGTCGCACACGAGAGCCACCTTCGCGAACCTCGTGCCGTCGGTGAACCGCATCGCAGCATCTTCCCAGGGGGTCGTACGCTGGCCACATGGGCGTTCGGCTCCGGGTGCTCTACGACACGGACTGCGGGTTCTGCCGCTGGTCCGCGGCGCGCGTGCGTTCGTGGGACCGATCGAGGCGGTTGGCGTTCGAGCCGATCCAGACGGCCGATGCACTCCTGCGCTCGATACCGGCGGAACGACGACTCGATGCGATGCACGTCGTGGACGCTCACGGGCGGGTGTGGACCGGCGGGGCGGCGCTCACCCGCATGGTGGCCGACCTCCCGGGCGGGCGACCGCTCGCTGCCCTCGGGCGCCGGGCCCCGAAGCTCACCGAAACCCTCTACCTAGCCGTCGCGCGCCGCCGGGTGACGTTCGGGCGATGGCGGGGCGCGCAGCGATGGGCCGCGGGTCCCGGGGGTGGGACGCCGTGAGTCCCGAAGAGGTCTCGCG
>JBKJXU010000149.1:0-6321 GCA_046716145.1 Actinomycetota bacterium
TCGGCCACGACGGCAGGGTTCTCGGCCGCTACGCGGGGGGGTACGGCCTGACGTCGCGGATCGTGGCGGGTCCCGTGCCGCGGGTTCGGGTCGGCAGTGGTCAGTGGATCCCGGTCCGCGCCGCACCGGGCTCGGCGCTCAGTGCAGGGGCGCAGGCGGCCGCGCAAACCACGACGGTGCCGCTCGCGGATGGCCGCATCGGCCTGTCTGCGGTGGTGGATGGGCGCCTCGCGTTCGTGTGGACCCGTCCGGACGGCTCGCGTGCCGGGGTGGCGCTGCGGCTCCCCCCCGGGGTCCAACCGGGGGCGGATTACTTCGTCCGGCCCCTGCCCGACGGCGGCGCGCTCGCGGTACAGGGTCTGTGGAACGACGCGCACTTCGGGGTGGCCGCCATCGCGCTGGACGCGAGCGGCGCCGTCTCGTCGTTCTCCTTGCTGCCCGAGCCGACGACCCGGATGGCGGCCCCGTTCTCCGTGGTGCGATACGGGGGCTCCGGAGCCGTCCTGATGGCTCGCGACATGGGCGATGGGATGCGTATCGATCGATTCGAGGTGAGGTGAACATGAGAACCGAGCATCGCGGCACGCGGATAGGTGCAGCGGTCGCCGCTTTCGCGGTGGCCCTGGCCGGGCTGCTCCTGGTGACGAACACGCCTGCGCACGCTGATGCGTGGTCGGACCAGTACTGCAAGGGGGGCTCGTCCTCGCGGTTGTACTGGAAGCGTTCCACCGCCATCGCGTACGCGCAGCCGCCGGTGAAGGAGGGCTACCTGCTGAACGGTGGCTGCTACCGGCTGAACGACCGGGACGACACGCCGAGCTTGCCGGCCGATGGCGGGGGAGAGGGCACCGACTGTTCGGGGTTCGTTTTCCGCGTCTGGGGCCTCAAGCAGGACTCGACCAACGGCTATCGCTACTGGGACTACACCAAGGACATCCACGGACCGTGGTACTCCTGGGACTACAAGGACCCCGAGGCCGGTGAACCGTTCCGGAACATCAACAAGGACCTCGCCTCGACCGCGCCGATGGACGCGATCGCCTGGTTCCGTGACGGAGGGGCAGACCGCCACATCGCGTTGATCTGGATGGAAGGGCAGACATCGGACTACTACGTCCACGCGCATACGAACACCGTGGGGGTCGAGATCTCCGAGGAGACCTATCGTCAGGTGTCGGATACGGAGGCCGTCGAGCGGAAGAATTGGTCGCTCGAATGCGAGCCCAAGTGTCCCGGTCCCGGCACGATCAGGGGCAAGACCTGATCCATCCGCCGCATCGGCGCCAGGTGGGCCTTCGGGTAGCCTGGCGCCGGTGCGGTGGGTCCGCAGTCATCCTCTGATCGCTGTCCTCGGCGCGCTCGCGTTCGCCGCGCTCGCCGTCATCGGTTCCTCGGCCGTCGTCGTGTGGCGCGCCGCCCACCACGATGGCGCCGCGGATCTCGACGCGGCCGGTGCCATCGTGGTCCTGGGTGCCGCGCAGTACGACGGTGACCCATCACCCGTGTTCGCGGGCCGGCTCGATCACGCACTGCTCCTGTGGGAGCAGGACCGGGCCGGTGTGGTCCTCACGCTCGGAGCGAACCGTCCGGGCGATCGCACCACGGAGGCGGAGGCCGGGAGGGCGTATCTGATCGCCCGCGGCGTACCGGCGGACGCCGTCGTCGCGCTTCCCGTCGGACGGACCACCTGGGAGAGCATGCAGGCGGCCTCGGCGTGGCTCCTCGAGCATGACCGCACCAGCGCTTTCTTCGTCTCCGACCCGTGGCACAACGCCCGCTTGGAGGCGATGGCCGGAGACCTGGGTGTCGACGGATTCGCCTCGGCCACCTGGACCTCGGCCGCGACGAGTGAGGAGGAGCGGGGCCGGGGGTATCTGCGGGAGACGTTCGCCTACCTCGGCTACCGCCTGATCGGGGGAGGCTGAACGCCCCACACAGGAGGGCTCAGGAAGTGTTGATGGATCGCCGATGATGGTCGGGTCATGTGGGATTGGATGGCGGAGCTCTTCACCACCTTCGAAGCCCAGTTGCAGTTCGGGCTGATACTGCTCATCGCCCTGATGGGGTGGATGATCTTCCGGGCCCACCGACAGATCACGAAACTCGCCGGTACGTCCGCGTTGATGGCCGACTCCCTGGGCAAATTGGAGCGCACCACCGAGGTGGTGGGCAGCATCGCTCGCTCCTCGGAGAAGATGCAGGGGTCCCTCGAGAAGCTCGAGGAGACCGGCGACCTCGTCGAGCGGCTGACGGCGATGGCCGCGGCGATGAGAACGCAACTCGAGGGGCTCGAGACGGCCACGGGCGAGATCACGCGCAGGACGGAGGAGACCGGTGAGACATTGCGGTCCAACCTCGAGGAATACCGCATGGCCCAGGGTTCGACGAACGCCTACCGCGAGTACCTCCAGCGAATGGGCATGGCCCCAGCCTCCGACGTCGAGCCCATCCTCGAGGCCCTCGGTGATGGCGCCTCTGCCGTGAGCGCGGAGGGCAGGGTGCTGTACACGAACCGCGCCTACGCAGACCTCACCTCGATCCACCCAGGGGCCACGCTCGAGGAGATCGTGAGCCGGTGCCAGGTCCGTGCGTTCGACGGATCGGCGACGTCGGTGGCCGATCTTCCCGAGTCGCGGGTCCTCGCGGGTGCGTCGGTGGACGGCGAACTGGTTCGGATGCGCCCGGCAGGCCTGGAGCGCGATGTCATCCTCTCGATCAACGGCAGGCCCGCGCGGGACGGCAATGGCAGGGTGGTCGCCGCGGTGATGCTCGCCCGCGAGGTCTCCGAGGAGATCGCGATGGCCATCGAGGTCCGCAGGTCCTCCAGCGAGCACGGCCGCGCCGCCCCGGTGTCCTGGGCCGTCTGAGCCGCTGTCGGTCACCGCGGCTAGCATCGTCGCCGTGCAGACCCCGCGGGAGCGTACGGAAGAGATCGAGGAGCAGACCCTCTCGTCCTCTGCGGTCCTGGCTTCGCGCACCAAGGGCCGCGAACGGCCCGAGCCTGAGGACGAACTCCGGACATGTTTCCAGCGGGACCGCGATCGCATCCTGCACGCGAAGGCGTTCCGTCGGCTGAAGCACAAGACCCAGGTGTTCCTGACACCCGAGGGCGACCACTACCGGGTTCGCCTCACGCACACGCTCGATGTCGCCCAGATCGCCCGGACCGCAGCGCGGGCGCTGCGGCTGAACGAAGACCTCACCGAAGCCATCGCCCTCGGCCACGATCTGGGTCACACGCCGTTCGGACACCTCGGCGAGCAAGCGCTGACCCCTTTCCTGGGCCGGCCGTTCCGGCATTCGGAGCAGTCGCTGCGGGTGGTCGAGTACCTCGAGAACGACGGTGCCGGACTGAACCTGACGTGGGAGGTCCGCGACGGCATCGTGCACCATCCCTGGTCGATGTCTGCACCCTCCACGCTGGAGGCGCAGGTGGTGCGGTACGCCGACCGCATCGCCTACATCAACCACGACATCGACGACGCCATCCGAGCCGGCGTCCTGGAGCTCGACGAACTCCCGGCGGCCGCTTTGCAGGTCCTCGGACGGACCCACTCGCAGCGGATCGGCACGCTCGTCCGGGACCTGGTGATGACCAGCCGTGAGCGAGCGGAGATCGCTCTTTCCCCCCCGGCGTTCCGTGCCATGGACGAGCTCCGCGACTTCATGTTCGCCGAGGTCTACCTGCGGGCGGGGGCGCGTGAGGAGCATGAGAAGGCGATGCGCCTGCTCCGGGATCTGTTCCAGCACTTCCTGGACCACCCTGACGAGCTGCCGCCCGAGGTTCGCAGAGCCCCCGGCGATCTCCCCACGCAGGTGGCCGACTTCGTGGCCGGCATGACGGACAGGTACGCTCTGCGCACCTACGAGCGGCTCTTCCTTCCCCGGGGCTGGCTCCTGTAGAACCTCGGGGAGCATCGTGGCCAGGATCCGGCAGGAGGACATCGAGGCGGTCAAGGAGCGCACGAACATCGTTGCGCTCGTCTCGCAATTCCTCACGCTGAAGAAGTCCGGGCACGACTCGATGTCGGGCATCTGCCCGTTCCACCAAGAGAAGACGGCATCGTTCAGCGTGTCGCCCTCGAAGGGCGTCTTCTACTGCTTCGGGTGTGGCAAGGGAGGCGACGCCATCACGTTCCTGCGCGAGCTCGAATCGCTCTCCTACGTTGAGGCCATCGAGCGACTCGCATCCGAGGCTCACGTGCAGCTGCGCTACGAGGGGGACTCGGCCGCCGAGCGACGATCAGCGGAACGGCGCAAGGCGCTGTATCGAGCGAACGAGGAAGCCTCCTCGCTCTACCGGCAGATGCTGGCGGAAGGCCGCGAAGCCCACGAGGCCCGCGCCTACGCCGCCGAGCGCGGTCTCACCGCCGAAGCGATCGAGACGTTCGGTATCGGCTACGCCCCCGGCTACCCGGATCTCGTGCTCCGCCGCCTGGCCGGCCAGCGCGATCTCTCGCCCGAGATCTTGCTGGAGGCGGGCGTGGCGACGCGCGGGGACGACGGGGTCATGCGCGATCGGTTCCGCGGCCGGCTCACCTTCCCTATCCACGATCTGCAGGGTCGTCAGATCGGTTTCGGGGCCCGGATCTTGCCGGTGGATACGCGGGCGAGCGAGCAGGCGAAGTACCTCAACACGGCGGAAACGCCGATCTACCGGAAGCAGGAGATCCTCTACAACATGCACCGCGCCCGGTCGGCCATCGCCAGGAGCGGTGAAGCGTTCGTCGTCGAGGGGTACACCGACGTGATCGGCCTGGTCCAAGCGGGCATCCAGAACACGGTCGCCACCTGCGGCACGGCGCTGGGGGAGAAGCACTTCGAACTGCTCGCCCGTTTCGCCCAGCGTGCCGTCCTCGCGTTCGACTCCGACGAGGCCGGGGCTCGCGCTGCGGAGCGGGCGTTCGCGTTCCAAGAGAGGTTCCCCGTGCAGGCCGTCGTGATGATCATGCCCGACGGCCTGGACCCCGCGGAGTTCGTCTCCAAGCACGGCGCCGACGAGGTGCTCCGCGCGGCGAAGCAGGCGCGGCCGATCGTGGAGTACATGGTGCGTCGAACGGTCGGGCGCCACGACCTCTCCAGCGTGGAGGGACGGTCCGCAGCGGTGGCCGAGGCGCTGCCCCTGCTGGAGCGTCTGAGCGATCCCGTGCGGCGGTCCGAGTACGTCGGGCTGCTGGCTGATGAGGCGGGCGTCTCGGAGGTCTCGATCGTGGAGTCGCTCCGCCGGCGATCGACCGGCAAGCCCGCGGCGGTCGCCGCCCCGCCGACCCGCGGCACCGCCGCCGACCGCGTGGAGCGCGAGATGCTCCGCCTCCTGGCACGTGGTGCCGATACCTCTTTCGAGGGGGAGCGCGCGTTGACCGAGGACCATTTCCGCAACTCGACGCATCGCAGGCTGTTCTCGGCGCTGCGAGACGCCGGCGGCGACGTCTCGTCGATCGCTGCGGGTTCGGACACGGAACTCGCGGCGAAGGCCTCCCAGCTAGCCGTCGAGCCGCTGGACGGCGAGCCGACCCCCGAGTACGCGCACGCCGTCTGGACCCGTCTGGAGGAGTTCCTGCTCAAGACCCGCAGCGACCAGCTCCGGGTCCGGCTCCAGAAGTTGAATCCGACCACCGAGCCGGGGTACGACGCCCTGTTCAAGGAGCTCATCGAGGTCGACGGCGAGCTGCGGCGCCTGCGTGGGGCAGGGTCGGCCTGAGGGCACGTTCCGTACACTGAGCGGTCGTGCCCAAACCCAGCCGGAACCCCCTATGAGTGACGCCGCAACCGCCCGCGAGGTGGTCGGCGTGGACGACGCGAAGGAGCAGATCGTCGCGCGAGGCCGCGAGCGCGGCTTCGTGACGTCTGAGGACCTGCTGGAAGCCGTCCCGGTCGACGATTTCACCCCTGAGCAGATCGAGGAGTTCCTGACCCAGATCCAGGAGCACCTCACCAACGAGGGCATCGAGGTCATCGAGGTTCCCGGCGATGACACCGACGCCGCGACCCAGGTCCGGATCGAGGTCGACCTGCTGCGCGCGCCCACCAACGATCCGGTCCGGATGTACCTGAAGGAGATCGGCAAGGTCCCCCTGCTCAACGCAGCGCAGGAGGTCGACCTGGCCCGCAGGATCCAAGCGGGCGAGCTTTCGACGGCGTTGCAGCGCCAGGCCTTCGACGACGGCAAGGCCGACCCCAAGGCCCTCAAGTTCATGGTCGAGAAGGTGTGGGAGATCCGCGACCACCAGTTGACGGCGTTCGGGAAGGTCGAGGGGATCGGCCGCGACAAGATCGCGAGGTCCTATCGCCCGAAGACCGACCAGGAGTTCGAGGACTTCT
>JBKJXU010000150.1:0-11642 GCA_046716145.1 Actinomycetota bacterium
TCGTGCAGCCGCGTCCGGCGCGGATGCACGACGATGAGCTTGGCGCCGAGGCTCGCGGCCTTGCGAAGCCGCAGGTGCAGGACCGGCACCTCCTGCTCCGCGTCCAGACCGAACACCACGATGAGCTTCGCGCGTTCCAGGTCCTTCGTGGTCACGGCCATCGGGGAGGCGGCCGCGATCTCTTCGGCGTACCCGCCGTCGCCCCACCGGCGGTGGTCGAGGTCGTTCGTCCCGACCACCGTTCGCGCGAGCTTCGACAGCGCGTAGGCGTCCTCGTCCATGAGCCGGCCGCCGGCCAGGAACCCGACACGCGCTCCCTTCGCACGATCGGCCACCCACATCAGGACCTCGCCGAACGAGGCGGGCTCCAGACCGTGGTCGCGGATGAGCGGGACCGTCACACGGTCCTGCGCGTCCGCCGATCGGAACGCGAACCGCCCCTTGTCGCAGATCCAGGCATCGTTCACCTCGGCGTTGTCGCGCGCGAGCACGCGGACGACCTCACCGCGCCGTACGTCCACGCGCACGTTGCAGCCCACGCTGCAGTGACCGCAGACGCTGTCGCCCCCGGACAGGTCGAACGGCCGTGCCACGAACCGGTACGGCGTGGCCGTGAGCGCTCCCACGGGGCAGATCTGCACCGTGTTGCCGCTGAAGGGCGAGCGGAGATCCTCACCGGCCGCGATCGACACCCGCTCGCCGGCACCCCTGGCGAACAACTCCAGGAACCGATCACCGCTGATCTCGTCGCAGAACCGCGTGCATCGCGCGCAGAGCACGCAGCGCTCGCGGTCCAGGCTCACGAGCGGCGACATGGGCACCGGCTTGGGGAAGACGCGCTTGGCCTCGGTGAACCGCGAGTCCCCCGGCCCGTGCGCCATCGCCTGATCCTGCAGGGGACACTCGCCGCCGCGGTCGCAGATGGGGCAGTCGAGCGGATGGTTCAAGAGCAAGAATTCGATGTTGGCGCGCTGGGCCGCGGCGACGCCCTCGTGCGAATCCTGGGTGCTGATCACCATGCCGGGGGCGACCGGGACCGTGCACGACGTCGCGAGCTTGGGCTGGCCCTCGATCTGGACGTAACACTGCCGGCACGCACCGGCCGGTGCGAGATAGGGATGGTCACAGAAGCGGGGGATCTGGATGCCGAGGCGCTCCGCAGCCCGGATGATCAGCGTGCCCGCGGGCACGGTGATCTCCTTCTGGTCGATCGTGATGGTCACGGCGTCGGGGCTCATGTGAGCGCCCCCGCGTGCTCAACCTTCATGGGGCAGCGTCCCAACCGGACGTGCTCGGCGAATTCGTCGGCGAAGTGCTCCAGGCTGGAGTTGATGACCGAGGCCGTGCCGTCGGCCAGCGCACAGAACGCCTTGAACAGGATGTTCGTGCCCATCTCGGTCATCAAGGGGAGGTCCTCGGTGCGACCCCGGCCCGCTTCGATCCGCCCCATCACCCTGGTGGCCCACCACGATCCCTCGCGGCACGGCGTGCACTTGCCGCAGGACTCGTGTGCGTAGAACTCCACCATCCGCGTGGCGCAATCGACCACGCAGTCGGTCTCATCCATCACCATGATCGCGGCCGTCCCGAGCATGGACCCAGCCTCGGCGAGGGACTCGTAGTCGATGCCGACGTCGATGTGCGCGGCCGTGAGCATCGGGGTGGAGGACCCACCCGGTGTCCACGCCTTGAGCGCGCGTCCCCCGAGCACACCTCCCGCGACGTCCTCGAGGACCGTGCGGAACGACGTGCCGAGGGCGATCTCGTAGTTGCCCGGGCGCTCGACCTTGCCGCTGAGCGTGACCATCTTCGTGCCCGGTGATCTCTCGGTCCCGACCGAGCGGAACCACTCGGCGCCGCGCGTGAGGATGTCAGGCACGTTCATCAGCGTCTCGACGTTGTTGATCACCGTCGGCGATGCGTACAGACCCTCCACCGCGGGGAACGGCGGGCGCAGCCGCGGCTGGCCTCGAAGTCCTTCGAGCGAGTTGAGCAGCGCCGTCTCCTCGCCGCAGATGTAGGCGCCCGCGCCGCGATGCAGGACCACGTCGATCCGCGTCCCCGAGCCCAGCACATCCGCACCGAGGTAGCCCTTCGCGTAGGCCTCCTCGATCGCGCGCTCGAGCACGAGGCTCTGCCACAGGTACTCACCCCGGATGTAGATGAACGCGGTCTGCGAGCCGATCGCGAGCGCCCCGATCGCGGTCCCCTCCAGCAAGCGGTGCGGCTCGCGCTCGGCGAGCTCGCGGTTGTTGCAGGTCCCCGGCTCGGATTCGTCGAAGTTCACGACCACGTACGTGGGCTTGCCGGTGTCCGTCGGGACGAAGCCCCACTTCATCCCGGTGGGGAACCCCGCGCCGCCGCGTCCACGCAGGCCGCTCGTCTTGACGGTCTCGATCACGTCGGCCGGGGCCATCGCGAGCGCGGCGCGGAGGCCGTCGTAGCCACCGGCCGCCACGTAACCGTCCACGCCGACGGCGCGCGGGTCCCCCCAGTTGCGGGTGAGGCGGGGCTCCACGTGCACGCTCACGTCGAGGGCACCTCCTGCAGACCCGCGAGCACGCGCGAGGCCGCACGGAAGGAGTCGAAGGCGGGCCCGCGCGCGGGCGCCGGCACCTCGCCGGAGCGCAGCGCCCCGATCAGGGACTCCATCCGCTCGGGCGTGACGGCGTCGTGGTTCGCGAAGTTGATCTGCACGGCCGGCGCGAAGTCGCACACGCCGAGGCACTCCTCTTCGTGCAGGGTGAGCAGGCCGTCCTCGCTCACCTCCTGACCATGCACCATCCCCGCCGCCCGGTGGGCGGCCTCGTAGACCTCCTGAGCGCCGCGGAGCTTGCACGCCAGGTTCGTGCACACGTTCACCACGTGGGTGCCGGTCGGCCGCAGCCGGTACATCGAGTAGAACGACGCCACGGCCTCGACCTCGGCCGTCATGATGCCGAGCAGTGCGGCTGTCTCCTTGAGCACCTCGCGCGAGACCATCCCGTCGATCGACTGACCGAGGTACAACAGCGGCATCACGGCCGAACGCTCCCTGCCGCCCGGGTAGCGAGCGATGATCGCGCGCGCTTCCTCCAGCGCCCTGCCCTCGAACACCCTCATCAGCGGTCCACCCCGCCCATGACCGGGTCAAGTGATGCGTTGGCCGCGATCGAGTCGGCCACCAGGTAGCCCTCGACCATCGCCGGCAGCGACTGCATGTTGACGAACGAAGGGTCGCGGATCTTCACCCGGTAGGGCCGGTGCCCGCCGTCGGACACGATGTGGAAGCCCAATTCCCCGCGAGGAGACTCGACCGCGCTGTAGACCTCGCCGGCGGGGACGGCCACGCCCTGGGTGACCATCTTGAAGTGATGGATCAACGCCTCCATCGACTCCTCCATGATGTGGCGCAGGTACTCGGGGTCGTTGCCGATCCCGTCGGGCCCGACGGACAGGCGCGAAGGCCAGCCCACCTTCGGGTCCTGCACCATCACCGGCCCGGGCGTGGACTCCAGACGTTCCAGTGCCTGGCGGACGATCCGCAGCGACTCGCGCATCTCTTCCATCCGCACCCGGTACCGGCCGTAGGCGTCAGCCGTCGTCGCCACGGGCACATCGAACGCATACGTCTCGTAGCCGCCGTACGGCATGTCCTTGCGCAGATCGGCGTTCACGCCGGCGGCACGAAGGACCGGGCCGGTGACCCCGAGCGCCAGCGCATCCTCGGCGCGCAGGACGCCGACCCCTTCGTTGCGCTCGCGCCAGATAGGGTTGTCGTCCAAGAGCGTCTCGAACTCGTCGATGCGCTTGGGAAGGATGCGGAGCAGATCGCGGATCGCGTCGGCGCCGCCTTCGGGGAGGTCCATCAAGACCCCGCCGATCCGGATGTACGCGTGGTTCATGCGAAGCCCCGTGAGGGCTTCGAAGATGTCGAGGATGACCTCGCGCTCGCGGAAGCCGTAGAGCATCACGGACACGGCACCGAGTTCCAGGCCGCCGGTCGCGAGCCAGACGAGGTGCGACGAGATCCGGTTCAACTCGCACACCATCACGCGGATGATCTGCGCGCGCTCGGGCGCCTCGATGCCCAACAGGCGCTCGACGCCAAGGCAGTAGCCGAGCTCGTTGAAGAACGGCGAGAGGTAGTCCGCGCGGGTGACGAACGTCACGCCCTGCTGCCAGGTGCGGTACTCGGTGTTCTTCTCGATGCCGGTGTGCAGGTACCCGATGATCGGCTCGCACGTGATCACGGTCTCGCCGTCGAGCTCCAGCAGCAGGCGGAGCACCCCGTGGGTCGAAGGGTGCTGGGGCCCCATGTTGATGATCATGGTCTCCTGCCGGAGCTCGCCCGTGGCCGGATCCAACAGGCGGTCGCGCGCGGCGTCCATCTCGCTGTCGCCGAGGCTCATGCCATCTCCCGCTTGTCCACCGGTGGCACGCGCGCACCATGGAACCAGGTGGGGACACCGCCGAGCTCCTCGTCCTTGCGGAGCGGATGACCATCCCAGTCCGCCGGGAGCAAGATCCGGCGGAGCCTCGGGTGTCCGTCGAACACGATCCCGAACAGGTCATAGATCTCGCGTTCCTGCCAATCGGCCGTGGGGAAAGAAGGGGTCACGCTCGGGACCCGGGGGTCCGAGCCCGACAGGCCCGCCTTCACGCGCACGCGGTGGTGGTACTGCATGGACCGGAGCTCATACGTCACCCAGAAGCGAGGATCGGCCCCGGGCCCGTCCGTGGCACTCACGCACGACAGGAAGTCGAAGGAGAGTGCGGCATCCTCGCGCAGCCCATCGAGCGTGGCCGGGACGTCGTC
This sequence comes from Actinomycetota bacterium, assembly GCA_046716145.1. Classification (GTDB taxonomy): domain Bacteria; phylum Actinomycetota; class UBA4738; order UBA4738; family HRBIN12; genus AC-51. Next base: position 4,799 of record JBKJXU010000150.1, read on the forward strand.
GGCGGGGACGAGCACCGTCACCTCCCCACGCGCGAGGACGACATCGTCGAACCGCTCGCGGAGCGCGGACGCGAGGTGCTCGGCGTTCACCCGAACGACCCCTCGGTCCGCACCTTCTGCTGCAGGGTCAAGATCCCGTGCATCAACATCTCGGGCTTGGGCGGACACCCGGGTACGTAGACATCGACGGGGACGATCGTGTCCACGCCCTGCACGATCGCGTAGTTCGTGAACATGCCGCCGGCGGAGGCGCAGACCCCCATCGAGATGACCCACTTCGGTTCGACCATCTGGTCGTACACGCGTCGCAGGACCGGCGCCATCTTCTGCGACACCCGCCCGGCCACGATCATCAGGTCGGCCTGCCGCGGCGACGCACGGAACAGCTCCATCCCCCAGCGCGACAGGTCATACCGCCCGGCGCCGGTGGACATCATCTCGATGGCGCAGCACGCCAGGCCGAACGTCGCCGGCCACATCGACTGCTTGCGGGCCCAGCCGACCGCACGGTCGAGCGAGGTGAGAAGGACCCCGCGCTCGACCTCTTCCTCGATCTCTTCCGGCGTCGTGCCCAGATGGATACCCTCGATGCGCTCAACCGGCACGGTGCGCCTCCTGGAGTTCGCGTTCGCGCTCGGCGGTCTCGGGCGTCTGCACAGGCGTGGGTTCGTCGATCCAGTCGAAACCGCCCTTGCGCCAGACGTAGGCGTAGGCGACGAAGACCAGCACCACGAAGATCGCCATCTCCACGAGCCCGAAGATGCCGAGCGAACGGAACGAGACGGCCCACGGGAACAGGAAGATGATCTCGATGTCGAAGATGATGAACAGCATCGCGACCACGTAGAACTTGACGCTGAAGCGCTCGCCCCGAGGCAGCCGGACCGGGTCGTTCCCGCACTCGTAGGCCGACAGCTTCACCGCGTTCGGGCGGTGCGGGCCGAGCATGGCCGAGGCCGCCAGCGAGGCCACCGCGAACACGGTGGCGAGCCCCGCCAGGATGACGATCGGCAGGTAGTCCCTCAGCATCGGCGCGCCATCCTACGGGTCATGGGCGAGCCACCCGGCGCATCAGCGCGAAGAGCTTGTCCTGCAGATCGCCGTCGGGGCCGTCGGTCAGGTTGCCCATCACGCGGAGCGCGAACGCCATGATCCGCCGGTTGGGGAGCAGGTACTTCGTCGCCCGCCCCATGATCGCGGGCTTGCCGACGAGTTCGGCGAAGCGCCGCCCGATGAAGAAGTACCGGCCGTAGGTATCGCGAAGGACCTGCGGATAGCGCATCGCGAGACCTGGGCGGCTGCTCACCAGCGATCCATGGATCAGATCGGCGGCGATCCGCCCGGTCTCCATCGCATAGGCGATGCCCTCGCCGTTGAAGGGGTTCACGGCGCCGGCGGCATCGCCGATCAGCAGGAGGCCCGGTGTCGCGAGCGGCGTCCGGTCGAAGCTCATCGGGAGCGGGCCCGACAGCACACGCCCTTCCGCGGTCTGCTCCCCCACGTCCCACGCCTCCGGCAGCATCCGTGCGAACGCGCCGAAGAGCCGCTGCGCCGAGACGTCTTTGAAGTTCTTGAAGGTGTTGAGCAAGCCCGCGCCCAGGTTGATGCGGCCCCCGGCCATCGGGAACAGCCATCCGTAGCCGGGCAGCAGCATGTCGCCGTCCCACAGGTCGAGCCAGGATTCGAACCACGGCCCCGGGTGATAGGGCACCCGGTAGTACCGGCGCGCCGCGATCCCGAGCGGCCTGGTCGGGTCACGCCGGACCCCCATCGGCTTCGCGAACCGGCTGGCAGCGCCGTCGGCGGCGATCGTGAAGCGGGCCCGCACCCGAACCGGAGGCGCGTCCGGCTCGTCGGCGGAGCGGACCTGTGCGCCGGTCACCCAGACGCCATCGCGCTCAGGCGCGAGCACCTCGGTCGCCTCCATGAGCCGAGCGCCCGCCTTGACCGCCCTTTGGGCAAGCAGGTGGTCGAACCCGTCGCGGGGCATCACGAGGCCGTAGCCCGGGAAGGTCGTGAGATCGGGCCACGGAAGGTCGATCGTCGTTCCGCGCGCGTGGACGCGGAGCCCGGTGACCCGTTCGAACCCGGGATCGTCGGTGTCGACGCCCATGTCCAGGAGCGAGCGCACCGCCCGGGGCGTGAGTCCGTCGCCGCAGACCTTCTCGCGGGGGAACGTGGCTTTCTCCACGACGGTGACGTCGATCCCGTGGCGGGCCAACGCATAGGCAGCCGCCGAGCCACCCGGGCCCGCACCGACCACGAGCACGTCGGTGTCGATCGTCCGCTCGCCGCTCACGCGCCCCCCTTCGGCGGATCAGCTGCTTGTGAAAACTTTCACAAGACGGAGCCTACCAAGGTCCCGGTATGCCTCTGCCGGGAGTCTAGAGATGCGAGGGCCTCGGCGCACCGGGCCCGGCCCCTTCAGCCCTCGCGGTGATCCCAGGCGTCGATCGCGGCCGGCGCGACACGGAGGAACCCGAGGTTCGGGACGTCCCGGGAGAACCACTCGAACCCCTCCCCCTCGAGCAGGGTCCGGTACTTCTCGTGCCAGGCCGACATGGGCGAGCGCAGGTCCGGGTGCTCGGCGGGCATCCCCTCGGCGACGCCGACGACACGGACGCCCTCGAGATCCGTCCAGTCGCGCCCCCGATCGATGACGATGCATACGCGCGGGTCGCGTGTGGCGTCCTCCCAGGTCGCGTCGCCGATCCGCGTGGTGACCCAGACCGCGTCCTCGAGCCAGACGAACCAGCGAGCCGCCAGGTGCGGACCACCGTCGGGGCGCACGGTGGCCACCCTGCAGGTCAGGACCTCGTCGAAGGAACGGCGGAGCCGCTCGGGCACCTCGGTCACGACTGCACCACCAACGCGGTCAACCCTGCGAGCGCGTCGACCGCGTCATCGGGGAGGAGGTCGCGATCGAGCGCGGCCAGCGCCGTCTCGACCAGAGCGTCCACGTGCTCGCGCTCGATCCCGGGTGCCGCGTCACCGTCGCGCAGGTCATCGAGCAGTTGGAAGGCGACGCCGAGCGGTCGGCCGAACCCCTGCAAGCACGTCCGGACGTCGACATCGGCTCCCGCGAGGGCAGCGCCGACGAGCAGGGGACCCTCCACGGTGTACGAGCCCCCCTTGAGCGCCGCGACGAGCTCCGCGTCAGCCGGTGCCCCCGTCGCGCCGAGATGCTGGCCCGCTGCCATCTCCAGCCGCATCCGATGGGAACGCGCGAGCGCGTCGACCAGCACGGAGGGGGCGAACGCGCTCGTCATCAGCATGTGGTCGGCGAGCACCGCGGCCAGGTCTCCGCAGAGCAGCGCCACCGCTTCACCGAAGGCCCGGGGATCGGGCTCGCCGGAGGACTCCTCCGCGATAGCCCGGTGCAAGCTCGGCGCGCCGCGACGCATGTCGGAACCGTCCAGCAGGTCGTCATGGATCAGCGCCATCGTGTGCAGGAGCTCGAGGGAGGCCGCCGCCCGCACGATCGCCTCCCCGTCTGCACCACCCCCCGCCCGGTACCCCCAGTACGCGAACGCCGGGCGGAGGCGGCGGCCACCGGCGAAGAGCAGCCGCTCGATCTCATCCACGAGGGCGACCGGCCCCGGGTGGATCGCCGAGAGATCGACGCGCCGCTCGGACAGGTAGCCCCGCAACGCTTCGTCGAAACGCTCGTTGAGGGTTGGCAGGTGCTCGTAGGTGCGTGCGGCCATCGACCCCGAGTATGCCAAGGCCGTGCGCGGGAGCACGGCAGGGTCGCCCGCCCGCGACGACTATCATCGGTCGGCCGGGCTACCCGGCCATCTCATGCGACGCATCCGCACCCTCGCGATCATCACGACGGTCAGCACACTCGTCCTCATCGGATGGGGCGGCCTCGTACGTGCCACGGGCTCCGGCGACGGCTGTCCCGACTGGCCGAGGTGCTTCGGCTCGTGGGTCCCTCGATGGGAGATCCACACGTTGATCGAATACATGCATCGCCTCCTCGCCGTCGTGTCCGGGCTGCTCGCGCTGGCGATGGCGATCGTCGCGATCATCGCCCTCGTGCGACGCGAGACCGGGGGGGCCCGAGGGGCAGCCTGGGCTTCGGTCGCGCTCGCACCGCTGTTCCTGGCGCAGGGGGCGCTCGGCGGCTGGGTCGTCCTGAGCGGTTTGGATCCGGGCGTCGTGACCATCCACTTCGCGATGGCGTTCCTGGTGCTCGGTCTGGTCGTGACGATCGCGGTTGCTTCCGGTGAGCCCGCGGCGGGCGCCCGCGTACCGGCGGGCGGACTCCTCCGGCTCACGACGACCTCAGCCGCGCTCACGTACGCGCTGCTGTTGGTCGGGACCTATGTCCGGGCAGAGGGCGCCGGCCTGGCGTTCCGCGACTGGCCCCTCATGGCGGGGCGTCTGATCCCGAGCCTGGCGCCCGACGGCGCGCTCGCGATGTTCTTCCACCGCGGGCTCGCGTTGGCCGCCGGCGCCCTCATCGTGTGGACGGCCGTCCGGGTCCGCACGTCAGCGGGAACCTCGGCCCGCACACGACGCCTCGCCACGTGGACGGTCGTGACCGTCGTGGCGCAGATCACCCTGGGCGCCCTCAACGTCGTCACGGAACTCGCCACGGCGCCCCGCGCCCTGCACGTGGCGATGTCGGGGCTGCTGTGGGCGAGCGTGGTCGCCCTCGCCGCGGCGACCCGCCTCGAGGGGGTGGCCGAAAGAGCCGTTCCTGAGGCTCCTATCGGAGAGGGGACGTTCCGCCGAACCGTCGGTGCCTACCTGGCCCTCACCAAACCGAGGATCATCGTGCTCCTGCTCATCACGACCGTCCCGGCGATGCTGCTGGCAGCCGGAGAGGTCCCGTCGGGGTGGTTGATCGCCGCCACGCTCCTGGGAGGCATGCTCGCCGCCGCCTCGGCCAACGCCATCAACATGTACCTGGACCGCGACATCGACGAGGTGATGAAGCGCACACGCCAGCGGCCCCTGCCCGGGCATCGGGTGAGCCCTTCCGCCGCGCTGCGCTTCGGCTACGTGCTGGGCGTCCTCGCGTTCGCGTTCCTGGCCCAAACGGTCAACGTGCTGTCGGCGCTGCTGGCGCTGTCTGCCATCGCCTTCTACGTCTTCGTCTACACGATGTGGCTCAAGCGCTCCACCGTGCAGAACTTCGTGATCGGCGGCGCGGCGGGCGCCGTGCCCGTCCTCGTCGGCTGGGCAGCCGTGACCGGCGGGCGCGCCTGGCCCGCGTGGGTGCTGTTCGCCGTGATCTTCGTCTGGACACCGCCGCACTTCTGGGCGCTCGCGATGCGGGTGCACGACGATTACGCGGCCGCGGGGGTCCCGATGATGCCGGTGGTGCGCGGTGACGAAGAGACCCGGCGGCTGATCCTCGCGTACTCGGTGGTGCTCGTGGCCACGACGCTCCTGCTGATGCCCGCCGAAGGGATCGGCGTCATCTACCTGGTGGCTGCGGTGGGCCTGGGTGGGGCCTTCGTCGGGCGGGCGCTCCTGCTGTGGCGGCGCCCCTCCGACGGGCGAGCCTGGGGTCTGTTCCGGTACTCGATCGTCTATCTCGGGGCCTTGTTCGGCGCGGTCGGGATCGACGCGCTCGTCTGAGCCTCAAGGGGTCGACGTCGGCGTCGGCTGCGTCAAGATCTCCTCCAGCAGCCGCACCAGCGTCTCCTCATGTATCTGGTCGAAGACGACGAACCGCATCGTTCCCGAGGGGTCCACGACGTAGGTCGCCGGGAGGCCCGGGTAGCCGAGCACGGCGGCGAAACGGCCCGCCTGGTCCGAGAACGAGGGGTAGGGGACGCCGAATCGTTCGACGAACCGCTGCGCCTCGGCAAGCTGATCGGTGTGGTTGATGCCGAGGAACCGCACCCCGCGGGGCTCGTACCGCTCCGCCATCCGCACGAGCATCGGCGTCTCCTCCTCGCAGGGATCACACCACGACGCCCACGCGTTCAGGACGAGCACCGATCCCGCGTAGTCCTCGCTCGACAGTGCCCGCCCGTCGAGGTCGGTCCCCGTGAGCAGTGGGAGGGGCTCATCGAGCGTACGAACCGGGTCGCCCGTGGTCGTGGCGCCGATGCAGCCGCTCAACACGGAGGCGACGAGCAGGACCGCGAGAGTGCGCACCAACCACACGGTAGCGGGCGGCCGCACGCAAGAGCGGGCTCTATCCGCCGCCCTCATCGGGCGGTGCCGGACCCCCGCCCTCGGGGCCACCGTCGACGATGACCGTGCCTGCCATCGGCGGATGGGTGTCGCAGTGGAAGTAGTACTCCCCCGCCGCGATCGGCGGAACCGTGTACTCGATGGACCCCGGACCGAGCACGTCGGGTCCATCCCAGATGAGCGTGGCCCTCGACTCGTCGGTGAAGATGGCGATGTTGTGCGTGGCCCCCGCGTCGGCGTTGTCGAGCGTGATGGCCGCCTCGGTGTCGGCCGGAAGCTCGATGGTGTCGGTGTCGAAAGCGATGCCGGTGGCGAGGACCGTGAGGCCCCCACCCGGCGGAGCGACACCATCCTGCACCGTCAGCGTCCCCGTCATCGTGGTGGGGTGGTACGTGCAGAAGAAGAAGTATCCGCCGGCATCCAGGGGTCCCACCGCGACCTCGCCCGACCCGCCAGGGCCCAGGACGTCCGGGCCGGTGACCAACGGCGTCTCGCCTTGCGCAGGCGCGACGGCCACGTTGTGGACGACGGGGTCCTCGCTCGTGAAGCCGATCACGAACTCCACAGCCGACGGCACGGTGAGTTGGGTCTGCGCGTACCCGTCGACGGCCGCGTTCACCGGCGCCGCCAGTGCCACGACGGTCGGCCCCTCCCCGCCGCCCTCTTCGTGCTCACCGAGCAACAG
>JBKJXU010000151.1:0-3022 GCA_046716145.1 Actinomycetota bacterium
AGGCACAGGCCCGCAAGGCCGCGGTCCAAGCGAGTGTCGAGTCCGACGGCGTCGGGCGCTACCCCCCAGACGTGGAGTCGGCCCTCTACTTCTGCTGCCTCGAGGGGCGGCAAAACGTGGCGAAGTACCCGCATGCCACCCACGCGGAGGTGCGGTTGTCAGCGGGCGGCGCTGAGCTCACGTTCGAGGTCGTCGATGACGGGGACGGGTTCGACCCGGGCTCCACGCGGCGGGGGAGTGGCCTGCTAGGCATGGCCGACCGCCTCGACGCCATCGGCGGGACGCTGGAGGTCCGGTCGCAGCCCGGGATGGGTACCACGGTGACCGGTCGCGTCCCTGTGAGGGGAGTCGGCCAGGCCGAGTGAGTACTACGGTCCCCCTCTGGGCGTATGAAGACCGCCGTGGTCGGAGCGGCCCGAGGGACTGCGGCTGACTGGTCCCCTGGGTCAAGAGCGACACCCTAGCTGGGAGCGTCCGATCCCGAATGACGCTTTGGACGGGAAGCGTCGGTTGCGTCGCCGGGGCGCGACGCCACTTGACAGCTTGTGGCGGGTCCAGCGGGGCCGGGGGCGTCTCGGTCTGCACCTTGGTGACCGAGAACGGGTGCCAGGTCTCCTCGACGCCATTGAGCACGTGTTCTCGTGACTCGGCGAACACGACGTCGGCCCCGCCTCAATATCGCGCAGCGTGCTCGTCACGAGGATCTGGGCGGGGCCTGCCAAGGACATCACGCGTGCGCCGATATGCACGATCATGCCCGAGACCTGCTTGCCGCTCACCTCCACGTCACCGGCGTGCAGGCCGATCCGCACGTCGAGGCCGAGCTCCTGCACGGCGTCGGCGACCGCCCGGGCCGCCCTTAGGGCAGGCATCGGCTCGGCAATGTGGCGAAGAACCCGTCCCCGGCCGTGTCGACCTCGTGCCCACCGTGGCGCTTCAGCTGCGCACGGACGAGGCTCGGGAACCGGGCGAGCAGTGACCGCCACCCTTCGTCACCGAGCTCGTCGGCGATCGATGTCGAGCCGACGATGTCCAGGAACAGCACATTGGCGAAACGCCGCGTCGGGTTCGGCACCGAACCATCGTGGCCCTACGGAGAAACGGGGTCAATGCGAGGAAGAGCCGAAGAGGGTGATCGAACCCCTGACCTCCTCCTTACCATGGAGGCGTTCTGCCGACTGAGTTCCTCCGGACAAATCCAGACGAAGCCGGACGCCACCTTTCGGTCGTCTGTGAGGCCATTTCGTGCCTGCGCCGTTACCAGATAGCAGGAATCCGTTACCGGCGTGAAGTGGCTGATGGCGATGACCTGGGCATGCGGGGATTTCTACCGGCCCGACCTGGCCACCTGGCCCGGGCCGGTAGAAAACCTGGCAGAAAATCGCTACCGAAGTCACCACCAGCGCGCCCGAGTGTAGCGAGTGGGGGTGGGTCCGGGCTCGGTAACGCCAAGTCGGCCCGCGGGATGCCCCCGAGACAGCCTCGATCCTTGCCGGGGTGGTGCCGGAAGGTCGACTGAGTCAGGCGGCCGCTTCGAGGCCCTCAGCGGTTCTGTAGCGGGCCATCGTGAGGGCGTTGACCATCACCGGACCAGCCGAGCATCTCGACCTGCTGACGACGCCATCCCAGGCTATGAGCCCTGCCCAGGAACGAGGTGTCCTCCAGCGACCGGTTGAGCGATTCGGAGTCGTTCCGGCGTCCGTAGAGGCGCGGGAAGTCTGGGTCCGATGGAGGGATGGGCCGAACGTTCTCGGTCCGGTTGAACCTGCGCTTGCGATGGCTCTCGTTCTGGCGCAGACGCACCGTGATCTGGCGGCGCCATCGGTGGCGCAGACCGACGTTCGGGACTACGGTTCGATCATGCGCGCCGACCTTCCGGAGGGATCCATGACGTTCCTGTTCACGGACGTCGAAGGTTCCACCCGACTCTTGCATAAGCTGGGTGAGACCGCCTATGCGGACGTGCTGGCGGAGCACCGTCGCGTGCTGAGAGATGCTTTCGAACGTCACGGCGGGGTGGAGGTCGACACTCAAGGCGACGCCTTCTTCTTCGTGTTCCCAACGGCCGGCGGCGCGCTCGAGGCCGCAACTGACGGTAGCCGTGGCTTGGGATCTGGGCCCGTCCGCGTGCGCGTAGGGATCCACACAGGCACGGCGGTCCGAACGGCCGAGGGATACGTGGGCGCGGATGTTCACCGAGCCGCGAGGATCGCGGCCGCCGGAAGCGGAGGACAGATCCTGGTCTCGCTGTCGACAGCACAGCATGTAGACGGCGAGCGGTTCCAGCTGGTGGACCTGGGCGATCATCGCTTCAAGGACCTGCTGGCCCCTGAGCGCGTCTACCAGCTCGGCGACGGCGATTTCCCGTCGATCAGATCCCTTTACCGGGCGAATCTGCCGGTGCCGGCCACACCCTTCGTCGGCCGCGAGGAGGAGGTGGCAGCGGTCGCCAGCTTGCTCCGACGTGAGGATGTTCCTCTCCTCACGCTCACCGGCCCCGGTGGCACGGGGAAGACGCGCCTCGCTCTGCAGGCCGCCGCCGAGGCGGCCGAGTCGTTCGCAGATGGCGTCTGGTGGGTGCCGGTCGCGACGCTCCTCGACCATGACCTCGTCCTCTCTCGGATCGCCATCGCACTGGGTATCGCGGAGGAGGCGCAGACGCCTTTGGTCGAAACTTTGGCGCGACAGCTCGGCGGGCAACGGGCACTCGTCCTTCTCGACAACGCCGAGCATCTGTTGCCGGAGATCGCGACAGACGTCGCTGTGCTCCTGTCGAAGGCGGCGGGTCCCACGCTGCTCGTGACGAGCCGCGAGCGGTTGCAGGTGGCCGCGGAACAGGAATACGCGGTCACCGCGATGGATGACGATGATGCCGTCGAGCTCTTCGTGGCGAGAGCGGCGGCCAGCGGAGTCGCGATCGGGAGCGGGCCCCAGGTGCAGGCGGTCTGCGAAAGCCTCGACAGACTCCCTCTCGCGCTCCAGCTCGCCGCACCTCGGCTCAAGCTCTTCTCGATCGAGCAGC
>JBKJXU010000152.1:0-23366 GCA_046716145.1 Actinomycetota bacterium
CGCGGACTTCATGACGTACACCTGCGAACTGCGCGAGGGCCTCACGTGGAGCGACGGCGAACCCCTCACGTCGCGCGACATCGCCTTCACCTATCGGTTCATCATCGATCACAAGATCCCGCAGTACCGGGGGTACTTCCCGTTCGATCCGGTCTTCGAGACGCCCGACGACAGGACGCTGATCTGGAAGGCGTCCCAGCCCACCTTCGCGCCGGCGATGCCGCCGTGGGTCTACATCGTCCCCGAGCACTTCTGGGGGCAGTACAACGACGACGACCTGAAGACGATCAAGCAGGTGGAGACCATCCCCGGGATCGGCAGCGGCCCGTTCACGATCACCGAGTGGGAGAACGGCCAGTTCTTCACGATGGAGCGCAACCCGTACTACTGGGGTGAGGAGCCGGTCGTCGACAAGATCGAGTTCAGGATCTTCTCCAACCAGGAGGCGCTGATCCTGGCGCTCAAGAACGGCGACGTCGACTTCGCCGACGGGCTCAAGGCGTCGTTGTTCGACACCCTGCAGGGTGAGGAGAACATCAAGGCGCATCGCACCGTGTCCGACTGGTGGCTCAACCTCGCCTTCAACTTCGGTGGGCAGGGCAAGGACGCGGATCCGCTGCCGGCGCTGAGTGACATCACCGTGCGCACGGCCATCGCGATGGCCATCGACAAGCAGAGGATCGCCGACAAGGTGTACCTGGGAACGGCCGCCCCGGGCGATACGATCATCCGGCCCGCCTCGGCCTACTGGCACCTGGACATCCCGGCGGAGGAGGAGATCCCGTTCGACCCGGAGGGCGCCGAGGCCCTGCTGGACGGCGCGGGCTACGTCGACACCGACGGGGACGGCGTCCGTGAGGACCCGGCCACCGGCGATCCGCTGCATCTCGACATGCCCGCGTCATCCGATACCGAGGGTGCGGTCGATGCCGGGAAGCTCATCGTCGACTTCTTGGGCAACATCGGCATCGAGGTCGACCTGATCGCCGCGACGGACTCGCTCATGGGCGACTACTGGGGCAAGGGGAACTTCGACGCCTACATCTGGTACTGGAGCGGTGACCCCGACCCGAACTACCAGTTGTCGGTCTTCACCTCCGACCAGTGCGGCGGCTGGAGCGACGGGTGCTGGAGCGATCCTGCCTACGACGCGATGTATGAGGAGCAGCGCGGGATCATGGACCCGACCGAACGTCTGGCGGTCGTTCAGGAGGCCCAGCGCTACGTCTACGACCAGGTCCCGATGGTCGTGCTGGCCTACCCGGGCTGGCTCCAGGCCTACCGCACGGACCGGTTCGAGGGCTGGGTTCCTCATCCGGGCCCGGATGGGTACCTGATGCCCACGTACAACTACGACTCGCTGCTCGCGATCCATCCGGTGTCGGAAGCCGCGGGAGTGACGCCGGAGTCCCCTGGGGTTCCGGGGTGGATCTGGATCGCCGCTATCGCCGCCATCGCCGTTATCGGCGGGGGAGCGGTCGCCATGCGCACCCGCAGCGAGGAGCGTGACGAGGCGTAGGACCGCCGGGGTCGCTGGGGCGGGGTGTCTCGTATCATCCCGCCCCGATGACCACCCGATGGATGGCGATGACCGTGGTGCTCGTCCTCGGGGCCTGCACGGGTGGGTCCACCTCCGAGCCGACGTCGCCGCCTTCATCCACCCCCACCGCGAGCGACTCGCCCATCCCTACGGGGCAGATCGTGTTCGTGCCCGGGGAGTTCTTCATCGACTTCGCCGAGGTGCGGAGTGACCTGACGTGGAACGGCGGGGCGGGGGAGCTCCACGTCACGAACGCGTCGGATACGGGCCTGGGCGTCCCCGGCGTCTACGCGATCACCACCGCCTCCACCACCGTGGACGCCGAGGTGGAGCCCGCCGAAGAGATCCCGGCCGGAGCCGAGGCGACGTTCACGGTCACCTTCCCCGACACGCTCGATCCCGCCGACGCCGGGTTGCTGGTCCTGTCCTATGGCGAGGAGTCCTGGGGAGCGATGGCTCCCGTCGTGCGGGAGTGATCCTCCGAACTCAGGTGCGGCTGGGCGGCTCGGACTCGCCCGCCTCGCGGCGGGCCAGCACGAACAGCAGATCCGACAGCCGGTTCAGGTAGCGGCGCACCTCCGGGTTGACCTCGCGCCCTGCGCTCTCCAGGGCCACCACCGCGCGTTCGGCACGGCGCACCACGCCGCGAGCGACATCCACCGCCGCGCTCACCGGGTTCGCCCCCGGGACGATGAAGGTCTGCGGCAGCGGCCGAGCCGCCACCTCGGCGTCGATCACGTCCTCGAGGCGTTGCACCATGTCCGGCGTGACGAGGGAGACGCCGGCTTCGAGGCGGCCGCGCTCGGCCGGGTTGGTCGCCAGATCCGCGCCCACGACGAACAGTTCGCGTTGCAGCCCGAGCACCTCCTCGGCGGCGGTGCCCTGCATCAAGGCTCGCGCCGCACCGAGGGCCGCGACGGCCTCGTCGGTGGTCCCGTACGCCTCCGTGACCAGGTCGTCCTTGCCGATCCGCCCCCCGTAGAGCAACCCGGTGGTGCCGTCGTCGCCGGTGCGGGTGTAGATGCGAGGCATGGACGGCTAGCATAAGCAGGTTCGGCGCCCTCGCCCGAGGCGGCGCCGCAGGAAGGAGGCGCGCATGGCCGGCCGGTTCGGCTCCGTCATCACCGCGATGGTGACGCCCTTCCGCGACGATCACACGGTCGATCTGGATCGCGCGCAGGAACTCGCACAGCACCTGCTGGCCAACGGCTCCGACGCGGTGGTCGTTGCCGGGTCGACGGGGGAGTCGCCAACCCTGACCCACCGCGAGAAGTCCGATCTGTTCGCCGCGGTGGCCGAGGCGGTCCGTGGCCGCGGGAAGCTCCTCTGCGGCACCGGCACCTACTCCACCGCCGAGACCCTCGAGCTGACCCAGGTGGCCGAGGATGCCGGCGCCGACGGGCTGCTGGTGGTCACGCCGTACTACAACCGGCCGCCCCAGCGAGGTCTCGTCGCCCACTTCGAGAAGATCGCCGACGCTACCGAGCTGCCGATCATCGCGTACAACATCCCGAGCCGCACGGCCACGCGGATCGAGCACGACACGCTGCTGCGCCTGGCCGAGAGGCCCAACATCGTCGCGGTCAAGGACTCCACCGGGGACTTCCACGGACTGTCTCGCCTCATCGCAGAAGCGCCGGAGGGCTTCGAGGTTTACTCCGGTGATGACTGGGCCACCTTCGGGTACATGTGTTTGGGCGCGGTGGGCGTCATCAGCGTGGCGAGCCACCTGGTCGGCCCGCAGATCCATCAGATGGTGGACCTGATCCAGACCGGCGACATCCCCGCCGCACGCAAGATCCACGAGTCGCTCTCGCCGCTGTTCAACGCGCTGTTCGTGACGTCGAACCCCATCCCGCTGAAGGCGGCGCTCGAGATGGTGGGCCGTCCGTGCGGGATCGCGCGCCTCCCGCTCGTCCCCCCCACCCCCGAAGAGCGCGAACGGGTCCGCACGGCGCTGGAGGACGCCGGCCTCCTTGCCTGACGCGCGCATCGTCTTCCTCGGCGGCATCGGCGAAGTGGGCCGCAACATGGCCTGCTTCGAGCTCGAGGGACGCATCCTCATCATGGATGTCGGTCTGTCGTTCCCCTCGGCCGAGATGCCGGGGATCGACCTGGTCCTGCCGGACATGGAGTACGTGCGAGGCCGGGCCGACGACGTCGAGGCAGTGGTGCTCACCCACGGGCACGAGGACCACGTCGGCGCCCTGCCCTACCTGTTGAAGGACATGGGGAGGCCCATCCCCGTGATCGGCACGGCGTTCACGCTGGAGCTCCTCAAGGGGAAGCTGGAGGAGCACGGCGTGACGGACCTGGCGGACACGATGCTGGCCGTCCCCGGCGAAGGGCTCACCGTCGGGCCGTTCTCGATGCGGTTCCTGCACGTGACCCACTCGATCCCCGACGGCATGGCGATCGCGGTGGACACGCCCCACGGCACCGTGCTGCACACGGGGGACTTCAAGATCGACCCCACGCCCATCGACGGCCTGCCCACCGACTTGCACGGGTTCGCCGAGGAGGCCGGCCGGGGCGTCCATGTCCTGCTCTCGGACTCCACGAACGCCGAGGAGCCCGGGCACACCGCCAGCGAGCGGAGCGTGGGACCCGTGGTCCGCGAGATCGTCGGGAGCGCGCCGGGCATCGTGGTGGTGGCGTGCTTCTCCAGCCACATCCACCGGATCCAGCAGGTGGTCGACGCTGCCATCGCGGATGAGCGCGTGGTGGCGTTCCTGGGGCGCTCGATGCAGAACAGCGTGGGCGCGGCGCGGCGCCTGGGCATCCTCGGTGTGGACGAGAAGGACGTGATCGACATCTCCGAGGTCGAGTCGCTCGACCCCAGCCGCGTCGTGATCATCTGCACCGGCTCCCAGGGCGAGCCCTACTCGGCGCTCAGCCTGATGGCCGCGCGCGAACACAAGTGGGTGAAGCTGAAGGAGGGCGACACGGTGGTGCTCTCCTCGAGCCTCATCCCTGGGAACGAGCCCGCCATCCACCGCGTCGTGGACGCCCTGTACCGCAGCGGCGCCGACGTCTACCACGTGCCCGCCGACGCCGTGCACGCGAGCGGTCACGCGGCGCAGGAGGAACTTCGCCTGCTGCTGTCGCTCGTCAAGCCGCGCTGGTTCGTGCCCATCCACGGCGAGCGCCGGCACCTGCAGCATCACGCGCGCATCGCCGAGGAGATCGGCATCCCGCACGACCGGATCATGATCTGCGAGGACGGCGACGTCCTCGAGGTGGGTACGGAGGTCGTGCGCGCTCAGCGCGTGCGCGCCGGGATGACGCTCGTGGACGGTCTGGGGATCGGCGACGTCGGCGGGGAGGTGCTCCGCGACCGGCGCAAGCTCGCCGGTGACGGCGTGGTCGTGGTGGTGCTCACGGTCGACGCGCAGACGGGCGAGATCATCGGTGGCCCCGACATCGTGAACCGCGGCTTCGTGCACGAGGAGACTTCGGGGGACATCCTGCAGGAGGCTCGCGTGCGCGTGGCCGCCGTCTTCGACGATTCCTCTGCCGCCAACGTCACCGACCCCTCGGTGATGCAGCAGAACGTCAGCCGCGTGCTCAAGCGGTACTTCTTCGAGGTGACGCAGCGAAAGCCCGTGATCCTCCCCGTGATCATGGAGGTCTGAGGGCCGCGTGCAGGCGCCGCACCCGGGGCTCGCCTGGATCGTGGAACTCCACGGTGGCGCCGAATGGCTGGCGCGGCTCCCCCGCCTGGTCGAAACGTGTCGCGGTCGCTGGTCCCTCACATTGGGCGAGCCCTACGACGACGCGATGGCCTCGCTCGCGATCCGCGCGAGCCTCCCCGATGGCACGCCCGCCGTGCTCAAGGTCCAGTTCCCCGACCGTGAGTGCGAACACGAAGCGGCCGCGCTCCGCCTGTGGGACGGCGTGGGTGCTGTCCGCCTGTTGGATCACGATCCGGAGCGATGGGCGCTGCTGCTGGAACGTGCCGAGCCTGGGACGCTGCTGAGCCGGGCGGGTCCGGAGGTGGCGCTCGGGGTCCTCGTCGGCCTGCTCCCCAGGTTGTGGATCCCCGCTCGGGAGCCGTTCACGGCGCTCGCCGACGAGGCGGCCTGGTGGGCATCCACCCTCGAGGCGGACTGGGAGGCCGCGCACCGGCCGTACGAGCGAGCCCTCCTGGACCAGGCGCTCGAGATCCTCGGCTCCCTCCCGCCGACCCAGGGCGAGCAGGTGCTCGTGCACCAAGATCTGCACGGCGACAACGTCGTGGCGGCGGCGCGCGAACCGTGGCTCGCGATCGACCCCAAGCCGTTGGTGGGGGAGCGCGAGTTCTCGGTCGCGCCCATCGTGCGGTCCTGGGAGCTGGGTCACTCGAAGGAACGGGTCCTTGGTCGCCTGGACCGGCTCACCGCTGACCTGGGTCTCGATCGAGAGCGGGCGAGGCTGTGGACCATCGCCCAGACCGTGGCCTGGTCCACCCACGCCGACCCGGAGCCCCGGCACGTGCAGACCGCTCGCTGGCTGGCCGGAACCGCCTAGATCTGCCCGCTGCTTGCAGCCCGCCATCCAGACGTCAGACTGAGCCCTATGCCTGCGAAGACTTCCCCTTCGCGGCGCTCCGCGCCGCGTGCTTCCACGTCCACGCGACGACCCCCGGCGAAGAAGAAGAAGCCGGCTCGCCCGGCGAAGACCCCCGTTCGCCAGATCCTGTCGCCGCACGCCCGCGACGCCTTGGGGATCGGCCTGGTCGTGCTCTCGCTCTTGGCCGTCCTCGGCGTCTGGTTCTCCTCGGCCGGGCCTGTGGGGGACTGGCTCACGTGGGTGCTGCAGGCGGCGTTCGGCGTGGCCGCCGTCACCTTCCCGGTGGTCGGCGCGTATTGGGGCGTGCTGCTGCTGCGCGACACCGCGCGCGAGGAACGGGTCCGCATGTTCATCGGGTTCGCGGTCTTCGGACTGGGGACCCTCGGGATCGTCTCGCTGTTCGGCGGCAACCCCGAGGTCCTCGGCGGTGCCGGCTCGCTGGGTGAGGCCGGAGGGTTCTTCGGCGCGCTGCTCGCCCATCCGCTGTCCGGCGTGATCTCGGCGTTCGGCGCGTCGATCGTGTGCGCGGGCTTCGCGATCTTGGGGCTGCTCATCTTCTCCGGGACGCCGGTCTCGGTGGCGCTCGGCCGGATGCGGGACTTCTTCACCGCTGCCGATGTCGAGGAGGAGGACGAGGAGGAGCCCGTGCAGATCGTCCTGGAGGACAAGCCGAAGCGCGAACGGGGCCGGCGCCTCCGTGAGGCGTTCGGTCTGGTCGCCCCCGAGGATGCCGACGATGTCGTCGTGCTGCACGAGACCGAGGACGACCTCGACGAGGAGGAGGACGCCAGCGACGACGCGGAGGCGCCGAAGGTCCGCCGTCCTCGTGGCCGGACGGTCGAGATGGCAGACGGCCCGTACATGCTCCCGCCCATCGACCTGCTGCGCGTGGCCCCGCCCTCGGCCGCGGACGTGGCCGACGAAGCCACCATGCGCGCGGCTCTGGAGCGCACCCTGCACACGTTCGGGGTCGACGCGCGCGTCGCGGGCACCCACCGCGGGCCGACGGTCACGATGTACGAGGTGGAGGTCGCGGCCGGCACCAAGGTGAACAAGGTGCTCGCGCTGTCGAGCGACATCGCCTACGCGCTGGCCACCCCCGACGTCCGGATCCAGGCGCCCATCCCCGGGCGTTCGGCGATCGGTATCGAGGTCCCCAACAAACACCGCGACTTCGTGATGCTGGGCGACATCCTTCGGTCCAAGGGCGCGAAGGAAGCGCTGCATCCGCTGGAGGTGGCGCTCGGCAAGGATGTGCACGGCCGTGCGCGGATGGTGAACCTGGCGAAGATGCCGCACCTGCTCATCGCGGGCGCCACCGGTGCGGGCAAGTCGAGCCTCGTGAACTGCTTCATCACGTCCCTGCTGATGCGGACGAGTCCCGAGGACGTGCGGCTGGTGCTCGTCGATCCCAAGCGCGTGGAACTCATCCACTTCGCCGAGGTCCCGCACCTGCTGTCGCCGGTGATCGTGCATCCGAAGCGTGCCGCCGAGGCACTGCAGTGGATCGTGCGCGAGATGGAGCAGCGCTACGAGATGCTCGCGACCGTGGGCGTGCGCGACATCGACGGCTACGAGTCGGGCCTGCGGGAGGGGACGCTGAAGATCCCGCCGGGCCTGGAGCACCAGTACGAGCACATGCCGTTCATCGTCGTGGTGATCGACGAGTTGGCCGACCTGATGATGGTGGCCCCGCGCGACGTGGAGGACGCGATCTGCCGCATCGCCCAGATGGCGCGGGCCGTCGGCATCCACCTGGTGGTTGCCACCCAGCGCCCGTCGGTGGACGTCGTGACCGGTCTGATCAAGGCGAACATCCCCAGCCGGATCGCGCTGATGACGTCCTCGCAGGCCGACAGCCGCGTCGTCTTGGACATGAACGGCGCCGAGAAACTCGTGGGACACGGCGACATGCTGTTCGCGCCGTCGAACATCTCCAAGCCGGTCAGGTTGCAGGCCGCGTGGGTCACGGAGCAGGAGATCGCGGCGATCAGCGACTTCATCCGCGGCCAGCGCGAGGTGGTCTACGAGACCACCGTGGAGGGTCTCGGTCTGCCGCCGGGGCAGGGGGCCTCCTCCGACGCGCACGGCCTCGGCGACGACGATGCGCTCCTAGAGCAGGCCGCCGAGTTGGTGATCCGCTCGCAGCTGGGATCCACCTCGATGCTGCAACGCAAGCTGAAGGTGGGCTTCGCGCGCGCCGGCCGGCTCATGGACCTGATGGAGGACAAGGGCATCGTGGGGCCGGGCCAAGGGTCGAAGGCCCGCGACGTGCTGATCACCCCCGAGGAATGGGAAGAGCGCCGAAGCGCCTGAGGATGGGTCACGGACAGCCGGGCGGTGGCATGGTCGGTTGATGCGAACGCGTTCCGCTTCCCTGGTTCCTGGCTGCTCACGTCGACGCGCGTCGGCGCATCGATCGCCGAGGTCCTCACTGGTGCCGACCCCCGGTGGCGCGTCGGCACCGGGGGCGGTCAGGAGGAGTGCGAGGGGGGTTACGGCGCGTGCAGGATGGGGCGAGATGACTGCCGCACCCCGGGTTGCGCGTCGGAGCCACCCAGCGTACCGTTTCGTAGACGCGAAATGCAGGGGGCGCGTCACAGGCGGTCCGCTCTGTGGCATGAACCCACGGACCGCCTTGAGGCAATTAGGTATCAAGAGGGCATGAAGGAGGTTCACGATGAAGGGTCGAGTCAGGGCACTCGCCATCGCGACGGGGAGCGCCATCGTCACCGTCGCACTCGTGATGATGGCCACCGCTGGTTCAGGGGCTGCTCCCCAGCCGGTGGGTGATGCTCAGCCGGCGTATCAAGCGGGACTGCCGGAGGGCCCGTCCATCGACTTCTGCCCGACGACGGAGCAGATCGAGGCTCACTTGGAGAAGTACGGCTTCGACTACAAGCCCACGGTGACTTGCGGTGAGAACGGCCAAGAGGTGGATGCTGGCGAGTCGCACCCTGTGGACATGGACAAGGAGCGCGAGGCGTTGAGGGACGCGCTCTTGACCGCGACCCGCGCACCTGACACGGACGGTGATCCTCTGACCATGGAGGTTGTCCTGGCAGACGGGACTGAGATGACGATCATCGTCGACGGGGACCCGAGCCTCTTCGAGGGCATCAGCCCTGCGGACTTAGCCAACGGCAACTTCGCGGAAGAGGGCGAGTAGCGATGAGCAACAGGAGTTCCGGTTCGATCGTGGTTGGAATCGCCGTGGGAGCCATCCTCACCACCCTGATGGTTGGCGTCAGCAACGCGAACCATGCCTATTCCGGAGCGAACGCAGACAGGCACTGGTCGGACGGCAATCAGCCTCGAGCCTTCGTGACCATCGTTGACGGCACGCCATCTCAATGGCCCGTTCTCGCCGCCACCGAGGAATGGGCGACCGAACCGAACCTCGACGTGTACTACGATTCCGGTTCCTGCGGTGGAACGGGACACTGCGTCTCAGTCGATGTCGTTCCGCAGGGCGGTTTTCCCTTCTTCGGGTCGACCTGCGGGCAATTCGCAGGATCAACTGCTGTTCCAACTGCAAACGGTCACTACACCACGGATGTGGCCACGTTCTTCAACTCTGCGTGCGGGGGCAGCAACTGGACGAACAGGGACCGTCGCGCGCTTGCCTGTCACGAACTCGGCCATGTCATGGGCCTCGGTCATGAGCCTGCGAGTGACAACGACGAGACCTGCATGGCACAGGACGAAGGCCCGCAGACCATCGCTGGCCTGCACGAACATCCTCGTGAGCACGATTTCTCTGCATTGCACAACACGGTCTACAGTCACAACGACTAGGGCTGCCGGGCCGGACGTGGCTTCGACAAAGGGAGGCGCTAGAGTTCCCAAGGACCCTTTGCCCAGCACCCAAGGGTCGCGCTATTTCCAAGGCAGGGGCGTCAGCGCCACACGGCGGTGGGCCGCGAGTCGGCGAACAGGCTTGGTCCTCCCCGGACAACTAGGGCCACATCGACGCGCTCGACCTGTTCAGTAAGCATGTCATGCAGGACCGCGACCCTCGATTCTGGAGGACGCTCCGAGCGGGGCAGAGCCCGCAGAACAGCAGCCCCCTCGCGAAGTACTTCGTGCCTCCCATGCGCCTCCCCGCTCGTCGTATCACGAAACGTGAGACGCTCGCCTCGTGCCCGATGCCATCTCCGTCCGGCTCGACGATGACGCGGTTGCCGCCCTGGAGGCTCTCGAGGCCAGCGGCTTGACACGCTCGCAGGCTATCCGCAAGGCCCTGGTCGACGCGGGTGCGCGGCTCAGGGATCGAGAAGCGCTCGCGGCCGAGGTGGCGGCCCTGGAAGCGGACGAGACCGACCGGGCCGAGATGCTCGCGGTCGCGGCCCTGATGGAGGAGCTCCGTGCACCGGGGTGACGTCTACGATCTGCGGCTCCCCAAGGGTGTCGGACATGAGCAGCACGGTCGGCGCTACGGGGTCGTGGTGCAGTCGGACGCCTTCCTGCCTCGTTCCGTGGTCCTGGTGGTGCCGACATCGCGCGCCGCGCGACCGGCATCGTTCCGGCCGGAGATCGCGGTGGACGGCGAGCCGACGAAGGTGCTGGTCGAACAGGTGGGAGCCGTCGACGTCGGCCGTCTCGGCGACATCGTTGGGCACTTGGCGCCGCAGGAGCGGTGGGGCGTGGATGCAGCCCTCCTCACGGTCTTCGGCTTGGGCTAGTGGTTCCCCACCGGGGTCTCCGGCATGGTCACCGAGCGATCGTGTTGCTCGCGCTGCTCGTCGCGTGCACGGCCGACACGGCCACGCTCGATGGCACCCTCGATTGCGACTGGGGTGAGGACGGTCCGGTCTGGTTCGAAGTCGCCGATCTGGTGGGCGAAGGTTCGTCCGTGCCGCTGGACCAGGCCCGAGACGAGCTGGTCGGACTGGAGCCTGGGGATGACGTGGCGCACGCCGGGCCCGGGAAGGGCCAGCCGTGGGATGCCAAAGAGGGGGATCTGGTGGTGATCCGTGATGGACACGAGATCGCGTGGCTCCGGACCGTAGGCGGTCCGAACGTCTGGAACGCTCGGGCGGGTTCAGCTTGTCCAGGGACCGAGATCCGCCTCCGTGAGTCCTAGAGGGCGCCGACGCGGCGGGCCACCTGGAACAACGTGTCCGCGTGCTGCTGCGGGTCGATCATCAGCTTGCCGACCGGGCCGGTCTGGTTCTGCCACCAGCGGTAGATCGATTCCTGGCTCCACCCGCGGCCGAGCGCGCTCTTGAGGCTCCGCACCATCTCCGAACCCGACCAGATCGATTCAGGACATACGAGGAACCCGCCTCGCTTGCCGTCGATCGAGAGCCAGAAAGCCCCGACCAGGCCCCAGCGGTTGTCGTCGCGGGAGCCGGAGACGAGCAGGAACCGCACCGGCCCTTCGGCGAGCGCGTCGGGCGCAGCCACCGGCTCGCGCAGCGCAGCCAGCGGATCTTCGATGGTGTACCGCGTGCCCGTCGTGTCCATGTCTTCGCGCTCCATAGCCCGCCGTTCCTCCCGTTGCGCACGTTAGGTCACCCGCGCGCGGTGCGGCAGCGACCGGAGGGCTACTTCGCGGGTCCGTTCGACCCGACCTCCGACCTAGGACCTGCGGCGTTGCTTCCGGACGCTCCGGCGGGCCACGATCTCATCGTCCTGGGTCTCGCCCGTCTCCACGAACGCAGCCTCGGCGTACAGACGCGCGGCCACGACGTTGCCGGGCTGGTACGAGAGGGCGATATCGCGACACCCCGGCTTGGCGCCGAGGTACGTCACGAGAGCCGCGAGCGCGTCGCGGCCGTGGCCCTTGCGCTGATGCCGGCGATCGATCACGAACCCGCCGATCCAGTACGAGCCGAGGTCGTCGGGGTCCTGCGCCCACATCGCGAAGCCGACCGTGGCCTCGCCCGCGCGGATCGCCAGGGGCGTCCAGTCCCCGCCGTAGCGGCAGAGGGCGAGGTAGTGCGTGACGTCGGCGACCCACGGCCGTTGATCGCGGCGCGCCGCGACCGCGGCGACCTCGCGCCAATTCCCCGACGTGACGCGGTGCAGCGTGACGGATCTGTGCGCGGCCAGGGTCTCGTCGTGCGGGGCGCCGTCGGCCAGCAGGACCCAGGTCTGATGATCGCGCCAGCCGCCGTCGATGTCGAGGTAGCGCGGCGAGGCGCCCTCCAACTGGAAACCGCACGCGCGGATCAACGCGATCGAACGCGCGTTCCCCGGCTGGATGCTCGCCTGCACGCGGTGCAGCCCCAGATCGTCGAACGCGTAGCGGGTCGCCAGGCCGATCGCCTCGCGCATGTACCCCTTGCCCGCGTACGGCGTGAACGCGTAGTAGCCCATGTAGGCGTTGTTGAACCTCCCTCGGAAGATCTGACCCAAACCGATGACCCCGGCGAGCGCGTGGTCATCGTTGACGAAGACGCCGAGGTGCTTGCGGGTAGGGGACCGCTTGACGTAGGCGTCGAGGGCCTCGGGCGTGTCGGGAGCCTGTGTCCAGGGGTGATGCAGGCGGCGAGAACGTTTCACCGCGGCGAGGAAGGCCTCACGATCGGGCGCGCCGAGCCGGCGCAGGGAGACGCGGTCACCGCTGAGCAGGGAGGTTCGGGTCATGGTTCCCCATCCTGCCAGGGAGATGCGAAGATCCCCAGGATGAGCACCGAGACGACCGAGGGCTCCCGGCACGTGCTGCTCGCGCGCCTGCTCCTGGGGTTCACCCTGGGGGGTGTCGTGGTCGGCATCGTCATCGGGCAGATCGACGCCCGCGCGACCGGTGCCTCGTGGACCCAGCCGTTCTCGGAGCTGCTCTTCTTCATCGGGTTCCTCGCCCTCCCGTTGACGGGCTACGTGCTGGCGACCCGGCGTCCGGAGAACAGCCTCGGCTGGCTCCTCCTCGGGATCGGTGTGGCGATCGGGCTCGGGTCGATCACGAGCTCGTACGGGACGTACGCGATGCACGGCGGCCCGGGAGGCCCGGACCTCGGCGCGATCATGGAGGCCATCGACGGTCCGATGTGGCTCCCGCTCCTCGTGCCGACCCTCACCTTCCTCTTGCTGCTGTTCCCGGACGGACACCTGCCCTCGCCCCGGTGGCGGTGGTTCGCGAGGATCATCGGCGTGTCCTACGTCCTCATCTTCCTCGTGATCGTGGTGGGGCCCGGTCCGCTCTCCGAGAGCGACTTCCCCGATCTCGAGAACCCGCTCGGGATCGAGGCGCTCCGCCCGTACCTGGATGCCGTGCTGGTCATCTTCGTCATGATCCCGATCGGGATCGTCGGCTCGCTGCTGAGCCTGGTCCTTCGGTTCCGCCGCTCCACCGGCGTGGAGCGGCTCCAGTTGCGTTGGCTCCTCACGGCCGCCGGGATCGTCGGCGTCCTGTACTCGTTCATCCTGATCGTTTCGTTCAGCTCGGAGTGGGGCGGGATGACCACGCCGACCTGGCTCGCCGTGCTGCAGACCATCTCCGTCTTCTCGTTCGCGCTGATCCCGGTCGCGATCGGCGTCGCGGTGCTCCGCTACCGTCTGTTCGAGATCGACGTCGTCATCAACCGGGCGCTGCTGTTCGGTGCGCTCGCGATCTTCATCACCGCGGCCTACGCCGCCATCGTGGTCGGCGTTGGCGCTCTCGCTGGAAGCCGGAGCGATCCGGTGCTGTCCGCGATCGCCGCGGCCGCCGTGGCGCTCGCG
Source organism: Actinomycetota bacterium (assembly GCA_046716145.1). Classification (GTDB taxonomy): domain Bacteria; phylum Actinomycetota; class UBA4738; order UBA4738; family HRBIN12; genus AC-51. The sequence continues at coordinate 13,760 of JBKJXU010000152.1, forward strand.
TTCCAGCCCATCCGTCGCCGTGCGCAGCGCCTGGCCGACCGCCTGGTCTACGGCAAGCGCGCCACGCCCTACGAGGTCCTCTCGGAGTTCTCCGACAGGGTCGGGAACGCGTACGCGAACGAAGAGCTGCTCCCGCGGATGGCCTCGGTCCTCGCCGGCGGCACCGGCGCGCTCCGCACCGACGTCTGGATCCGCTTCGACGACGCGCTCAGACCGGCCGCCTCGTGGCCCGCCGATGCGCCCGCCGTCCCGTCCGTGCCCGTCGAGGAGGCCGAGGCCGCGGCCGCCACGTCGCTCCGGGTGCCGGTGCGTCATCAGGGCGAGCTGCTCGGCGCCCTCTCGATCGAGAAGAAGCCGGGCGACGCTGTCACCCCGGTCGAGGAGAAGCTGGTGAACGACCTCGCGGCGCAGGCCGGCCTGGTGATCCGCAACGTGGCATTGACCGAGCAACTGCTGGACCACATCGAGCAGCTCCGCGCCTCACGCCAGCGACTGGTGCAGGCCCAGGACGAGGAGCGGCGCCGGTTGGAGCGCAACCTGCACGACGGCGCACAACAGCAGCTGGTGGCGCTGTCGGTCAAGCTCCGCTTGGCCGACGGGTTGGTCGAGCGCGACGCGGCGAAGGCGCGCGAGGTCCTCGCCGGTCTGCAGACCGACGCCACGGACGCCATCGAGAACCTCCGCGACCTCGCGCGCGGGATCTACCCCCCGCTCCTGGCCGACAAGGGGTTGATCGCCGCGCTCAACTCCCAGGCGCGCAAAGCCGCGATCCCCACCGAGGTCGTCGAGGACGGCATCGCTCGATACCCCCAAGACGTCGAGGCGACGATCTACTTCTGCGCCCTGGAGGCGCTGAACAACGCCGCGAAGTACTCGGGGGCGAGCCGGGCGGAGGTACGACTCGCGCAGGAGGACGGTTCCGTCACGTTCGCCGTGACCGACGACGGCGCAGGTTTCGATAAGAAGGAGATCGGCTACGGGACGGGTCTGCGCGGCATGGCGGATCGCATCGACGCCGTCAACGGGACGTTGGCGGTCCGGTCGGCACCGGGTCAAGGGACGACGGTGAGCGGCCGGATCCCTTCAGAGGGAGTGCGGGCGTGACATGGCGTGTGGGTCGCTCAGCATCATCATCGCTACGTTGGGGCCGTGCTCGGAGAGGCGTGGAGGCATCGAGTCTTGGGATGTCGAGGCCGGGCTTGATGTCGGCGTCGGAGTCGCCTATGGGAGCGTTCCGATCCCCGAGAGGTACCCTGACGCTCACTACATCGCTTGGAGTGGACCGGGCATCTGCGTCTTGGGTGGTCTCGGCCGGTTCACCGCCAACCTCGTAGGGGAGGACCACGATGGGGATCCCGAAACCGCCACCATCGAGTTCTCACTCGAGTGGCGCGGTCGATGGATCGTAGGGAGCTTCAGCTTCCGGGTCACCGACGAGATACCGTGAGTGCGCGGCCAGGCATCGAGAGGCAGGCTGGATCTATCGAGCACCTCCCGGGAGGCACGGTGGGATGAGGCGAGTCTCTTGGAGCGCTTGTGTACTCGTGATCGGCGCGGTCACCGTCACGGGGCGACATCCTGCGAGCGGCGTACATCCACCATTCGCTCTACGCGCAGGAGGCAGCATTCGGGTCCGCCTCCCTGGAATCCCCGCTGACCTACGACAGGAACACCGGCCTCACGGTCGGTACGACGTATCGGCAAAGCTACCTGGGGGTTGAGCGGGAGACGACGTTCCTTCACTGGGACACGACTGACTGCACCTTCACGATGAGCGGCTGCGTTGACCCCGGGGACAGCTCGAAGCGGTCTTTGAACGCTCATGTGAAGTGGCACGCATGCGACCCGTGCAGGCGGGAACATGCTGCGTGCTAGTTCCCTCTGTCCTGGCGCCTTGAGAGGAGGATCGATGAACTCATGCGCAGGTCGAAGCGTCGACCATCGAGCGTGGAAGACGTTCGGGACACACCACATCAACGATCACATCAACCCGACCCACTAGACGACGGAGGCGTCATGAACGGGTGCGGAAGCAAGGTCCGGCCTGCTGCAAGACCCTCACTCATCGTGATCGGCCTGATCGTGTGCATCGCTGGCCTTTGGGGCTGCGCGACGAACAGCGCTGGAACCACGCCGACGGACGGGTCCGTCGAGGTCAACGATTTCGTTCGGTCCACGCGCTGGCTCAGCTATGACCATGAACCTACGGAAACCGTCGAGGCGCTCGCGACCAAGGCAGACATCGTGGTCGAGGGCGTCATCGAGAGCGTGACACCTGGCCAGTCGTACGCGCCAACGAAGGACAGCGAGCCAGAGTTGGCGACGTCGGTGTTGTCGATCCTCGTTGACGATGTGCTCGCCGGAGATCCTTCCCTCGTCGTGGATGACCATATCTACCTCGAGATCGTCCATCCGGCATTCGTCGGCACGGGGGCGGTCGATGATGAGGGCGGGGGACCGGTGGAACCCTTCGACCACGATGCCTACGCGGAGACCGTGCCGATCGGGATCCGCGGCATCTACTTCCTCGGTGACGTAACCGACGAGCCGTGTTCGGAGTTCATCGAGGACGAGGGCGCTGGTCGGCCGTCAGGGGCACCGATCATGCACACGCACCCACAGGGGTTCCTGATCCAAGCCTCTGGCGGGCCGCTCGTGAGTGTCTTGGAGGAGTTCTACGCGATGCCGAAGGCCTGGCGAGAGCTGGATTCGCTCGACGATGTTCGGGCTTCCATCCACTAGCCGTGTTCGGATCTCGGGAGTCGTCCCCGTAGCGCGGGCGTACGTGACGCTGTAGGGCCTCGTCAGACGGGATCCTGGATCCGTGACGGTGACTCGACTGGGCTGAGGTTCACGAGGCGGAAGCTCTGAATCTCTCCCGCGCTTCCTCGATCACCTTGTCGGCGGCGGCGCGGTTCTCGAAGCCTTCGGTCGAGACCTTGTGTCCTTCGAGGTCCTTGTAGACCTGGAAGAAGTGCTCGATCTCGTTCATCAGGGTGATGGGCAGGCCTTGGAGGTCACCGAGATGGCCCCACATGGGGTCGCGTGGGGGCACGCAGAGGATCTTCTCGTCGGCGCCCTTCTCATCGGTCATGCGGAACAGCCCGATGGGCCGGGCCATGATGTGACACCCCGGGAAGGTGGGTTCGCCCACGAACACGAGCGCATCGAGCGGGTCGCCGTCGCCGCCGATGGTGTCCTCGATGAACCCGTAGTCGGCCGGGTATTGCATCGAGGTGAACAGCATCCGGTCCAGGAAGATCCGGCCGGTGTCATGGTCCATCTCGTACTTGTTGCGCGATCCCTTGGGGATCTCGACGACGACCGTGAGCACCTCCGGGGCCATGGCGCGGAGTCTAGCGGGGTAGCATCGCGGCCATGGCCGGGAGCATCGGGGTGGGCTCTGCGCTGCGGCGCGCCCGCGAACTGCGGGGCATCTCCGTGGACGAAGCCTCCCGCGCCACCAGGCTCAGCCCCCTGCAGATCGGTGCGCTCGAGGCCGAGACGTTCGGGGACCTGGGCGGTGAGGTCTACGTGCGCGCGATGCTGCGGACCTACGCGCAGTACCTCGGTCTGGATGCCGCGAAGGTGGTGCGTCTGTACGCGCGGATGGCCGAGGCACCCGGGCCGCCACCGCCGCCGGGCAAGATGGGCCGGGTGGAGGCGGCGATGGCCGCGGCGCGGATCCGGGACAACCAGCGGTTCCTGCTGATCGCGGCGGTGGTGGTGCTGGTGGCGCTCGTCTCGGTGGGACTCGTCTCGCGCCGGGGGGCGCCGGAGGTGGCGCAGATCCCGATCGAGAGCCCGAGCCCGACGGCGGAGTCGCTGCAGACATCGAACGGGACCACGGTCGACGTGGTGCTCAACGCGGGCGCGGAGGTCGACGTCAGCGCGACGATCGACGGCGTCCCCGAGGAGACGGTGACGCTTCGGCCCGGTGAGATCGTGTCGTACTCGGGCGAGCAGGAGGTCACCGTGAGCGCGAGCGACGGCGGGGCGATCTCGGTGATGGTGAACGGCCGCGACCTCGGCGCGCAAGGTTCGGTGGGGCAGGAGTGGACCCGTACGTTCACGTCCGCGACGGGGGCGCCGTGAGCGCCGAGCCGCGGGTCCGGCTGCAGCCACTGGGTCTGGGGTGGCCGAACCTGATCTCGGTGATCCGCGTCGGGTTGATCCCGGTGATCGTGGCGTTCGTGTTCCGCGAGACGAGCGCGGCGTCGTGGATCGCCGTGGGGCTGTACCTCGTGGGGTCCCTCTCCGACGGTCTGGACGGCTACCTGGCTCGCCGCTACGACCTGAAGACCGCCACGGGCGCCTGGCTCGATCCGCTCTCGGACAAGATCTTCGTGGTGGTGCCGGCGGCGGTGCTGTCTGCGATCGGGCAGTTCCCGTGGTGGGCCACCGGCGTGTTCGCGGTGCGTGAGGTCTCGATCACGCTCCTGCGCTGGTACCTGGATCGTCACGGTGGCGTGACGATGCCGGCCTCGTTCCCCGCGAAGGCGAAGACCGTGGCGCAGCTGGTGGCGGTGGGGCTGGCGATGATGCCGCTGCCCTCGGGGTTCGGCGACTTCGAGCTGATCATGACCTCGATGGCGGTGGCGCTCACGCTCTACACCGGCGCGGAGTACCTGTTGACCACGCGGCACCGCGGACGGGCCTAGGTGCGCGCCGAGATCGTCGCCGTCGGCACCGAGTTGTTGCTCGGGCAGATCGCGAACACGAACGCGCGCTGGATGAGCGAGCACCTGGCTGCCGTGGGCGTGGACGTGCTGCACCACCAGGTGGTGGGCGACAACGTGGAGCGGATCGTGGAGTCGCTGCGGCTCGCGGCCTCGCGCTCGGACGTGGTGCTCGTCACGGGCGGGCTGGGTCCGACAGGGGACGATCTCACGCGTGATGCGATCGCGGTGGCGATGGGCGTGGGGATGGTGCGCCACCCGGCGTTGGAGCAGATGCTGCGGGAGAAGTTCGCGGGGTTCTCCTCGGCGCCGATGCCGACGTCGAACCTGCGCCAAGCCGACGTGCCCGAGGGCGCACGCTACCTGCTGCCCGAGCGCGGGACGGCGCCGGGTCTGGTGGCGCTGCTGGGCGGCGTCACGATCTACGCGATGGCCGGGGTGCCCGGGGAGATGCGGGAGATGATGGAACGCACCGTGCTGCCCGAGGTTGCGGTCCGCGGCGGCGGCTCGGTGATCGAATCGCAGGTGCTGCGGATCGCCGGGATGGGCGAGTCCGCGGTGGCCGAGGTCCTGGAGGATCTGTTCGAGGGCTCGGCGAACCCCACCGTCGCCTACCTGGCTTCGATGGGGGAGGTGAAGGTGCGGCTCACCGCGAAGGCCGCGTCGCGGGCCGAGGCGCTGGCGCTGGCGGCACCGCTCGTGACGGAGATCCGGGAGCGTCTGGGCGACGTGGTGTTCACCGACACCGACGAGACGCTCGAGGAAGCCGTGCTGCGGCTGCTGGGTGCGCGGGGGTGGCATCTGTCCTGCGCCGAGTCGCTCACCGGCGGCGGGGTGGGGGCGCGCCTCACGGGCGTGCCGGGCGCCTCGGCGTGGTTCGCCGGGTCGGCGGTCGTCTACACGGCCGAGGCGAAGCACGCAGTGCTCGGGGTGCCGCGGGAGATCCTGGAGGGACCGGGGGTCGTGAGCGAGCCCTGTGCGCTGGCGATGGCCGAGGGTGCCCGCCGCCTCTACGGGACCGAGGTTGGCTTGGCTCTGAGCGGTGCAGCGGGACCCGAGGCGCACGCGGGCGCCCCGCCGGGCACGGTGGTGGTGGCGGTCGCCGCGGACGACGTCCGGCACGCCCGAACCCTGCACACCCGCGGCGAGGACCGCGACCGCGTGCGCCGCTGGGCCGAGCAGGCCGGCCTGGATCTGGTGCGCCGCTACCTGGAAGGCCTGCCCCTGCCGGTGTCCTCCACCACCATCTGATGGCGCGCGACCGCGCATCCCGCCCCGAGGCGAAGGCGCGCCGGCTGTTCGTGGCGGTCTCGGTCCCGTCCGAGGCACAGGAGGCCCTGGATGCCGCGGTCGCCCCGTGGCGAGAGGAGCTCCCGCGGGCGCGGTGGACGCCGGTGGCCAACCGCCACGTGACCTGCACGTTCCTGGGGCCCGTGTGGCCGCGCCTGTTGGACCGGGTGCAGGAGGCGATGGCGGCCGTGGCGGCCGGCGCGGCGCCGTTCACGCTGGCGCTCGAGGGTCTGGGCCGCTTCCCCGAGCGCGGGAAGGCCCGGGTGCTGTGGGCCGGGCTGCGGGACGACGCCGGAGGACTCGCGGGGCTCGCGGCGGCGTTGGATCGGGCGCTCGCGCCGGAGTTCCCGCCGGAGACGCGGCCTTTCGCTGCGCACCTCACCGTGGCCCGGTCCCACCCGCCGCTCACGGTGCCGGCTGGCTGGGAAGCGACCACGGTAGAGCCCGTCGGCTGGCGCGTGGAGACGTTGACGCTGTTCGAGAGTCATCTGGAGCGGCCGCATGCGCGCTACGAACCGCTCGCGGAGCACCCCTTTCCCACCTGACGGGAAGCGCCTGGAACGCGGACGGAGGCGCCGCGTAGGATAGGCGCCCACCGGGAGGAGGCCACGTGACGCCGAGCGCCACCGACACGAGCACCTACATCCGTTCCGACGGCATCGAGAAGGTCACCGGCACGGGCCGGTACGCCGCCGACCTGACCCGCACGGGGATGGCGTTCGCGAAGTTCCGCTACGCCGATCACCCGCACGCGAGGATCCTGTCGATCGACACCTCGAAGGCCAAGGCGCTCCCCGGCGTCGTGGCGGTCATCACCCAGGAGGACCTGCCCGACGTCCGCTTCGGCGGTTTCGTCCAGGACCGCTATCTGTTCGCGAAGGACGTGGTGCGGATCGAGGCTGAGATCGTGGCGGGGGTCGCAGCGCTCACGCCCGAGATCGCCGAGCAGGCCGCCGCGCTGATCCAGGTGGACTACGAACCGCTCCCGGTGGTGACCGATTTCGAGGCGGCGATGCAGCCCGGCGCCCCGCTCGTGCACGAGGGGTGGGCGGACTACGAGCGCGACGAGAACATCGTGGCCGACGGCAACACCTTCGCATATCACACGATCGTGAAGGGCGACGCCGACGCGGCGATGGCCGGCGCCGAGGTCGTCGTGAAGGGCCGCTATGTCTCCGACGCCTCCCAAGGCGTGCCGATCGAGCCGCGCGCGGTGGTGGCCGAGTGGCAGGGCGACGAGGTCACGATCTGGTCCTCGACGCAGGTGCCCTACGCGGCGCGCGCCGGTGTGGCGCAGACCCTCGAGGTCTCCGAGGCGAACGTCAGGATCATCGTCCCGCTGTTGGGTGGCGGTTTCGGTGCGAAGTGCGACCTGCACTTCGAGGGACAGGTCGCGGCGCTCGCACGCGCGGCCAAGCGACCCGTGAAGCTCGTGTTCAGCCGCGAGGAGGAGTTCGTGGCGATCGCGCAGCGGCGCGAGGGCATCGTGATGGAGTTCGAGACCGGTGCCACGCGCGACGGACGGCTGGTCTCGCGCAAGGCACGGCTGATCCTGGACAAGGGCGCGTACTGCGGCGAGGGCGGGTTCCTGGGGCAGATGGCGGCGATGCACGCGTGTGGCCCGTACGTGATCGAGAACATCGCCGTCGAGGCCTACCTGAACTACACCAACAACCAGCCCTCCGGATCGGTGCGCGCCCCCACGGCGCCGCAGGTCTGCTGGGGTCTGGAGCAGCACATGGACGAGGTCGCCCGTGCGCTCGACATGGATCCCGTGGAACTGCGGCGCCGAACCCTGATCGAGGAGGGCGCCGAAGGGCCGACCCGGCAGATCTTCGATGAGGTCGGGATCAAGCGGACCCTCGAGCGAGCCGTCGAGATGATCGACTACGGTCGCGAGTTGCCGGAGGACGAGGCGATCGGCGTGGCCGTGGGCTGGTGGCCCTGCATGCCCGCGCCCTCGGGTGCGTACGTGCACATCAACGGTGACGGCAGCGGGACCATCGTGACCGGCGCCCAGGAGAACGGCAGCGGCGCCGTGATGGCGATGCCGAAGTTCGTGGCCGAGGACCTGGGCATGAAGCCGGAGGACTTCACCCTGCTGTATCAGGACACGGCGGCCGCGAACTGGGACATGGGCTCGTGCGGGTCACAGACCACGTTCAACTCGGGGCGGGCCGTGCTGGCAGCCGCCGCCGACGTCCGCGAGCAGTTGCTGGACGCCGCGGCGGTGGAGCTCGAGGCCGATCGCGACGACCTGGAGTTGGCCGAGGGCACCGTCCGCGTGAAAGGCTCGCCCGAGAAGGCGGTATCGATCGCCGACCTGGCCGGCGCGGGGACGATCCACGGCAAGGGCTCGGGCGAGGTGCCCGACGCGCCGAGCGGTGACACCGGCGGATGCGTCGGACGCCTTGGCAACGAGACGTTCCTGGCACCCCAGCTCATCACCCAGGCCGCGCACGTGAGGGTGGATCGGGAGACCGGTGTGGTGCGCGTGCTGAAGGTGGCCGCGGCGCATGACTCGGGTCGGATCTTGAACCGGATGGGCGCCGACGGTCAGGTGACCGGCGGCGTCGTGATGGGTGTCGGCCTCGCGCTCAGCGAGGGCACGATGCTGGATGAACAGGGCCGTCAGCGGAACCCGCACCTGCTCGACTACAAGCTGGTGACGTGCTCGGACGCGCCCGAGATCGAGGTCGACTGGATCGAGTACGACGCGAAGGGCGCGGGCCCTCGCGGCTCCAAGGGCGTGGGAGAGCCGCCGCAGGTCCCCACCGCCGCCGCCATCGCGAACGCGATCACGAAGGTGATCGGGGGGCAGGTCCGGCAGATGCCGATGACCCCCGCGCGCGTCTGGACCACGGCGCGGGAGGTGGGCGCATGACGCGCTCGTTCACGTCGGTGGTGACGCTGGAGGACGCGCTCGCGGCGCTCGGATCGGGCGCGCGGCCCGTGGCGGGCGGGACCGACCTGGTGGTCGGCGCCCGGCAGGGGAAGGCACCGCTGCCCGATGCCATCGTGGGGATCGACCGCATCGCCGGTCTGGACGGCATCGAGGACGCGGCCGGCGGGTTGCGGCTGGGCGCGCTGGTCACCCACGAGGCGATCTGTGCTTCGGAGACCGTCCGAACGCGGTTCACGGCGCTGGCCGACGCCTCGATGATCGTCGGCTCGCACGCCACGCGCGCCCAAGGCACGATCGGCGGCAACGTGATGAACGCCTCACCGGCGATGGACACGGGCGGCGCGCTGCTGTGCTTCGGTGCGACGGCCACGCTCCGTTCGGCGGCGGGGGAGCGGACCGTCGGCCTCGACGAGCTGTGGACCGGTCCCGGTCAGACGTCGGCGGCGCCCGGTGAACTCATGACCGCCGTGGACATCCCGGCGCCGGCGCCCGGTACGGGCTCGGCCTACGTCCGCCTGGAGTACCGGCGCCAGATGGAGATCGCGGTGGTGGGCGCCACCGCCGTGGTCACCGTGAACGGCGATGCGGTGACCGATGCCCGGGTGGCCATCACCGCGCTCACGCCCACGATCCGCCGGGTCCCCGAGGCCGAGGCGGCACTCACCGCCGGCGGTGAGGACGCCGTCACGGCGGCCGCGGCTGCCGCGGCGGCCGCCTCCACCCCGATCAGCGA
>JBKJXU010000153.1:0-3674 GCA_046716145.1 Actinomycetota bacterium
CCGAGATCGGCACGGGAGCGCAACTGGTCGGACACGTGACCTGGTCGATCCCCTACGTCGTCGTCGTGCTCCGGGGGCGGATCTTCGGCGTCGGGCCGGAACTGGAGGAGGCGGCGATGGATCTGGGCGCCCCACCTCTGGAGGCGCTCCGCCGGGTGCTCCTGCCGGTCCTCGCGCCCGCCATCTTCGCCGCATTCATGATCGTGTTCGCGCTGTCCATCGACGACTTCATCACGAGCCAGTTCCTCTCGCGGAACGAGGGGACGCAGACCGTGCCGATGTTGATCTACGCGTCGGGTCGAACGGCTCCGAACCCCGCCCTGAACGCCACCGCGACCCTGATGTTGATCATCTCGCTCACTGCGATCACCATCGGAGGGCTGGGCATGAAGCGCCTCTCGGCGCGTCAAGGTATGACCGGAGGCGCCGCCGACGTTGTGGGATTCAAGCTGTAGATGCGGATCGAGCGTCGCTCCCTCGAGATGGACGACGGCGTCCGCATCGCGATCACGTTGCATCTGCCGGACGAGACCCCGCCGTGGCCGGTGGTCTTCGAGGCCCGCCCGTACCGCAAGGACGACATCAGCGATGCGACCGCGACCTACACGCGTCTCGTCTCCGAGGGAGGGCTGGCCGTCTGCCGCGCTGATGTTCGCGGCACGGGCTCCTCCGAAGGCGTCGCGGTCGACGAGTACACCGACCGCGAATGGCAGGATCACCTCACGACCATCGCGTGGCTCGCGGAGCAAGACTGGTCCAACGGCAACGTGGGGATGTACGGGACCTCCTACAGCGGGTTCAACTCCCTGCAGGTGGCGGCGTTGCAGCCGCCGGCCCTCAAGGCGATCATCCCGATCTACGCCACCGACCGCCGTTACACCGACGACGTCCACTTCGGCGGCGGCGTGCGGCGGTGCCTGGACTTCCTGGACTACCCGCTGCTGATGGTGGCGATGAACGCGCTGCCGCCGGTGCCCGAGCTGTTCGGCGACGGATGGCGTGAGGAGTGGCTCCGCCGGATCGAGACCAACGAACCGTGGGAGCTGCGCTGGTTCGCCGAGCAGGACGAGGATTCCTATTGGCGCCGTGGCTCGGTGTTCTTCGATGGCTACGAACGCATCCGGGCGGCGACCCTCGTGATCGCCGGGCACGCCGACGGGTACCGCAACATGGCCTTCCGTGCGCTCGAACGGATCGCGGCTCCGACGCAGGTGCTGTTCGGTCCGTGGAGCCACATGAGCCCGCTCGTGTCCAAACCGGGCCCGAGGATCGATCACGTGCCTGAGATGATCAGGTGGTGGCGTCGCTGGCTCGCGGACGAGGCGAACGGAGCCGAGCACGACCCGGCGCTCAGGATCTTCGTCCGGGAGCCCTCGGAGCCGCGGGCCGACCTGGATGCGTTCTCGGGCCACTGGCGCGCCGAGGCCGCGTGGCCCCCCACGAGCGCCTCCTCCAGCGTGCTGGAATTGCGCGCGGCGTCGGCTCCCCACGGCGCGACCCTGGCCGTCGAGGGCGACGTCGGCGTCGCCGGCTCGATCTGGTGCGCGGCCGATCTGCCGTTCGGTCTCCCGTGGGATCAACGCGAGGACGAGGGTCGCTCACTCGTCTTCGAGTGGACCATCGAGGAGGGCGTCCAGATCCTGGGGCACCCGCGGGCGGAACTCACCGTGACCCCGTCGACCGAGGTGGCCCTCGTGTCGGCCAAGCTCTGCCTCGTCCATCCGAACGGGGCATCCGAGCTCATCACGCGGACCATCTGCAACCTCGCGCATCGCGACGGGCACGATGCGGTCGCGCCGCTGGTGCCGGGCGAAGCGGTGCAGGTGGCGTTGGATCTGGATGCGACCGCGTTCGACGTCCCGCCGGGAGCACGGCTCCGGTTGGACCTCGCGGGGAGCGACTTCGCGTCCAGCTGGCCACCTCCGCATGCGGGCACGCTTGCGGTCGACGCCGATACGTCACGCCTGATCCTGCCGGTGGTGGAACCGTCGCCACTGCCCACCCCGGCGTTCTCCGTCGGGCCCGACCAGGCGTTCCGCCCGACGAGAGCTTCGTGGGAGGTCGTCGATGACGTCGTGGCGCGGACCCGGCGCGTGCGGATCAATCACGGCGGGTCGCGGAGCCCGTTCGCCGCCAACCAGGGCGGGCACGGCCCGCTCGAGGTGCGGACATCCGACGCCTTCCGCGGGGAGGTCGGCGTCAACCGGCATGAGCCCGGGGATGCCTGGGCGAGCGGAGAAGGCGTGCTCGAACTCTCGTGGCCGGACGTGACCGTTCGCACGGAAGCGACGGGGTCGCTGCGCACCGATCAGCGCACGTGGTTCCTCGAACTCACGCTCGACGTGTTCGAGGACGGGGAACTGATCGGGCAGCGCCGGTGGGAGCGCAGCGCCCCTCGACACCTCCAGTGACCTCAGAAGCCGGCCAGACCTCGACCCACGCCGTCGATGTAGTGGTGCTCCGGCGGCGAGAGTCGTCCCTCGAGGTACCCGCGGGCGATCATCGCTTGGCCGGTGAACACCGCCGACTCCCAGTACGAGAACGGCCCCGGCCGGTAGCCCGGTGAAGTCACGTTGCGCTGCACCGACTCGCACGCGCCCCAGTCCTCGCGGTTCGTGATGTCCCAGAACTCGCTCGCGTAGTCGGGGCTGAACCCGAGCTTCTCGAAGGCCTCCTGGGGAAAGTACCAGGCGCACTCGATCCAGGTTCGCCCGGCCTCGAGCGGCACGAGCCGATGGGTCATCACGTAGTCGGGATGCGGGCTGATGAGCAGGTTCGGCATCAGCGAGATGTACCCGACGCGGCGAAGGAGCGGCTCGGGGACGGAGGGGATGGGCACCCCGTCCGACGCGCCGGTGAGCGACATGGTCACTGCATGGTCGAGCAGGTCCATAGGACCGCCGAACCACACGCCGTTCGAACGCTCGGGGTAGGCCAGGTCGGAATCCGGCGGCGTGACGCGGCAGAGCTCGGGGTGGATCTCGGTGCAGTGGTAGCACTCGCTGTAGTTCTCCACGACGATCTTCCAGTTCGCCTGCAGCTCGTACTCGTGACGAGCACCGAGCGCCAACGTCCCGGGCGCGTAGTCATCCACGCCGATCCCGGCGTTGCCGATCCACTCGGCGAAGGGCTGCGCGTCCCCGCTCGCGTTCAGGAAGAGCCAGCCGTGCCAGGACTCGAGCGGCACCTGCACGAGCGGGAAGGACTCCTTCGGGACCTCCAGGTTGAACCGAGGCGTCGCACGGAGGTCGCCCTCGAGGCCGTAGACCCAGGCGTGGTAGGGACACTTGATACCGCGCTGCGCCCGGCGCTCCCCAACCTCCAGCAACTCATGCCCGCGATGCCGGCAGATGTTGTGGAAGGCGCGCAGGCCGGCGTCATCGCCGCGCACCACGAGGAACGACTGGCGGCCCACCTGGACGGCGGTCTGGTCGCCCGTGGCATCCAGGCCGAGGTCGGCCTCGCGGCCCACGCACATCCATCCACCCTCGAAGAAGTGACGGACCTCCCAGTCGAAGACCTCGGGGGAGCCGTAGGCGTCACCGGGCAGCGTGAGGGCCTGATCGTAGGGCTGCAGGACCTGCTCGACCGATCCGAGGTCAAGGGGTGCGGCGCTGCGGACGCGGCCTGGCATGGCGGTTGAACCTCCGTTCAAGATCTTGGACGCCGATCAT
>JBKJXU010000154.1:0-2932 GCA_046716145.1 Actinomycetota bacterium
GGTACGCCTCAGCCTTCGAGGACCGCGAGGAACTCGTCCAGATCGGGCTCGATGTTGTACGTCGCCTCGACGTGTCCCTCCAGCGCCTCGATCGTCTCGTAGCCGTTGCCGGTGATGAACACGACCGTCTCTTCCTCGAACCGGATCACACCCTGCTCGCACATGCGTTGGAGGTTCGCGATCGTCACCCGCCGCCGGGCGAACCAGCGGCGAGCAACCATGTGATCGTGTTCGGCTACATCGGCTTCATGGGCTTCACGTGCTCCTGCCCAACCGTTGAGGGTGGAGACGCCCGGGCTGCAGCCCGCGGGCTGGCGCCTGAGACTGGAGCGGCTGCATCCGGGAGCAGTGCGGCTATTCGCTCCCTCAGAGACCAAGGCCGCGCGTATGCAGCTGGGCTCGGGCACCGGTTCAAGACCGACGACCGTGATCGCGCCGCCCTGACGCATCTGGCCCGCCAGCGCGTAGGTCGACGACATCGCGAGGAGGTGGCGGTGGAGGCGCTCCGCACCGCGGTCCGTCATCGCCGTGGCTTGGTCGCTGACCGCAAAGAGGCCCAGCAGCGTCTGCACGCCCAAGCTCAGCGCGTTGTGCCCGGGCCTGTCGACACCGGCGGGTCACGGTGGGTCCCTGGCGATCGAGGAGGTTGTCCCGTAGTTCGTAGAACTTGAGGGGCGGTCCTCCGCCCCGTCCCCGATTGGCCTACCGGCTGCTGATCACCCAACAACCATTCGACGAAGAGGCGGATCTTCGAAGCAGCCTCAGTCGCGGACGGTGACGGCTACGTCAGCTATGCCGCACGACGGCGCAACCTAGCTTGCCGCCCGGCCGCGCTGGGCCGCTTCCACGGCGAACATGAATACCCCCCGCTCGACGGCGCCTGATCAGCCCGCCGGACCACGGCAGCCTACCGGTCAACGAAGGTCACCCTTCATCCTGACTCTTCGCCGAGCGCCTACGGCCGCCCGCTACCGCGCGCCCAGAGCTCACCCTTGACTCGTGGCGCGAAAGCTAGGAAACGAACTCTCCAGCGGAGGCGTCGAACTCACGCGCCGGGCCCCCCTCAACGTCCCTGATCAGAAGAGTCGTTCCGCTGAAGCTGACGATCTCTACGGGCCCTGGGGTCCCAGTGCTTACAGTCACGAGGCTGCTCTCCATTGTTACCGGATCAACCGTCTGAACAAGCAGGATCCCATTTGCGTCTTGATCAACACCCGCGTAGACACCTAGATAGCTCTTGCCATCAGTACCCGCCCAAGCATTCTGGACATCGATACCCAGCGACGGAGGAAGGTTCGCCTCTTCCGGTCCGACAAGCCCCTCGGGCCATTCGCCCTTCTGGTCCTCGGGCCTGGCCTCGACTGGCTCGGCAGGCGTTTCTTCCTCGGCGGCAATCTCCGCCTCTTCGTCCCACTTCGCTAGAGCACTCGCCACCGCGGCGCGCTCATCCCGGATCCTTTCACCCTCCTCCGTAAGGGTCGACGCTTCATCGGCGCCAGGCGCATCCGCGTAGACTTGGTCGCGCCAAACCACCACCCCGAATCCCGTCGATGCGAGGACCGTGATACTGACGGCTGCTACTCGCAGGGCTTTCTTCTTCCCAAGCACCGACCCTCGCTCCTCGTCTCTCCTAATGCCAATCGATATCGCAGGAGGCACTCATATCATCAGAGGTCCCCGACCGAGCATCCATCTTGTTCACCATCTGGTTCCAGGCTTGCGTCGAAGTGTTGTACGTCCCTGCATCCATGCAACTCTGAGCGCCGACGTAGTCGCAAGCGGCCTTCTGACTCAGAACGCCATCGAACTCGAGCGCCAGGCCGTACAGGCCCATGTTGTAGACACTGAGCATCACCCACTGCTCCGCATTGACCCCATCCTCGCGGTAGATCTGCGGGATGGCCTCGGCGATAGCGATGTTGTTGGCGAGATAGACAACATCGTCATCATGCCAGCTCGTAAATTGGCCAACGCCGCAAGATCCAACGCCGCCCGTCGTGAAGGTGCGGCATCCGCCTGCGGCGCCGAAATAGAAGTACGGCCAAGTCCCAGGGGCATCCTTGAATCCGTTCGCCCAGGCCCGCGCCTGTTGAGGGTTGCTGTATCCAAGCTCGCTATCATAGGCACCCCAGATCTGCGCCCCCGCAGCAACCGTCGACGGCAGGTTGTCATTCGCACTCTTGACCGCGTCACCCCACTTCTCGCCGTGGTCGTGTGATTTCGTTGTCCCCCACGCGCCTGGGAAGTTGTTGGTGGCCCCCATCCCGATCCAGATGCTCAGGCGGTCTCTGAAGATCGGCGGCACGCAGAGAACCGCCCCCGTCGCGAACTCCTCGACTGCCTTCCTGATATCGGTGACCGAAACATCACCCGCGACTCCGGGAAGGTCGGTGCCCCATCCATTGCCGATCGCGACAGGGTCTCCGTAGGAAAGGATGACAACCGAGTTCGCCGGGTCAGATCCGTTCTCGATCCGATCTCCGAGCGCGCACCCCTTGTCGAAGTGCACAGATGCGCTCGCGGTATTCATGTACCAGCTTTTCACTGTGTTCGGTTTCGTGTCGGAATGTGAACCCAGGGCGTGAGGCGCTGGAAGGCTCGCCCAGACGAAAGCGACTGCAAGGATCCTCGCCAGCCCCGTCAGGCTATTCATCAGGAGCACTATCCACGACCACGCCCCCCCCCCGTCAAGATGAGCGAGCGAGAGGTAGTGGGTCTGACCCACTACCGGGTAGACGGGTAGCAGAGGGGAAGCAAGCTTCCCCGACTCCGACATGACCGCGCTTGCGCCCGTGGATCTGGGTCCACGCGACCTGGGCTACCTATCGAGGACCGCGAGGAACTCGTCCAGATCGGGCTCGATGTTGTACGTCGCCTCGACGTGTCCCTCCAGCGCCTCGATCGTCTTGTAGCCGTTGCCGGTGATGAACGC
>JBKJXU010000155.1:0-15684 GCA_046716145.1 Actinomycetota bacterium
CCGCCAGCGCGGCGTCGGAGATCCCCAGGCGCTTGGCGCGTCGGACGTCGGTCGCCGAGAGCGTGGCAAGCGTCCTGCCCTTCAAGGCACTCGCCTCCTCGACCACCCGCGCGTTCTGGTCGACGAACCACGGATCGATACGGCTCGCGGCCGCCACCTCGTCCACGGCCGCGCCCTGCGCCAGAGACGCCGCCACCAGGTGCAGACGCCCCTCCCCGGGCGTCGCCAGATCCTCGAGCAGACCGTGGCCGGCCCCCAGGGGCCACGACACGTCGAGGTCTCGCTTCTCGATCCCTCGCCAGGCCTTGCCGAGGGCCTCCGTGAACGTCCGTCCGATCGCCATCACCTCGCCCACCGACTTCATCGTCGAGGAGAGCACCGGTGAGGCCTCAGGGAACTTCTCGAACGCGAACCGTGGGATCTTCACGACGACGTAGTCGAGCGTCGGCTCGAACGCGACCGGGGTCGCGCCGGTGATGTCGTTCGTGATCTCATCGAGCCGGTAGCCGACCGCCAGGAGCGCAGCGATCTTCGCGATGGGGAAGCCGGTGGCCTTCGAGGCGAGCGCGCTGGAGCGCGATACCCGTGGGTTCATCTCGATCACGACCTGACGCCCGGTCGCCGGGTCGACCGCGAACTGGACGTTGCTCCCGCCCGTCTCGACGCCCACGACGCGGAGCACCCGGATAGCGGCGTCGCGCATCTGCTGATACTCACGGTCCGTGAGGGTCTGCTGGGGTGCCACGGTGATGGAATCGCCCGTGTGCACCCCCATGGGATCGACGTTCTCGATGGAACACACGATCACGGCGTTATCCGCCCCATCGCGCATCACCTCGAGTTCGAACTCCTTCCACCCCGCGATCGACTCCTCGACGAGGATCTCCGTCACCGGGCTGGCCTCGAGCCCGCGCCGTGCGAGCGTGGCCAACTCCTGGCGGTTGGACGCGAAGCCGCTGCCGGCGCCGCCGAGCGTGAACGAGGCCCGGACGATCACCGGGAACCCGAGGCCGTCGCCGAGCGCCACCGCATCCTCGACCGTGAGCGCTACGCCGGCACGGGGGACGTCGAGCCCCGCCGCGATCATGGCCGCCTGGAAGCCGCTTCGGTCCTCGGCCGTGCGGATGGCCTCGAGCGACGCCCCGATCAGGCGGACCCCCAACCTCTCGAGGTCGCCGGACTCCGCGAGCGCCACGCTCACGTTGAGCCCGGTTTGCCCTCCGAGCGTCGGCAGGATGGCGTCGGGCTTCTCCCGCTCCACGATCTGCAGCACCGACTCCGGCGTGAGCGGCTCGATGTAGGTCCGGTCGGCGAACCCCGGGTCCGTCATGATCGTCGCCGGGTTCGAGTTGATGAGGGAGACCTCGAAGCCCTCCGCGCGAAGGACGCTGCACGCCTGCGTGCCCGAGAAGTCGAACTCGCATGCCTGCCCGATCACGATCGGTCCCGAGCCGATCACCATGATCTTCTGCAGATCGCTCCGCCGCGGCATCAGGCCGCCCTCATCAGCGCGCGGAACTCGGCGAACAGGTATCGGGAGTCGTGCGGGCCCGGTGCGGCTTCCGGGTGGTATTGGACGGCGAACGCCGGTACGTCGAGGCAGCGCATCCCCTCCAGGGTCCCGTCGTTCAGGTTCCAGTGGCTGAGACGCACCCGCCCGGAGTCGGTGCTCGCGATGCCCTCGGCGTCGGTGGGCCACCCCGCGGGGTCCACGGCGAAACCATGGTTGTGGCTCGTGATCTCGACCTTCCCGCTCGCGCGATCCGTCACGGGCTGGTTCACACCGCGATGTCCGAACTTCATCTTGTAGGTGCGCCCGCCCAGAGCGAGCCCCAGCAACTGGCTCCCGAGGCAGATCCCGAACATGGGCACCTTCCCCAGGAGCTCGCGCGTCGCCGCGATGCCGTAGGAGGTGGCGGCTGGATCTCCCGGGCCGTTGGACAGGAAGACCCCGTCGAACCCGCCGGCGGCGACCTGCGCGGCAGGGGTCTGCGCGGGGAACACCGTGGTCTCGATGCCGTGGGCGGCCAGCAGGCGCAGGATGTTCCGCTTCATCCCGAAGTCGTATGCCGCGACGCGGTGCACGGGCCCCCGGTCGGTGGACGCCGGGCCGACGAGCACCGCCGCTTCGTACGCCTCGGGCGTGCTCACCGTCCGCGCGAGGTCGGCTCCCTGCATCCCGTCGGCCGCTTGCACCCGCTCCAGCAGCGAGGACGGATCGAGGTCCACGGTGGAGATCGCCGCGCGCATCGCACCCTGCTCACGCAGTCGCAGGGTGAGGGCCCTCGTATCGATCCCTTCGATGCCGGTCACGCCTGCGTCTGCAAGGGCTTGCTGGAGCGTCGCCTCCGAACGCCAACTGCTCGCGCGCCGGGACGCCTCGCGGACGGCGAAGCCGGCGACCTGGATCCCCCATGACTCCGGATCGAGCGAGTTCATCCCGTAGTTCCCTTGGTGGGGCGAGGTCATGACCACGATCTGGCGGGCGTAGGAGGGGTCGGTCAGGATCTCCTGATAGCCCGCCATCCCGGTGTTGAAGACCGCCTCCCCGAAGGTCTCGCCTCCCGCACCGAAACCGGTGCCCCTGAAGATGCCGCCGTCCTCGAGAACGAGGAGCGCCTCGGTCATCGGGTGGGCTTCCCGTCGGCCACCGTGAACGCACCCTGCAGCACCGTGGCCCGCACGCGCCCCGTGAGCGTGCGCCCCAAGAACGCGCTGTTGCGAGCCTTCGAGGCGAACTGCGCGTTGACCGTCCAGGACTCCTCGGGATGGAACAGGACGAGGTTCGCAGGGCGCCCGGGCTCGATCGGCCCTCCGTGCGCCGCCGCCCCGAGGATCCGGGCCGGAGCCACCGACATCGCCTCCACGGCGCGGGCGAGCGGGATGAGGCCGGGCCCGACCAACTCGGTGAGCACGACCGCCAGCGCCGTCTCGAGGCCGATCGTGCCGGGAGGAGACAGATCGAACTCCGCTTCCTTCTCCTCGACCGCGTGCGGCGCATGGTCGGTGGCGACGGCGTCGATCGTGCCGTCGGCCAGCCCGGCACGCAGCGCGTCGCGATCCTCCGCCGTGCGCACGGGTGGGTTCATCTTCAGGTTCGTGTCGTAGGTGACGAGATCCGCGTCGGTGAACGTGAGGTGGTGCGGTGTCACCTCAGCGGTGACCCGGACGCCCTCGGACTTGGCGCGACGGACAGCATCGACCGCCCGAGCCGTCGAGAGATGACACAGGTGCAGGCGCCCACCCGTGGCACGCGCTATCGCCAGATCGCGGGCGACCGCGATCTCCTCCGCTTCGGCCGGCCGACCGGCTAGGCCGAGCGCGTACGAGTGCGCGCCTTCGTGCATGTGTCCACCGTCGGCGAGCGCGGCGTCCTCCGCGTGATCGGCGAGCACGACCTCGACCGGGAACGCCTTCGCGTAGGTCAATGCGTTCCGCAGGATCCGGGCGTTCGGGACGCTGTTGCCGTCGTCGCTGAACACCCGGACGCCGGCCGCCACCATCTCGCCCATCTCCGCGAGGGTCTCCCCCGCCAGCCCTCGGGTGATGGCACCCACGGGGAAGACGTCGCACATCCCCGCGGCAGCGGCGAGGTCGCGGACCGCGTGGACGATAGCGGCATGATCGGTGACCGGGTCGGTGTTCGCCATCGCGGCGATCGCCGTGTAGCCACCGACCGCCGCCGCGCGCGTCCCGGTCTCGATGGTCTCCTTGTGCTCGAACCCCGGCTCGCGCAGATGGGTGTGCAGGTCCACGAGTCCGGGTGCAAGGACCAGACCACGGCCGTCGATCTTGTCGGCGCCCTCGGCGGCCTCGGGCCCCGCGATCAGGCCGCCGCTCACCACCACGTCGCGGATCTCGTCCGTTCCCGCCGCGGGGTCGACCACCCGTGCCCCTTCGATGACGAAGCGCTCGCTCATGAGGAACCCTCCGTCCCCGCGCCGCCGAGCAGCAGGTACAGCAAAGCCATCCGGATGGCGATGCCGTTGGTCACCTGCTCCTCGATCACAGACTCGGGCAGGTCCGCCACATCCGAGGCGATCTCGACCCCCCGGTTCATCGGACCCGGGTGCATGATCAGGGCGTGTTCGGGAAGCAGTGCCGCCCGCTCGCGCGTGAGCCCGAACAGGCGCGCGTACTCGCGGACGCTCGGGAAGTACTCGAGGCGCTGGCGTTCCTTCTGGACGCGCAGCACGTAGCACACGTCGAGCTTGGGGACCACGCCGTCGATGTCGTAGGACACCCCCACACCCCAGCCGGGCGCGTCGGGCGGGATCAGGGTCGGCGGTCCGACCAGCGTCACCTCGGCGCCCATCTTGACGAGCCCGAGCGAGAGCGAACGCGCCACCCGCGAGTGCAAGACGTCGCCCACGATCGCGACCCGCAACCCCTCGATATGGCCCAGCCGCTCACGCATCGTGTAGAGGTCGAGCAGCCCCTGCGTGGGGTGTTCATGCGTGCCGTCCCCGGCGTTGATGACGTGCGCGTCGACCCACCGCGTGAGCTGCAGCGGTGATCCACTCGACGAGTGCCTGATCACGATGGCGTCGGCACCCATCGCCTGCAGCGTGAGGGCCGTGTCCTTCATCGACTCGCCCTTCGCGACGCTGGAACCCCCGGCGCTGAAGTTGATGACGTCGGCGGAAAGACGCTTGGCCGCCAGCTCGAAGGAGATCCGCGTTCGCGTCGAGTTCTCCAGGAAGAGGTTGACGACCGTGCGGCCGCGCAGCGCCGGGACCTTCTTGATCACGCGGGTGCCTACCTCCCGGAAGGAGGCCGCCGTGTCGAGGATCCGCGTCACGTCTCCGGCCGAGAGGTCATGCATCGACAGCAGGTGTTCGTTCATGTCGCCGCCTCCACGATCACGGCGTCCTCGCCGTCCAGTTCCTCGATCAGCACGCGCACGTCGTCGGCGCGGCTCGTCGGTACGTTCTTGCCCACGTAGTCAGCGCGGATGGGGAGCTCGCGGTGGCCTCGGTCCACGAGGACCGCGAGCTGGATCTTGCGGGGCCGCCCGAGATCCATCAGCGCATCCATCGCGGAGCGGATCGTGCGACCCGTGAACAAGACGTCGTCGACGAGGATCACGATCTTGTTCGTGATGTCGAACCCGATCGCGGTCTCGTGGACCTCGGGGGCTTCGGCGCGCATCCCGATGTCGTCGCGGTAGAAGGTGATGTCGAGGGTACCGACGGGGACCTCGGTCCCCTCGATCCGTGCGATCTCCGCAGCGAGCCGCCTCGCGAGGTCATCGCCACGATCGGCGATCCCCACGAGGGCGACATCCGCTGCGCCCTTGTCGCGTTCGCAGATCTCGTGCGCGATGCGGGTCAGCGCACGGCGAACGTCGGCGGCCTCCATGACCTTGGCGCTCACACGCGAACGCCTCCCTGCACGAGCGGGGAGGCGTGTGGCTGCAGCAACATCTTCGCTCCCTTCCCGGCCTCACGGGACCGGCTTAAAGGGTGGGTTCCCTCGTCGGTCAGGATAGCCGCAGGCCGACCCCCTCCACAACGCCACGTCGGCCGCACCCGTTCCCACGGGCTATCCTAGGGCGCACACCTGACGGAAGGTAGGATCCGACCATGGAATGGGGCGTCGTCGCAGTGATCGCTGTGGCCGTGATCTTCTTGGGGGCGAAACTCCCGCAGATCGCGCGCAACGTGGGTAAGGCACAGACGGAGTTCAAGAAGGGTCTGAAGGAGGGCGCCTCCGAGGAAGAAGCGGCCGCTTCCGCAGCACCGCCGGCTCCCGCTCCATCCGCGGCGCCGCCGGTCACGCAGGATGCTCCGCCCGCCGACCAGCCACCGGCGCAGGCTTAGGCCGGCTCGCGGGCGATCCGCCCTAAGATCCCGTTCACGAACCGCTTCGCGTCCTCGGAGGAGAGTTCCGAGGCCGCTTCGACCGCCTCGCTGATGGCCACCGAAGCCGGGATGTCGGCTCGATGGCGAAGCTCCTCCACAGCCACGCGCAGGATCGTCCGGTCAAGCGCCGTCATCCTGGCGACGGTCCACCCCTGCGCCGCCTCTTCGAGGAGCAGGTCGATCACGGGCTGGTGCTCGGCCACGCCCTCCACCAGTTCCCGGGCGAACACCGGCACCGAGCGCTCGGCGTCGATCCACCCGTGCAGCACGGTCGCGGGAGCCTCGTCGGTGATGTCGGCCTGATAGAGGATGTCGATCGCGGTGCGGCGGGCCGCTCGGCGGCTCGTCACCTTCAGCCCTTCACGCGTTCGATGTACTCACCTGAGCGCGTGTCGACCTTGATCCGTTCGCCCTCCTCGACGAACAACGGCACCTGCACGAGCGCTCCGGTCGTGAGCGTGGCCGGTTTGAGTGCGCCCGTCCTGGTATCGCCCTTGGCTCCCGGATCGGTCTGGGTGATCTGCAATACCACGCTCGCCGGCAGGTCGATCGAGATGGCGATGCCTTCGTGCAGCGAAACCTGGGCGTCCGCTCCCTCCGCCAGCCATCGTGTGGCGTCGCCCATGACCGCGTCGGACACGTGGACCTGCTCGTAGGTATCTAGGTCCATGAAGACGGCGTCGGTCCCGTCCGTGTACAGGAACTGCATCTGTTTGCGTTCGACGATGGCCTGGGCGATCTTGATCCCTGCGTTGAAGGTCCGCTCCAGCACCGAGCCGGTCTTCAGGTTGCGGAGCTTCGTCCGGACGAAGGCGCCGCCCTTGCCGGGCTTCACATGCTGGAACTCGATCACCTGGAACAAGGCGCCATCCAGGTCCAGCGTCATCCCGTTCTTCAGATCGTTCGTGGAGACGCTCACGACCCCTGCGCTCCTTCGCCCAGGCTCATAGCTCGATCAGCTCGCGTGTCGAGGTGGGCAGCGGCCGGCACCCGTCGTGCGTGACCTCCACCGTGTCCTCGACGCGGACGCCGCCGAGCCCCGGTACGTAGATACCCGGCTCGATGGTGACGATCGTCCCCGCGGGGAGTTCGCCCTCGTGCCCGGCGCCCAGCCACGGCTCCTCGTGGATCTCGAGCCCGACACCGTGTCCGAGGCCGTGCACGAATCGATCGCCGTAGCCCGCGTTCTCGATGACGCTCCGGCTCGCGGCGTCCACCGCCGCGCCGCTCACTCCGGCGTGGATGGCATCCATGCCGGCTTGCTGGGCCTGCCTGACGAGGTCGTGGATCTTCCTGAGCTCGGTCGGCGCCGCGCCGAAGGACACCGTCCGGGTCATGTCGGCGTGGTAGCCCTCGACGCGCCCACCGAAGTCCATCGTGATCACGTCGCCCTCTTCCAGGAGCCGATGACCGGGATCATGATGAGGCTCGGCCGCGTTCTCCCCGAACGCGACGATCGGCTCGAACGCCGATGAATCCGCACCTTCGCTGCGCAGCAGGCGTTCCAGCTCGAGCGCCAGATGCTGCTCGCTCACCCCGACGCTGCAGAGGTCAAGCACCGCTTCGAAGGCCGCGTCGGTCGCGCGTTGCGCCGACCGGAGCAACTCCCATTCCTCCTCGTCCTTCACGCGGCGCTGCTGTTCGACCGCGTCGTGCACGGCCACCAGCTCCACACCTTCGAGTGCGGCCTGCAGCCGCAGGTGCGCCGCCACGGTGAGGCCGTTCGCCTCGAAACCCAATCGCTCGATACCGTGATCGGCGACGAACGCCGCGACCTCGCTGCGGTAGTGGCGCTGGTAGATCCTCCGGTCCATGTCGGGGACCTCGTGGCGCACCCGTTCGTCGTAGCGGCCATCGGTGAGGAACGCGCCCGTGTCCGGCGTGAGGAGCAGCTGCCCGTTGGTGCCGGTGGATCCGCTCAAGTAGCGGACGTTCACGAGGCGCGTGATGAGCATCGCATCCGCGCCGAGCTCGTCGAGGCGCGCGCCGAGGGCGCGCCGTCTCACCTGATAATCCACTGCATCGCCTCCAACGCCAGATGATAACTACCGTCCCCGAAGCCCACGATCGACCCCACGCAGACGTCGCCCAGCACCGAGGCGCGCCGGAACCCCTCGCGCGCGTGGATGTTGCTCATATGAACCTCGATGACGGGTACGCCACACGCTTCCACGGCGTCGCGGAGTGCGTAGGAGTAGTGCGTGAGCGCGCCCGCGTTCAGGACGACGGCGTCCACGCCCCCGTCACGCGCGGCCAGCAAGGCTTCGACGAGCGTCCCTTCGTGGTCGGACTGCTGCCACGTCACGGCGTGCCCCAGGCCCTCACCCCGTGCCTGTATCTCGCCCATGATGTCGGCGAGCGAGCGCGAGCCGTAGACCGACGGGTCGCGGCGCCCGAGCGCGCCGAGGTTCGGTCCGAACAGGTACGCAACGTTCATGCCGCGGCTCCCATCTCGACCAGGACGGCCCGCACCTCGTCCTCACCGATCCCGTCCACCACCACCGGGCGCCCGACCTCGGCCAGCAGCACGAAACGCACACCCGCGTGGAACTTCTTGTCCATCCTGAGCGCGTCGAGGATGGCACGCGCGGGCGGCAGCGTCCCGTCGGCCTGCAGTCCGAGGGAGTGCAACAGGCGAACCGTTCGCCCTGCGAGGCCCTCGGTCGTCATCCCTCGCCGCTCGGCCAGACGCGCGGCGAACACCATCCCCACCGCGATCGCCTCGCCGTGGGTCGTTCCCCCGAAGGCATCGAGCCGCTCGAGCGCATGGCCCAGCGTGTGGCCGTAGTTGAGGAACATCCTCGAGCCCCGGTCGTGCTCGTCTACGGCCACGGTCATAGCCTTGATGGACGCGCACCGTGCCACGAGGGGCTCGAGCGCCGCGGGCTCGCGCGACACGACGGGACCGGGATCGGCCTCGAGCTGGTCGAGCAAACCGGGGTCCAGCGCCAGCGCGTACTTCGCGACCTCGGCCAGCCCCGTGCGGTAACTCCGCTCGGGGACCGTCTCGAGCGTCTGGACGTCGCACAGCACCACGATCGGCTGGTAGAAGGTGCCGACGAGGTTCTTGCCCTCGGGCAGGTTCACCGCCGACTTGCCACCGATGGCCGCGTCCACCTGAGCGGTGAGCGTGGTCGGCACCTGGATCAGACGGATGCCGCGCATGTACGTGGAGGCGACGAAGCCCGCGAGGTCACCCGTCGACCCTCCCCCGAGCGCCACGACGACGTCCTCCCGGTGGGCCTCCTGCGCGGCGAGCTGGTGCAGCAGGGCCGTGTAGACCTGCAACGTCTTCGCGTCCTCGCCGGAGGGCACCGGCAACAGCAGCGGGTGCAGGCCGCGTGAGCGCAGCGACGCCTCCAGCGGCGCGAACCACCGCTGCACGACGGCGGCGTCCGCCACGACGAACGCACGCTCGGCCACGCCGAGATCCGGTATGTGCTCGGCCGCCCGCTCCAGCAGACCGCTCGCCGTCACGACGTCGTAGGCCCGCCCCGGCACCGGGACGGTTACGCGCTCCAACGCAGCTCCTCGACGATCGCGTCGGCGACCTCGCCGGGGGCCACGGTGGCGTCCACCACGTGCGCTGCGAACTCGCGGTAGAGAGGCTCGCGTGCCTCGTGGAGCCTCTCGAGGTCTCCCTCCACGCGGATGAGGGGACGGTCCGCCGCCGGGCGGACCCGCTCCCGCAGACGTTCCAGCGGAACGTCGAGGAAGACGACGATGCCCGAGTTCCGAAGGACGATCCGGTTGGCAGGCTCCAGGACGACCCCGCCACCGCACGCCACGACGGACGGATCGTGGCTCGAGGCCTTCACGAGAGCGTCGGCCTCCATCGCGCGGAACGCCGGCTCTCCCTGCTCCTCGAAGATCGCGGACACGGACTTGCCTGCGGCCCGTTCGACCTCGGTATCCAGATCCACGAACGGGACGCCGAAGCGCCCGGCGAGCTCCATCCCGACGGTGGACTTCCCCGAGCCCGGCATCCCCACCAGATACACGATCACGGCAGCGCCTCCAGGTAGTGCTCCATGCTCCGCTTGATCTCCGTGAGGGAGTCTCCCCCGAACTTCTCGAGGAGCGCGTCGGCCAGCACGTGGGCAACGACGGCTTCCCCGACCACGCCACCGGCCGGGACCGCACACGCGTCCGTCCGCTGTTTGATCGCGACGGCGGCCTCGCCCGTGCGGAGATCGACCGTGGCGAGCGGGCGCGGCACCGTGGAGAACGGTTTCATCGCCGCCCGCACGCGGATCGCTTGGCCGGTCGACATGCCCCCCTCGATACCCCCGGCCCGCGAGGTGCGCCGGGACAGCCTGCCATCTCGGCCGGTCACGATCTCGTCGTGCGCCTTCGAGCCGGGACGCTGGGCCGACGCGAAACCGTCGCCGATCTCGACGCCCTTGACCGATTGGATCGACATCAGCGCCGCCGCCAGGCGCCCGTCCAGCTTGCGATCCCAGTGCACGTGCGAGCCCAGACCCGGGGGCACCCCCCACGCGATCACCTCGAAGATCCCGCCGACCGAGTCGCGTGCCGTGCGCAGCCGATCGATCTCCGCGACCATCCGCACGGAGGCGTCGGCATCAGCGCACCGCACCGGCGATCGGTCGATCCTCGGCTGGTCCGTCGGGATCGGGGTTCGCGCCGGGGCCTTCACCGTGCCGATGCGGACCACGTGCGACACGATCTGGATGCCGAGCGCCCTCAGCAAGGCCTTGCACAGTGCCCCACCGGCAACACGTGCCGCCGTTTCTCGCGCGCTCGCTCGCTCCAAGACGTTGCGGACGTCGTCGAACCCGTACTTCATGGCGCCGGCCAGATCGGCATGCCCTGGGCGCGGACGCGTGAGCTTGTCGCGGTCCTCGATCTCCCCCTCGACACCCATCAGGTCCGCGTACTTGGTCGCGAACTCCACGTTCGCGATCGTGACCGCGACGGGAGAGCCGAGCGTGAACCCGTGGCGGATCCCCGAGACGATCTCGAAGGCGTCTGCCTCGAAACGCTGCCGGCCCCCGCGCCCGTAGCCATGGCGCCGCCGGGCGAGGTCGACGGTCAGGTCGCCGGGTTCGAAGGGCACCCCCGCGGGCATCCCCTCGACGATCACGGCGAGCCCGGGGCCGTGCGACTCACCGGCGGTCAGCATCCGAAGCATGGCGGCCATCATAGGCAACGGCCGTGGCCGCACCTCGGGATGATGCGGGGGCGGTCCCCGAAGGGACCGCCCCCGCGACCCGCGACCGCTCCCCCCGTGGGCGGACCGCCGGGGCTTCTCCGGCTTACTTCTGCGGCGCGATGCAGAGGGTGAACGACTCGTCACCGAACAGGAACGCGCCGCAGTTGTCCGAAACCGAGAGCAGTTCGAACGAGTTGCCGGGCCCGAAGGTGTCACCCTCGGACACGTTGTAGACCGTCCCATCCACCTCGACCTGGACCGTGTCGACGCCGTTCACCGTGAAGGTGTCCAGCAGCACCACGTCGTGCCCGCCGACCCGCGTGCCGGACCCGTTCCCGGGCTTCGTCGGGGTCGTCGAGGTCCCTGATGTTCCCGAGGATGTCGATGTGCCCGATGTGGAGGAACTCGAGGTCCCTGAGGTGGAGGTGCCGGATGTGCTGGTGCCCGGGGAGGTCGAACCCGAGGTCGTCGCCGTGCTCTGGAACACCGCGGGCAAGGAGAAGGGATCGCGGCCGGTGAAGATCGTCGTCGGGGTGTGAACCGGTGTGCTCGGAGTGGCTGTCGGGCCTCCGGTGGCGCCCGGCCCGCTCGAGGAAACTGTCGGCGTGGGGACCGGGATGTCCAAGGCGATCGTATCGGTGTCTCCCCCGCCGAGGAAGTTCAAACCGAGCACCAGCACGAGCATGGCGCCTGCCACGATCGCTCCGATCTTGATGGTCTTGCGGTCGCGCTCGGTGAGTGGCATGGCCTACCCCTCCCCGCCCGCCGGAACCTGCTGCGGACCCGGGATCGAGCCCGTACCGGCGTTCGCGTCGCTCGTGAACAGCTGCAGGGACCCGCTGATGCTGAGCGTGGGCACCGTGCCGGTCGTATCCGCCGGCGCGAGCTGGATCCCCGTGACCTTGGCCGCGCGGGGCAAGGTCTCGATGTTGTAGAGGAAGTCCGCGGATTCGAAGTACGTCCCCTCGGCCGCGATCGTCACCGTGATGACGGACAGCCCCTTCGTCGCATCGAACGCTGGCTCACCGACGGCGAACGAGGCGACATCCAGACCGGCCTCCTCAGCCGCGTGGTGCAGGAGGAGGAGGAGACCCGGTTCGTCGGCGAGTTCGGGGATGCGCTCCTTGACCTCTTGGATCGTGTTCCTCGCCATCCCCGCATCCGCCTTGGCATCCTCGAGGGCTTCGCGGCGGACGTTCAGCGTGATCTCCTCCCGCTCGATCTCTTCGAGGCGGCCCTGCGCCTCGGTCACCGCGTTCATCTTCGGCAGGACGAGCACCATCAGCAGCAGCGCCAAGGCGCCGCCCACGATGGCGCCCGCGAGCAGGGGTCCGCGCCTACCCAGCATCCTGCGCCCCCGCAGCCGCTCGACCCCGGGCCGTGAGCGCGTCGCTCGTCAGGTCGACGCTCACGGAGAAGTCGCGGAAGTCCCTGAGCTGATCTGCGGTGTTGACGGTGGGGACCCAGGGGTTGACCCAGCCCGTCACTTCCTCCAGACGCGTGATCCACTGCGCGACCGTGTCGATGCCCACCGCTTGACCGGAGATCGCGATGTTCCCGACGAACGTGATGCCCGACTCATCCGGGACGCCGCCGGTCACGGTGATCCCGAAGGAGTTGACGTAGGAGTCCGAAGGCGTCAGCCGGGAGAGGTCCATCAGCACCTGGGAGAACGAAAGCTCGTCGAGGTACGCAGCGTCCAGGAGAGCCTGACGCTGCTGGGCCAGGACCTGGAGGTCCTCGAACTTCACCAGACCGTCGATCTCGTCTTGGATGGCGTTGTTCGTGCGCTGCTGCGCCTCGATCTCGGTCTCGACGCTCCCGAGCCGGTTGACCTGGATCAGGTAGAACGCCAGGACGAGCACGGCCACCACGGCGCCACCGAGGAACACCAGACCGGCCAAGCGCTTCGTCTTCTGGCCCGCGAGGATCTCGGGGGGTAGGAGGTTGACCTGGCTCACTTCTCACCCCCGGGGATGGCGAGACCCACGGCGGTCGCCAGCACCGGCTCGGCCTCCGCCGTGGCCGCCTCGGAGAGCATCAGCTGCGACGGCGCGCGGCTGAACACCTGGCCGGCATCGACCGGCACCGGGATGCGTTGTCGCATGAGATCGAGCAGGCCGTCCAGCCGCGATCCACCGCCCGTGATCAGCACGCGAGCGATGCGCGCATCCCTGGTCTGCGCCGTGTAGAACTCGAGCGAGGACCGGATCTCATCCACGAAGGAGCCCGCGCGCTGCAGCGCGACCTGCCGGACATCCTCGGGCTTGGGGGCCTCCGGTTCCTCCACCTCGATGCCGCGCTTCAACCGCTCGGCGACGTCGTCCTCGATGCTCGCCGCACGGGCGATCGTGACCGTGATGTCGCGGCCACCGGAGGGCAAGATCCGGACGAACCTCGTGGCGCCGCGCGCGTGCACGACGATGTTCGTGACGTGTGAACCGATATCGATGATCGCCTCATCACCGGGTTCGTCCAGGTCCATCCCGACGTCGGGCGTCCCCACCGCCCGGACGAGGGCGAACGGGATGAGATCGAGTCCCATCGGTTCGAGCTTCGCCGCCTGCACGGCTGCGACCAGGAGGTCCACCATGGTCCGCTGGGCGGCGACCAGCAGCATCCGGAGCATCTTCCGGTCTTCCTGCTCGAACTCCCCGATCGGGTCGTAGTCCAAGACGGCCTCGTCCACGGGCATCGGGATGAACTCCTGCACCTGGAAACCCAGGGACTGCCGCAGTTCCTTCTCGGGGAGGAACGGCAGTGCGATCTCGCGGACCACGACGCGCTGGTTCCCGACCCCGAGCCAGACCTGCCGGCCCTTGAACCCACCGTCCTGCCAGAGCTTGCGGAGGGCCTCCGCCACGAGTTCAGGATCCCTGACCTCGCCGTTCTCGAGCGCGCCGGGTGGCAGGGGGACCTGGGCGGCGCGGATCACCGTGGGCTGCGCCCCGGGAGAAAGCTCCGCCGCGCGCACCGCGGTGGAGCCGATGTCGAGACCGATACGTCCCTTCGCCATCAGAGGCCTTCCACCTGCACCTCGCGACCGGCCAGGTACCGATCCACCTCGGCCCCGCGGATCCGATAGTTGTGTCCGACACGGACGGCGGCCAGGTCACCACCCTTGATGAGCCGGTAGACGGTCATGGTGGACACGCGCATCACGTGGGCCACCTCGGCGACCGTCAGGAGCGTCCCCGCTCCCGCCATGAAGCTCTCCGCACCGCTCGTGTTCATCCGTCTCCGGTCGTGCTGCTCATGTTCCCCATGTTCCACATATGCCCCAAAGAGCACATCTGCACTCTGAAGTTCAGTCAGGGAACACCAGGTATCAGGTGAAGTCAAACACCTACGGGAACTGCGTCTGGATCAACCCACGAGGGTGTCCAGGTACCGCTGCGCCAGCGCCTCTCCCCAGAAGGCGGCGACCACGGCGCCGGCCGCCAGGTACGGGCCGAAGGGGATGGCCGACTTCCGTCCACGCCCCGACGCCAGGGCCACGATCGCACCGATGCCGCCGAGGGCGATCGCGGCGCCCGCCGCGACGCCGACGAAGCGCAGGCCGAGTGCGCCGAGCACCAGACCGATGAGCGCTGCGAGCTTGACGTCACCCATCCCCATCCCCCCCGAGACGAGGGCGATGAGGAACAGGCCACCCCCGAAGGCGGCGAACCCGATCGCCATCCGCGGGAGGTCGACCGGCGCGCCCGCGGCGGCCGCGACGCCGAGGAAGACGGGGAAGGCCACGAGGCTCGGGTACATGATCGCGTTCGGGATGATGCGGTGCGCGATGTCGATCGCCGAGACCGCGGGCATGAGCGCGAGGAGAGCGGCCAACGCGAACGCGTTCCACGGATCGGAGGTACGCCAGAACGCTCCGGCGATGAGCACGGCCGTCGTCAGTTCGAGCACCGGATACAGGGGCGAGATGGGCTCACCGCACGAGCGGCAGCTGCCCCGCAGGAGGAGCCACCCCACGATCGGCACGTTGTCGCGTGTCCGCAGCGGCGTCTGGCAGCGGGGGCACCGAGAGGCGGGCGAGACGACGGATCCGTGCGCCGGCACGCGGGTGACAACCACCGTCATGAAGGAACCGATCGCCAGCCCGAAGGGGAAGGCGATGACCGCGCGCAGCCAGGGATCGATCACGGCGCGACCCTATCCCGGCTCGGGAGACCCGCCTACGCTTCTCAGTCGCTGAGCTCTTGCCAGAGCGTGGGCTCCAGACCCGAGCCGAACCCCAGGATCTTCGCGATGCGCGCGTTGTACGTGATGTCGTACCCGTTCATGATGTCCATGGACCCGGCGTAGAGGGCCCCGTCACCGGTGTTCTGGTTCTTCACCGCCATCTTGCCGGTCGTGTAGATGAGGCTCACGATCCCGTCGCTCGGATCCGCGTCGACGCCGTCGTCGAAGACGATCGCGTTCTTGAAGTAGATGGAGCAGTCGCCCCCGTTGGTCGTGCAGGAGGTCCCCGGCGGCGGGATAT
Organism: Actinomycetota bacterium; assembly: GCA_046716145.1. Taxonomy (GTDB): domain Bacteria; phylum Actinomycetota; class UBA4738; order UBA4738; family HRBIN12; genus AC-51. The sequence goes on from JBKJXU010000155.1 coordinate 15,527, forward strand.
AGGTGGAGATGACCACCAGTTCCGCCGACGAGACGCCCGCCGCCAACCCGACCGTCACGGTGTTGCCGAACAGGATGGGCGCGTTCGTGATGACGGTGAGGTCACCACCCAACGTGATGTCTTCGAGGCTCACGACGGTCCCGGAGCCAGCCGAGGAC
>JBKJXU010000156.1:0-8261 GCA_046716145.1 Actinomycetota bacterium
CCCCCGACTCGGGCGGGCGCCGGGCGCGGCGCCCCCCCCCCCGGCGGGCACGGTCGGCGAGACGATAGTGAGCTGACCGGTACTCAGCGCGCGGAAGTACGCGAGGGTGCCGCCGAGCGCGAAGAGGGCCGGAGTCACCACGTACGGCAGGTCTCGGGCCGAGGGCAAGGGACCGCTGAGGAGCGCGATCGGCATGATCATCACGGTGCCGACGACCATCAGCCACCTCGCGAGCCCGAGTGGCTTCAGCCGTCTCGCACCACGCAACATCAGCAGTTCCGCCGTGCCCCAGGCGAGCGCGGTTACCAGGGCGAGCGCGACGGGCACCTGATCAGCCCACCGAGGGATGCTCGCCGCCGTCGACGAGCACGGTGGCGCCGTTGACCCACGACGCCATCGGGGAGGCGAGGAACGTGACCACGGCCGCCACTTCCTCGGGCCTCCCCATGCGACCGGCGGGGATGCGGCCGACGTGGTGGCGGAACCCGTCCGGGTCGTCGAGACGGACCCGATCCCACCACCCGCCTTCGAACAGGATGGCGCCCGGGCAGACCGCGTTCACGCGGATGCCCCGCGGGCCGTACGCGACGGCCGCGTTCTTGGTCCAAGCGAGCAGGGCAGACTTCATCACCGAGTACGCGTGGTGCGGCGTGGCCCCCGACAGACCATCGATCGAACCGAGGCATACCATCGAGAAGGCACGGTCGGGTTGCGCGTCGAGGAACGCCGATGCCAGGCGCACCGACTGCATCAGGTCAACGTCGAACGAGGCGGCGAAGTCGGCCTCGGAGGCGCCCGCTGCGTTCGCCGTCGCGTTGGCGATCACCACGTCGATGCCACCGACCGCATCGATCGTGCCCTCGACCAGCGCGCGCACCCCCTCGGGGTCGCCGACGTCGGCCGGGACCGCGCGAACCCGATCGGAGCCGAGCGCCGACAGCGTCGCCTCCAAGGGCTCGGCCGAACGGGCGCAGATCGTGACGCTCGCCCCCTCATCGAGGAAGGATCGTGCGATCGCGGCACCGATGCCGCGGCTGCCTCCGGTCACGACGACGCGGGATCCCGCGAGCCCGAGATCCACCTCAGTGCTCGCCCGGGTCGCGGGGCAACAGCCAGCAAGCCTCGGGCTCCCACGTCAGCTCGACGGTGGCACCCAGATCGAAGGCCTCCCCACCGGACACCTCGGCCTTGAGAGGTTCGGACACTTCGTCGACGGCAACACGATACGAGTGGCCGGTGCCACGGAACGAAAGATCGAGCACCACCCCTCGTACCGAGCCGTCGTCCGACGGTGGCCGCACCCTCACCACCTCCGGACGCAGTACGAGCCATGCCGGACCCGAGACGTCGACGTCCCTCGCGCGGAACCGGTGCGCACCGACCACGACCTCGGCAGTGCCGGCGCCGGAATCGGACACCCGAACGGGGATCACGTTCGCATCACCAACGAATCGCGCCACGAACGGCGTTGCGGGCCGACTGTAGACGTCGTTCGGCGAGCCGATCTGCTCGATGCGGCCGTGGTTGAAGACCACGACGCGGTCGGACAGCGCCAGGGCTTCACGCTGGTCATGGGTGACGTAGATGAACGTGCCGCCGATCTCACGGTGCAGCCTTCGCAGCTCGGACTCCATCTCGAGGCGGATCTTCAGGTCGAGAGCCGAGAGCGGCTCGTCGAGCAGCAGCACCTGCGGGCGGTTCACGATCGCGCGCGCGAGCGCCACGCGCTGCATCTGTCCGCCGGAGAGCTCGTGACTCCGACGGTGCTGGAATCCGTCGAGCTGCACGAGGGCCAGCGCGTCACCCACCACCCGAGCGATCTCGGTCTTCGACAGCCCGTCGATGCGCGGCCCGAATGCCACGTTCGATGCGACGTCGAGGTGGGGGAACAGCGCCGGTCGCTGGAAGACCATGTTGACGGGGCGCCGGTGCGGCGGCGCCGCCGTCACGTCATCGCCGCCGAGCAGCACGCGGCCTTCCGAGGGCCTCTCGAACCCGGCGACGATGCGCAGCAGGGTCGTCTTGCCGCATCCGGAGGGCCCGAGCAGGGTCACGAACTCGCCATCGGCCACGTCGAGGTTGACGCCTTCCAGGGCGGCGACATCGCCGAACCACTTGACCACGTCGACCAGTCGGACGCGCGGCGCCGAAGCTTCCGATCCGCTCACCGTGACCCACCCCCGAGCGCCTCAGCCTCGATCGACAGACCACGGCTCCTCGCGCCGCGCACGGTCAGTAGGAAGGCGAACGCGAAAAGGGCGAGCGTGATCAGGAGCAGCAAGCTGGAGATCGCGTTGACCGACGGATCCACCGTGCGACGCAAGGTGGAGAAGATGAACAGCGGCAGGGTGGAGTCGGGTCCGATCACGAAGAACGTGATGATGAATTCGTCGAAGCTGAGCGCGAACGCGAGGCACGAGGCCGAGACGAGGACGGGCCAGACCTGCGGCAGGGTGACCCGACGGAACACCAGCCACGAGTTCCCGCCGAGGTCAGCGCCCGCCTCCTCCAGCGCCGGGTCGAGCCGTTGCAGCGCCGCCACCGCGATCAGGAGGTAGTAGGGCAGCACGTACACCAGATGCGCGATCGCGACAGTCGCCAGCGAGAGCGTCACCTCTACGCGCGCGAACAGGACCAGCAGCGACAACCCCAAGAATAGCCCCGGTAGGGTCAGCGGCAGGAACAGCAGCACCGCGATCGGGGTCCTCCATCTGGTCGAGGCCCTCGTCAGTCCGTACGCCGCGAGCGTTCCGAGCACCAGGGTCACCAGGGCAACGACGAGCCCGACGATCGCGCTGTTCGTCAACGCATTCCGGAACTCCGGGGACTCCACGATCTGCCGGTACCACCGCATCGAGAACCCCGCGAAGGGGAACGTGAGGCTTCCAGTCGAGTTGAACGAGAACAGCACGACGAGCCCGAGCGGCACGAACAGGAACAACAGCGCTGCGATCGTGATCGCGGTCGGGATGGGCGCGAGCCGGCGGTGCTCCATCAACTCGCCAGCCTGATGTCGTGCAACCGTAGCCGTCGTAGGGCGAGCGAACCGATCGCGTAGACGGCGACGAACGCGAGCAGCATGAGGAACGACGTCGCCGCTGCCACCGGCCAGTTGCCGACGGCGATGAAGTTCTGCTGGATCTGGACCCCGAGGGTGACGCCGTCCTTGCCCCCCAGGAACTGGGGGGTCACGTAGTCGGCGGACGACAGGATGAACACGAACACGAATGCGCTGAACGCCGGCGCGGCCATGATCGGCAGGAGCACACGGCGCCACAGCAGCGATGCGTTCGCCCCGAGATCGCGGGCCGACTCGAGCAGGCCTTCGCTGACCGGCCCCATACCCGCGAACAGCACCAGCACCACGTACGGCAGGAAGATGTGCACCAAGGCCACCACGACCGCGAAGCGGCTGTAGAGCAGGAATCCAAGGGGCTCGTCGATCAGTCCAGCACGCTCCAGGGTGGAATTGATCAGCCCGCGGCTGCCGAGCACGGTGCGCCACGCGTAGATACGCACGAGGTAGCTGGCGAACATCGATGCGGTGATCAGGAACAGCACCGCGAGCCGGGAACGTCGAGCGACGAAGCGCAACCAGTAGGCGATCGGCAAGCCGACGATCACCGTGGTGGCCGCGGTCAGGAGTCCCACCACGAGCGAGTTCTGGGCGAGGGTCCGATTGAGCTGAGAGGTCAGCGCATCGGCGTACGCATCGAGTGTGAACGGCAGCCCGACGGCGTACAGCTCGTTCGTGAGGAAGCTATAGACCAAGAAGACGATCAACGGCGCAGCGAAGAAGGCGAGCAACCACGCCACCGCGGGCAGGGTGGCGATGAGAGGCTTGGCGCGCCGATGCTCAGCCCTCTCAGTTGTTCGAGAGGGCGCCTCCGCCAGGCTCGCCATGGAGGGGTGCCCGTGGCCGCGCGGCTAGACCCCGGCCTTGATCCCCTGGAACGCCTCGTTCCACTCGGGGAACGTGACGAACTCGTCGGACTCCGTGGGTGCGTTGATCGCCAGAGGCGCCAGCTCCAGCAGTCCATCGAGGTCCTCGTACGGATACAGGGCCGCGGTGGCCTCGTTGAGCATCGCGACCGACGCCTCCACCGTGACGCCGCCCACGAGGTACTCGGCGGCCTCTGCGTTGACGGTCGGGTCCAGTGCCTGATTCATCCACGCGAGGGCAGCGTCGGGGTTCTGCGCGGTCGGCGGGATCGCGTAGGAATCGCAGAAGCTGTGGCTTCCTTCCTGCGGGATGTTCGTCTCGATCGTGTCGACGCCCTGGTCGGCCGCGAACGTGTTCATGGCCGCCCATCCGTGGAAGCACGCGACGGCGTCACCCGACACCAGCTTCGAGGTCATATCTCCGAACGACGGCGACACACCCCGTCCCTGAGCGACGAACTGAGACATGAGGTCGACGATGTCAGCGAGTCTGTCCTTGGGAACTTCGTTCGATTTCAGATCGAGGATCTTGCAGCACAGGTTGAAGTTCCCCGCCGGGTCGTCCACGGTCGCCACCTTGCCGGTCAGGCTGGGGTCGAGGAGGTCGTACCAGGAGCTCATCTCGTCGACCTCGGCCGAGTTGTAGGTGAGCCCGATCGATCCCCACGTCCACGGCACGCCGATGCGCTCACCCGCAGGATTGATCCAGAAGTTCTCCGTGTCGGAAGCCCAGAACGGGAAGAGGCCGGAGAGGTTGGGGAGCTTGCTTTCGTCGAGCGGGGTGAGGATGTCGAGCTCCGTGTAGAGCGGCATGTACCCCTGGTAATAGGTGATCAGGTCGTAGCCGGCAGCGGCGCCGCCGCCCTTGATCTTGGCTTGGATCTCGTCGTGGTTGGCGATGTAGGTCGGATTGACCTTGATGCCCTGGTCCTTGCGCCAGGCTTCCATCGAATCCACCGGGATGTCGTACCCCTCCCAGGAGAGGAAGTTCAGGTCACCGGTCGCGTCGGGCGCCTGGGGAGACGTGCCACCTGTCGGCGATGGCGAGGAACCGGTTTCGTCTTTGCCGCACGCGGCCAGGATCGAAGGCGTCGCCCCGATCGTGATCACAGCGACCCCCGTCCTCCGCAAGAAGTCCCGCCGTGTGACGCCGAGGCGTCCCGCGCTTCGAGCCATGCCTCCCCCTTCGCTCCTTCCGGCCGCGTCCCTCGACGGACAGTCGGACCGGTTCCCACCGGGTTGATACCGGTATCGATACCGCTGGGGCGTGATGCTAATCTGCCGCCCCCATGGATGCAAGGGAGGCCGCGCGAGGGTCGACCCGCCAGCATGACGATGCGCGGCGGACGGGCGTGGGGGTCGGCTTCATCGGAGCAGGCAACGTGCTCCCGGCCTATCAGCAGATCCTCGACCGACTCGTGCCACGAGGACTCGCGTGGGAAGGCCCCATCTTCGGACGCGACCTCGACGGCTGGGACGCGATCCGCCGACGGCGTCCCGATGTACACCTCGTCGCCACCGCCGATGAGGTGTGGGCGTCCGACGTCGACGTCGTGGTGGTGATCACGCCGGCCCCGACCCACGCCGAGTACGCGCTCGAGGCCCTGCGCCACGGCAAGCACGTCGTCTGCGAGAAACCGGTTGGGATGAGCCGTGGCGAGGCCGAGCCGGTGTTCCAGCTCGCCGCAGCATCCGGGCTGCACATGCTGGCGGCCCCGTTCGTGCACCTTTCTCCCACCTACCGGGAACTCTGGACGAGGGTGCGCCGCGGCGAGATCGGCTCGGTGCACAGCGCCCGGGCCATGTACGGGAACATGGGCGTGAGCTGGGCTGCCTGGTTCCACGACGCCGGTGTGGGCCCAGTCGCCGAGCTCGGCGTCTACAACCTGAAGAGCCTGGCGACGTTGCTCGGCCCGGTGCGGCGGGTGTTCGCCGCCGATGCCCTCGCGATCCCCGTTCGGGCGGCGGGTGGGAAACGCATCGACCGGCCCGACGCCGACGTGGTGCACATCGTGCTGCGGCACGAGAAGGGCGCATTGTCATCCTTGATGGCGAGCCAGGCCGTGCAGCGCTACCGGAGGCCGGGGCTCGAGCTGTACGGCACAGAGGGCACGGCGAACCTGCTCGGCGACGATTGGGATCCGCACGGCCTGGAGATCTGGCGCCCGGCCGAGGGTGCGTGGCTGCGCTCCGACGCGGTCGACCCGACGTGGCTGTGGGCCGATGGGTTGCGGGAGATGATCGCCGCGATCGCGGATGACCGCGCTCCCCTCGCCGAGCCGCAGCTCGATCTGCACCTCCTCGACGTGATCGACGCAGCCCGAGAGTCGGCACGCAGCGGTGTCGCGGTCGCGGTCGGATCGACGTTCCCCGAGCTGGATCTCACCGTCGACCTCGATCTCACACGCGCCTCCGTGCACGACCACACCCGCCCGCCGGAGGACCAGTGACGCACAACGCCTCGGTCTACAGCGAGGAACTCCTCGGCCTTCTTCGTCAGATGGTGGAGATCCGAGCGTTCGCCAACGGTGCTCGTCGCAGACGACACGACACCTCTCCCGTACGCCTCGAACCTCGAAGACCTGTGGATGCCGTCGACCGATCGCATCCTCGATGCGATCCACGACGTGGTGCGACTCTCTGACGAAAGGAACGATGTGCTGGTCTACCTAGAGTTCATGAGCCGGCGTCCGGGCGTCGGTCTGCACGAGTTCCATGCCGTCGTCGGCGGCGGACAGAGCGGCTGGGCGGGCGACCACGGTGACGACGTCACCGTGCTGAACGTCGGTCGGTCCTGGCGCATCGGTCCTGAGCCCGAGTACTTGTGCGCGTGGTATACGCCGAGCGCGAGCGTTGATCGCCTCGACGAGTGGGAGCGAGTCTTCCGATCAGGCGACGCCGATGCCTACGAGGAGCCTTTCCGGCTCGCGGCGCGCATCGACGCAGCAGGATGCTACGAGCCGCTGGTCGAGCCAGTCGTCGGGACGAAAGGCAAGTACTACGCGGAGTGGTTCGACCTCGCCGAAGGCGCGGGGCACGACGAGGTGCGCGCTTGGTATGAGGAGCGCCGCACGAGACATGCCGATCTCGATCTCAACCTGCTGATCGACCGGATCGGCCTGCTGGGCCCGGACCCGCGCGGGTTGGCGGTGTGGGGCATCGGGTCGTGGGGCGCGGCAGAGACCGTCGCACGTGAGACCGTCACACCGGATTCGCCGATACGGCCGATGACGGCCTCCCTGTACGCGGACTTCGGCGAGGAGCAACTCTAGTGGAGCGGCCGTGACGATCTCGCTCGGGGTCGACACGCTCTGCTGGCACATGCCGCTGGAGGCCGGCCTGATCTCCGTCGAAGACGTGCTGCGCGACGCCGCCTCGCTCGGCGCGCCGGTCGTCGCCCTGAACCTGCATCACACGCGGGGTCGCTCGGTGGATGCGCACAGAGCGCTGGCGGCCGCGGCGGGCGAGCTCGGACTGCGGATGCTGGCCCAGGGCGATTTCCTCGGCTCGCCTCGGCACGGTGACGAACCCTCGGTCGGCGTGGACCGCATCCGCGGCTGGCTCGAGCGCGCGAGCGCCTTGCAGAGTCCCACGCTGCGTCTGGTCTCGGGGTTCTACCGGGCGGAGCTCGCCTCGCGGCCCGACCTCATCGAGGCGGAACGGCGATACGTGACCCAGGTGCTCCTCGGAGCACGTGACGAGGCAGAGGCGGCGCGTATAACACTCATCATCGAGAACCACTCCGACTTCCTCGTGACGGAGTACGAGGAGATCGTGCGCGAGGTGGGGTCGGAGCACGTCGGGATCTTCCTCGATCTGATCAACCCGATCGTGACGTTCGACGACCCGTTCCGAGCGATCGAGGTGCTGGCTCCGCTCGCGCGGAGCGGTCACGTGCGCGACTTCGAGCTCATCTCCACGTACCAGCCCGACCGCTATCACCGGCGTGGGTTCGACGTTCGCTACCGGTACCCGGGCGAAGGGGTGGCGCCCCTGGCCGCGCTGATCGAAGCACTCTGCATCACGGTAGGTGAGCGCCCGTACGATCTGTTGATCGAGGGTCTCGACAGCACCGCCAACGTGCTGGACCAGCACGATCGGCTCGGGGCGTGCATGCCGCTCGTTCGCGACCTGCTCGACCGGAAGGCCGACGGATGAGGGCGGTAACGTTCGACCGGCTCGCGTCGCGCGGCAAGCACGGAAAGGTTCTGGTGCGCTTCACATGAGAGGTCGGCTGCAAGGACGCATCGCGATGATCACGGGGGCGGGGGTCGGCATCGGGCGGGCGACGGCCGTGCGACTGGCCGAAGACGGCGCGA
>JBKJXU010000157.1:0-3766 GCA_046716145.1 Actinomycetota bacterium
GGTCTCGTTCGCGCCAGGAGCTCTGGCGCAAGGGCGACACGAGCGGCAACGTGCAGCACTGGGAGGAACTCCGCGCCGACTGCGACGCCGACGTGGTCCTGGCGAAGGTCCACCAGGAGGGACCCGCGTGTCACACGGGTGCGCGCTCATGCTTCTTCCAGGGTCTCGGCGACCGTGCCGAGGGGACCGAGGGCTAGACTGCCCGCCCATGCTGCGACTGGTCATCCCGAAGGGGTCCCTGGAGGCCCAGACGCTCCGCCTGTTCGAGGACGCGGATCTGCGCGTGCGCCGTGGCTCGGAGCGCGACTACCACGGGACCATCGACGACGACCGCGTGGAGCGAGTCTCGATCCTTCGTCCGCAGGAGATCCCCCTCTACGTCCAGGACGGCATGTTCGACCTGGGGATCACCGGCGAGGACTGGATCGCGGAAACGGGCGCCGACGTCGAGACCTTAGCGACCCTCAGCTACGCCAAGACCGGCACGGGCCACGGCACCCAGGTGGTGCTCGCCGTGCCGAAGGAGCACCCCGCCGATGCCGCCGCCGAGATCCCGCCGGGCACGCGGATCTCCACCGAGTTCGTGGAGCTCACACGGACGTACTTCGCGGCGCTCGGGATCGACGTCAAGGTCTCCTGGTCCTACGGCGCCACCGAGGCCAAGGTCCCCGAGATCGTCGACGCGATCGTCGACGTCACCGAGACCGGCTCGACGCTGCGGGCCCACGGCCTGAAGATCATCGAGACGCTGCTCACCTCCTCCCCGGTCCTGGTCGCCAACCGCGCCTCGGCGGCGGATCCCGGCAAGCGCGCGGCCATGGACGACCTCGTGACCTTGCTGATGGGCGCGCTCGCCGCCGAGGGGCGCGTCCTGATCAAGCTCAACGTCGCCGCCGATGCTCGCGACGCCGTGCTCGAGGTCGTGCCGTCGATGAAGGCGCCGACCGTCTCGCCCCTTTCCGACGGCGGGTTCGCCATCGAGGCCGTGGTGGACAAGCGCGGCGTGAACCGCCTCATCCCTCAGCTCAAGGCGGCGGGTGCGACGGACATCCTGGAGATCCCCATCTCGAAGATCGTCCCGTAGTCCCGGGCGTAGACTGGGCAGGTCCAGGGGAGCTCGGGCGACCGGGCTGAGAGGCCGGCTGTGACGCGCCGGCGACCCGACGAACCTGACCCGGGTAATGCCGGCGGAGGGAGCGATGCGAACCACGGCCCTCGTGATCACCGGAGGTGGCAGCGTGCGTGCTCCCCTGCCGGCCGGGCTGGATGGGGCGCTCGTGATCGCGGCCGACGGCGGCGTCGCGGAGGCGATACGGCTCGGCCTGGACGTCGATGTCCTCGTTGGTGACCTCGACAGTGCAAGCAAGGACGACATCGCGCTCGTGGAAGCCGGTGGCGCGGAGATCGAGCGCCACCCGATCGACAAGGATGCGACCGACCTCGAGCTCGCGATGGCGCGGGCCGTTCGTGAAGGCGTCACGAGGATCGTGGTCCTCGGCGGCGACGGCGGGCGCTTCGATCATCTCCTCGGCAACGCGGTGGTGCTGGCGTCCCCGCGCTGGGCCGGGCTGCAGGTCGAGGCGATCCTCGGCGCCGCCACGATCACGGTGATCCGGGGCGAGCGCGTGATCGAGGGCGAGCCCGGCGACACGCTCAGCCTGTTCGCCGTGGGGGGGACCGCGCGGGGCATCACGACCGAAGGGCTCCGCTGGGCGTTGCACGACGCGGACCTGGCCGCAGGCACATCCCTCGGGATCAGCAACGCGTTCAGTGAGCACCGCGCCGTGGTGCGTGTGCACGAGGGCGTCGTCCTGGCCGTGGCACCGGGGAAGGGCGGATGAGGCCGGCGATCGCCATGGTCGCGGCGACGATCGTGCTCGGGGCGTGCACCGCAGGCGGCCCGTCATCCGACCAACCGAGGACCGTGACGCTGCTCACGCACGACTCGTTCGACGTCTCCGAGCAGATCCTCCGTGCGTTCGAGACCGACAGCGGGATCGACGTGACGGTGCTGCGGGCCGGAGACGCCGGCCAGGTCGTCAGCCGCGCCATCCTCACCTCCGGTGATCCCGAAGGCGACGTGCTCTTCGGCATCGACGACAACCTCCTGCACGACGCCTTGGAAGCGGAGGTGTTCACGCCGTACGCCGCGCCACGGCTGGAGGCGGTCCCCGACACCTACGAAGCCGACCCGGAGCATCGCGTGACCCCGATCGACCGCGGCGACGTGTGCGTGAACGCGGATCCGTCAGCGTTCGCGAGCGCCGACGTGCCGCGGTCGTTCGAGGACCTGGTGGCGTCGGCGGACGAGCTCGTCGTGGAGAACCCGGCCACATCGACGCCGGGTCTGGCGTTCCTGCTCGCCACGATCGCCGAGTACGGCGACCCCGGGTTCGAGGACTACTGGGCCCGGCTGCGGGCTGGCGGCGTGCAGGTGGTCGACGGCTGGGAGCGGGCGTACTTCGGGGAGTTCTCCGGAGCAGGTGGCGGCGAGGGCGAGCGGGCACTCGTCGTCTCCTACGCCACCAGCCCGGTGGCGGAGGTGGTCCTGGCGGAGGGGCCGGCGGAACGCAACGCTGTCCTCCAGGACACGTGCTACCGGCAGATCGAGTTCGCGGGGATCCTCGCCGGAACCGACCACCCCGAAGAGGCGCGCGCGTTCATCGACTTCCTGCTGTCGCGGGCGGTCCAAGAGGACATCCCGTTGCGGATGTTCGTGTACCCGGTGGTGGACGACGCTTCGCTCCCCGCGGTCTTCACCGACAACGCCGTGATCCCGCCGACGCCGCTCTCGCTCGATGCGGAGGCGGTCGCGGCCAACAGGACGGACTGGGTGCAGCGGTGGACCGACGTCGTGCTTCGCTAGGCCGCGCCGCGCTGCTGGGGATCCCGCTCGCGTTCGTCGGGCTCTTCTTCCTCTACCCACTGGTCCGGATCCTCGACCTCGGTCTGCGCCCCGACGGGCGGCTCGGGCTCGGCGTGATCGCCGATGTCGTCGGTGACCCGAACCTGCGGGGCGTGATCGCGTTCACGATCGGGCAGGCGGCGCTCTCGACGGTCGTGACCATGGCGCTGGGGCTGCCCGCGGCCTACGCACTCTCCCGCCTGCGGTTCCGCGGCCGCGCGGTGCTGCAGGCCGTCGCGGTGGTCCCGTTCGTCCTGCCCACGGTGGTGGTCGGGCTCGCCTTCGGGGGCGGCGAAGGATCGCTCGGCGCCCTCGTCGCCGCGCACGCCTTCTTCAACGTGGCGGTGGTGGTGCGGGTGGTCGGCGCGGCGTGGGCCGAGGTCGATCCCGAGCTCGAGGATGCGGCCGAGGAACTCGGGGCCCGCGGATGGCGGCGGCTCACGGCGGTGATGCTGCCGCTGGCGAAGCCGGCGGTCGCCGGGGCGGCGACCCTCGTAGCGCTCTTCTCGTTCACGTCCTTCGGGGCGGCGTTGCTGCTGGCGCCGCCGGGCCGGGCGACCATCGAGGTCGAGATCTGGCGGCAGACCTCGCAGTTCCTGGATCTCCCGGTGGCCGCCGCGCTCACGCTGATCCAGATCATGTTCACCTCGGCGCTGCTCGTGCTCGAGACCCGCGTGGCCGGTGCCAGGATCGAGGGCGGTACGTCGCTCGCCGCTTCACGCTCGCCGCGCACGCGCGGCGAGCGCACCTTCCTGCGCCTCACCGCGATCGGCCTCTCCCTGTTCATCGTGATCCCGCTCGCGCGCGTCCTCGCGCGCTCGCTGTCCGGCCCGGAGGGCTTCACCCTGGACCGCTACCTGC
>JBKJXU010000158.1:0-12315 GCA_046716145.1 Actinomycetota bacterium
CTGGTCCTCGTCGAAGATCGTGTAGGCGTAGGTGGAGCCGTACGTGCCGGTGCCGAAGCCGTCCATCGCGCCACCGTTCAGACAGTTGAGCCCGGCGGCGCGGTCGTGGGGGATGTCGCCGGGGAGCCAGTCCGGGCATCGGATCAGCGGCTTCTCTTTGCCCCACTCGACGCCGACGTCGGTCCCCCGGGCACCCGGGAACTTCCCGAACATCGTGTTGAACGAGCGGTTCTCGAGCATCAGGTAGATGACGCGTTTGATGGGGGTGGCCGTGTCGATGGTGGGTGTGCGGTCGGTCACGCTCGGGGTCACGCGCCCGCCCGTGCACGAGAACAACGTCGCGCCGGCAACCGCGTAGGCGGAGCGCTTCAGGAGGTCTCGGCGCGGCAGGGGCAGGGGGGGGGCGCCGCGCGCTTCGCGCGCGGCCCGCACGTTCGGGTCGGTGAACGCGTGTGACGGGAGAGGCATCACCTATCCCTACCAGAGTCGCGGCCGGACGGGGCCGAGCCATGGGTAGGCTGAGCGGATCGTGTCTCGAGGCCAGGTGTGCGGGTTCCTGCTGTGCGCGGCGCTTCTCCTCGCCGCGTGTGAGCCGGGCTCCACGACGGGGAGCGAGGGGTTCGTGAACACCCCGGCCGGTCCGACGGCTTCGCCCGTGCAGACGGTGACGAGCGCCGCGTCCCCCACGCCGCCCGCGATCCCGGATCAACCGCCGCCGACGAGTGGCGCCGCGCGGGAGGCGTGCGTGGAAGGCTGGGTGACGCCGGAGGCCGGGACGCGCGACGCGCGTTCGCCGGTCGCGTGGATCCGGAAGGTCTCGCCGTTCCCGGGTGAGGCCGTCGTGGTGGACATGCGGCTCTTCCTGGGTGACGAGTCGCCGTACTCGGACAAGAACTACCTGGAGAACATCCGGCGCTGGTACGTCAAGTTCTACGCGGCCGATGACCTCACCTACCAGGGCCGGTTCCTCGTAGAGGAGCGACGGTTCGGCACCGGTGTCGTGGCGGTGGCCCCCTACGACACCACCGGGTTCGCCTCGCCCGACTGGATCGGGTTCCAGTACGAAGAGGGCGCGGAACCCGAGGCGTACGAGGGCCTGCCGGGGACGTGGAACGGGATCGCGTATGACTTCGTGTTGGGCGGTGCCGGCCTCACCATCCCGGGCCTGCCGGGCGAGGTCGTGGGGTGCCTCGACGGGACGTAGCCTCTTGACATCGTGATGCTTGGCCAGCAGACTTCATGATGCCTTGAGTGAACGGACGACCCTCACGCTGGAGGACGACGTGGCGACACGCTTGCGTGAACAGGCGCGCCGCCAGGGCCGGTCCTTCAAGGATGTCGTGAACGACGCTCTGCGGTCCGGGCTCGATCGGTCCGAGGAAGCCGAGGCGCCTGCATATCGAGTCCCGGTGCGCGACATGGGCCTTCGTCCTGGGATCGACCTGGACGACATCCAAGGTCTGCTGGACGTGCTCGACGGCGCCGAGCGTCCGTGATCGTCCTGGACGCCAACCTGCTGCTGTACGCATTCGATGCAACGAGTCCTCGGCACGCCACGGCTCGTTCGTGGCTCGAGGGCGCGTTGTCGGGGAACGAGGAGATCGGGTTCCCTCTCGCCACGCTCATGGCGTTCGTTCGGATCGGCACGGACCCTCGTGTGTTCGATGCCCCGCTCGACCCGGTCGAGGCGGTCGGGATCGTCGAGTCGTGGCTCGATCGCCCGAACACCCGCATCGTGCATCCGACGCCCCGGCACTGGCCGATGTTGGTGTCGAAGATCGACGAAGGCCGGGTGCGGGGACCCGGGGTCATGGACGCGCACCTCGCCGCGCTGACCCAGGAACACGGTGGCGTGCTGTGCACGACGGACCGCGGCTTCGCGCGCTACACGAGCCTCCGAACCATCGACCCGACGGGGTGAAGCCCGCTCATGGTGTCGCCGAGCCCGGCCAATCCGTGTAGGCCCCAGGCCCGCGTTTCTTGAGTTCGTTCCCGAGCACCAGCCGCTGGATCTCACTCGTGCCCTCCCAGATCCGGTCCACCCTAAGTTCGCGATAGAGGCGTTCCACGGGTTGGTCGCGCATGTAGCCGCGCCCGCCGAAGATCTGCACCGCTTTGTCGATCACGCGCCCGGCGGTCTCCGAGCACACGAGCTTCACCGCGCTCGCCTGGGCGTGGATGCGCTTGCGATCCGCACCGCCGCGCGCGGCCTCCCAGCACACCCGGTAGAGCAGCGACTTCGCGGCCATGATCTCCGCCGCCATGTCGGCGAGCATGAACTCGATCGCCTGGAAGTCCGCGATCGCCTTGCCGAACTGCCGGCGTTCTTTCGCGAACGCGAGCGAGAGTTCCAGCGCGCGTGTCGAGGCTCCCATCGTCCGCGCGCCGATCATGATCCGCTCCTCCACGAACCACTCCTTCGTCAGCTCGAAGCCCTGACCGACCTCGCCCAGGACCTGGTCGTCGCCGACGCGGACGCCTTCGAACGCGAAGATCGGATGCTCGAACACGAACGTGTGCATGTACTTCGGGGTGCGGACCAGGCGAACGCCGGGCGCGGCCTTGTCCACGAGGAACACCGTGGCCTTCGCTGGGTCGCCGTCGACGTGGGCGTGGAGCAGGAAGAAGTCGGCGACGTCGCCGGAGGTCACGTGCCACTTCTCGCCGTCCAGGACCCACGCGTCGCCATCGCGGCGGGCGGTAGTGGCGACCATCGTGACGTCGGAGCCGGCGGCGTCCTCGGTGATGGCGTAGGCGTCGCGGCGCTCGCCGCGGCAGGCGGGGCGCAGGTAGCGGTCCTTCTGGGCCTCGGTCCCGGAGGCGAGCGGGATCGACGGGCGCCAGGGGATGTCCCACAGCGCTCCGGTGGCGCGGCCCCATTGTTCCTCCACGAGCATCACCTGGAAGACGTCGTAGCCCTTGCCGCCGTCGGCGACCGCGTGGTTGATCGCGCCGAAGTCCCGGTCCTTCACGGCCTGCTTCGCGGTGGCGTGGGAGGCCGGGGTCAGGCCGTCGCCCGCCTCGCACTCGTCCTCGAGCGGGATCAGGATCTCGTCGCAGAAGGCACGGGCTTTCGCTGCCAGCGCGGCGTCCTCGGTGTCCAGGCGCATGTCCATGGGCTGCTCCTCGGGAGTAGGGTTCGGCCTTCGCAGTCTAAAGAGCGAGCCGGAAGGGGCGTGAGTTGGCGCGCACTGTGTTCCACGGGGGCAGGGTCTTCGACGGCACGGGCGCAGATCTGGCCGAGGCCGACGTCGTGATCGTAGACGGGAAGATCACCGAGGTGGGTCCCGGCCTCGACGGCGACGAGGGGATCGACTGCACCGGCAAGGCGTTACTGCCCGGGCTGTTCGACTGTCACGTGCACCTCATGAGCCGCTACGACGACGACGAGCTCACCATCGCGCACCGGCCTTTCTCCTACGCGTTCTACGTGGCCCCCGCGAACATGCTGACGACGCTTCGCCTCGGGATCACGTCGGTGCGCGATGCGGGAGGGACCGACGCCGGGGTGAAGAAGGCGGTGCAGGACGGGCTGTTCCCCGGGCCGCGGATGCAGATCTCGATCACGATGCTGAGCCAGACCGGCGGGCACAACGACCCGTGGCTGCCGAGCGGCGCGCTCTCGGCGGACTGGGCACCGTACCCGGGGTTCCCGTCGGGGAAGTGTGACGGCGTCGACGGCGTGCGCGAGAAGGTCCGCGAGGTCATACGCGCCGGTGCCGACGTCATCAAGATCGCCTCTTCGGGCGGGTTCTTCTCCCCGACCGACGATCCGATGCACCCGCATTTCGCGCAGGACGAGTTGGACGCGATCGTCGCGACCGCCGCCGATCAAGAGCGGTGGGTGATGTCGCACGCCCACGGGCCCGAGGGCATCAAGCGCGCGGTGCGGGCGGGTGTGCGCTCGGTCGACCACGGCACATACCTGGACGCGGAGGGGGCCGAGATGATGGCCGAGGCAGGGACCTGGCTCGTCCCCACGCTCACCGCAGGCGACACCAGCGAGGAGCTGGCGAACGACCCGAAGCTGGCGCCGGAGGTCCGGGCGAAGTTCGCGGGGCTCGGCCGGCCGGAGTTCGACGCGATGCGTTTGGCCGCCGAGGCGGGGGTGAAGGTCGCGATGGGCACCGACTGTCCTGTGGCGCCGCACGGCTGGAACCTGAACGAGTTGGCGCACATGGCCAACAACGGGTTCACGCCGCAGCAGGCGCTGCACGCCGCGACGCTGTCGGCCGCCGAGTTGATGGGGTGGGATGACCGGCTCGGGACGCTCGAGCCGGGGAAGATCGCGGACGTGGTGGTGGTCGACGGCGACCCGTACGACTTCGCGATGCTGAAGGACCGGATCGAACAGGTCTGGAAGGACGGGGCCCGGGTCATCTGACCGGGACCCACGGTCGCCGTGCTCGCCGTCGTCTTGGCCGCAACGGCGGCCGCGGCGTGGGGCGGCGGGGATTTCGTCGGGGGGCTGTTCACGAAGCGCCTGCCCGTCCTCGTCGTGGCGCTCGTCTCGTGGAGCGCCGGCGTCGCGCTGACCGTCATCCTGGTCCTGGTCTTCGACCCCGGCGTCCCACCGCCCGCGACGATCGCATTCGGGCTCCTCGGTGGGGTCTTCGGCGCCATGGGGCTCGGTTCGCTCTACCAGGGCCTCGCCGTGGGACGCATGGGCATCGTCTCCCCGATCGCGGCGCTGTCGGTGTTGGTGGGCGTGACCGCGGGGCTGATCCAGGGCGAGCGGCCGACCGGGCTGCAGGTCGTCGGGATGGTCGCGGCGGTGGTCGGCGCGGTGCTGGCCGCGATCGCGCCCGAGCCCGGGGGCGCCGGTCGCCGGGTGGCCGGTGGGGTCGGCTACGGGGTCATCGCCGCGCTCGCCCTGGGTGCGACGGCGGTCTGCGTCGACGCCGCCGGTGAGGGCAGCGCCGCGTGGACCGCCCTGATGCTCCGCGGATCATCGGTGCCGCTGGTGGGACTCCTGGTCCTGATCACGCGTCCGTCGTGGTCGGGTCTGGGCCGGCGCGACGCCGGCGTGCTCATCGGGGTGGGCGCCGCGGACAACGGCGCGAACGTCCTGTTCGCTCTGGCGACGACGAAAGGGTTGTTCACG
This sequence comes from Actinomycetota bacterium, assembly GCA_046716145.1. Classification (GTDB taxonomy): domain Bacteria; phylum Actinomycetota; class UBA4738; order UBA4738; family HRBIN12; genus AC-51. The sequence goes on from JBKJXU010000158.1 coordinate 5,105, forward strand.
ATCGTGGCGGTCCTCGGTTCGCTCGTCCCCGTCGTGACGACCCTGCTCGCGCGGTTCGTCCTGCACGAACACCTCACGCGCCATCAAGTGGTCGGCGTGGTGACGGCGCTCGGCGGTGTCGTGCTGATCGCGATCGGATGATGCCGGATCCGGCCGACAGCGCCACGAGCAGGTCGCGAAGACGGGCGGCGATCACGACCCAAGATCGCGACGGCCGAAGCGTACGTGCGCCACGGCGTACGCCAGGCCGGACACGGTGATGAGGACCGCCACGTTCCTGGGCGCGAACCCGCCGGTGATCAGCAACGGCGACATGAACCAGCGGAACAGCGAGAGCGGTCGGAGCGGTTCCAGCGCCTCGACGGTCAGGCCGAGCGCGTTCACGACGTACATCGCGACCGCGATCGCCGTCGTGGCCGCGATCGCCGTGGAGCGATGACCGGTCGAGGCGCCGATCGCCAGCGCGATCGAGGCGAACGCGATCGAGGTCAACGTGAGCATCAGCATGGCCGTCGCCAGGTCCGGCGCCCCCACATGCAGGTCGAAGATGGGGCCGAACACCAGCACGGTGAAGAAGGCCACGGCGCCCAGGACGGATAGCAGCGCCACGAGCGTGATGGCCTTGGACCAGAGCACCTGCGCCCGGCGTACCGGCGTGGCGAGCAGGAGATCCAGCGTTCGGGCCTCCTCTTCGCCGGCGATCGCGCGCGCCCCGGCCCCGATCGACACCACCAGGAACAGGATCACCCCGAGTTCGCCGAACAACTGGCTGCGCAGGTAGCCCGCCGGCGAGGCGATGTCCTCACCGAAGAGCTTGCGGAATGCTTCAGGCAGGTTGTCCATCATGGCCTGCAGATCCGCAGCGCTATCGCGCATCGAGGGGTAGACGGCCATGTAGAGCAGTTCGGTCAGCACCAGCCCGATCCCGAACCCGATCAACGTCCGGCGGTGCTCGCGCCACGCCTTCCTGAGTAGGCCGCTCACGAGGTCCCCCCGTCCCGGTAGGCCTGCAGGAAGACCTCCTCGAGGCTCGGTTCGCGTGTTTCGACGTTCACGACCGTGTGCCGTGCTGCCGCTTTCACGACTTCGTCCAGCGGGCCCCGGACCACCAGCGAGACGAGGTCGCCCCGTGCGGTCGCCGAGACCACCGACGCGAGTGAATCGAACTCCTCAGCGGACACCGGGGCTTCGAAATGCAGGTCGACGCTACGCAACGCCTTGGCCTTCAACTCGCCGATGTCATCCACCGAGATCAGCCGGCCCTCCCGGATGATCGCGACCCGGTCACACACCCGTTCGACCTCGGGCAGCACGTGTGAGCTGAGGAACACCGTAGCCCCGCGACCGCGCGCTTCGGCGATCATCGCGTGGAACTCCTGCTGCATCAGCGGATCGAGCCCTTGCGTCGGCTCGTCGAGGACGAACAGGTCGGGGTCGTGCATGAAGGCTTGGATCAGCGCCAGCTTGCGGCGGTTGCCGTGTGACAAGTTGCGGATCGTGGCCGAGGTGTCCAGCGACAGACGCGAGGCGAGCACGTCGATCCGCTCGACGCCGGCGCCGCCACGCAGCGACGCGAACGTTCGCAGGTACGCATCTCCCGTCTTCCGCTCGTACAACCCGAACTCGCCGGGGACGTAGCCCACCCGGGCGTGGATCAGAGGCGCGTCGGTCGTGGCGTTCAGACCGAGCACCCGCACGCGGCCGGAGGTGGGCCGGATGAGATCGAGCATGATGCGGATCATGGTGGTCTTGCCTGCGCCGTTAGGCCCCAGGAACCCGAACACCTCACCGCGCTTCACCTCGAAGGTGAGGTTCTCCACGCCACGCGCGCGCCCGTAGTACTTGGTCACGTCTTCGACCGCGATCGCCGGTTCGGTGCTCACGGCCTGGATCCTCGCAGGTAGACGAACCAGTAGACCAAGCCGACCAGCACGGCTCCACCCACGATGTTGCCGAGGGTGGAGGCGACCAGGTTCGTGGCCATGCCGTTGGCCGTGATCGCGTCACCGCCCGCTTCGCGCTGCAGGAGCCACCCCAGCGGCAGGAACGTGAGGTTCGCGATCGAGTGCTCGAAGCCGGCGGCCACGAACGCCGCGATAGGCGGCACGATGGCGACGACCTTGTCGATGACCGTGTGGCCGGCGGTGGCGAGCCAGACCGCCAGGCACACCAGGGCGTTGGCCAAGATGCCGCGAACGAACGCGGGTCCGAAGGGGAGATCGGCCTTCGCGATGGCGGTGGACAGGGCGGTTCCTCCGACCGCGCCGTCCCCGGCCCGCCACCAGTCCGCTGCCCAGACCATGACCGCGATCGAGACGGCTCCCACCGCGTTGCCTGCGTAGACGATGCCCCAGTTCCGCAGCAGCCGACCTGGCGTGACCAGGCCACTCGCGACCGCCATCACGATGAGGTTGTTCCCCGTGAACAGTTCCGCGCCGGCGACGACGACGAGGATCAGGCCGAGCGAGAACGCGCAGCCCGCGAGCAGACGCGTGGGACCGTAGCCCAGGGACGAACCGGTGCCGACCACGAGGGAGAAGACCGCCCCGAGGCCGATGAACGCGCCGGCCAGCACCCCGAGCACGAACGTCGTGAGCGCCGGTGCTTGTGACTTCGCCACGCCGCGGGTCTGCACGAGCATCGCGATCTGGGCGGGCGCGAACGCGTCCATGCCCGCCATGGGGTGCGGCGTGTCCGTCATGGCGGCCATCGTGGCCGGAGCGCCGGGGCGCCGGGGCGCCGAAGGTCCTGGCTGCTACGGGCCGAGTTCGTAGCCCATGCGCCGGGGCATGCCGGCGACCAGCCGGGTGAGCGGATCGGTCCGCGACCCGCGATCTTCTGCTTCGTCCGCGCGGACGATCGCGGCCTGCGTGATCGCCGCTCCCGCCGAGAGGAACGGCTCGGGCGGGAACCGCATCGGTTCGAGACCGACCAACGGCAGCGACGTGTGCTCATCCTCGATCCCGAGCGCCATCGCCGAGAGGATCTTGCCCCCGAGGTGGCACGGTCCCACGCCGCCCCCCGTGTAGCCGATGCCGTAGTGCAGCGCGCCGCCCTCGTAGGAGCCGAAGAACGGCAGGTGGCGTCCGGTGACGTCCATCGGCCCGCCCCACGCCGCCTCGATCGGTACGTCGTCGAACGAAGGGAAGAAGCGACGCAGATCCGCAGCGATCTTCGCGATCGTGCGCGCGTCGTAGCGCAGGCGAGGCCCGAGTCCGGTCCCTGTGCCCGCCGTGGCTGCCGCTGCCCCGAAGGCGATCCTGCCGTCGGGCGTGGTGCGGACATAGCGAAGCGCGGTGCGCCAGTCGGCGAGACCCTCGCCGCCGGTCCAGCCGATGTCCGCCAGCCGTTCGGGAGCGGGTGCCGTGAGCACGATGTAGGTCCCGCGAGGGACGATCGCGCGGTGGAAGCGGCGCACGGACGACGCCCACGCGCCGAGGCCGAGCACGCCGCGCTCGGCGGTGACCGAGCCCTGAGGCGTCTGCACGGTCACCGGCGGACCGGCGGTGAACCGCGTGACGGGGCTGCGTTCGTGGATCCGGACGCCACGTTCCAGCAGCGCTGCGCGGAGCGCGAGCGCGAGCCGGGCGGGTTGCAGGGTCGCGTTGTCGGGTTGCAGGAGCCCCGCCCCGAGCACCGGCGAGTCACAGCGCGCCCGGACCTGGTCTGCGGACAGCTCCACGAACCGATCGTCCGCGACACCGAGGCGGCGCGCCTCGCCCAGGAGCGGGAGCCACGCGCCGTCCTGCGCCGGTGATGACGCGGCCGTGAGGTGCCCGGCGCGCGTGAACCAGATGTCGGCTCCCTGCTCGAGCGCCCACGCCTCGATCTCGCCCACCGACCGTTGCGCCGCCTCGGCGATCCGCAGGGCGCCGGTATCGCCGAAGAAACGAACGAGCGCCTCGAGGTCCTCCCACATGCCGTAGCAGAAGCCGCCGTTGCGCCCGCTCGGTCCACTTCCGCAGGTTTCGGACTCCAGGAGCACGACATCCAGACCCGGTTCGCGTTCGGTCAAGAACCACGCCGTCCACATGCCCGTATAGCCGCCGCCCAGGATCAGGGCGTCGGCGACGGTCGACCCGGCCAAAGGCGGGCACGGGGTCGAGGCTCGAAGCGCCGGGTCGCCCCGCGCTTCCTCCATCCACCAGGAGACGTCTGCCTGGCGCGGGGGTTCGGAGGTCCTCACGGGCCCAGGTTGTACCCGAGCCGCCGCGGAAGCTTCGCCACGAAGTCGACGAACGGGTTCGGCTCCTCGCCGGCGTCCCGGGCTGCATCACGGCGGCGGATCGCGAGGTTCGCCACCATGGCGCCCGGCGAGCGGATCGGCTCGGGCGGGAACCGCTTCGGCTCCACGTCGACGATCGGCAGAGCGAGCACGTCGTCGTAGGTCCCGAGCGCGCGGTGGGCCAAGATCGTGCCACCCAGGTGCGCCGGGCCTACGCCGTTGCCGGTGTAGCCCAGGCCGTAGTGCACCGTGCCCCGTTCGAGGGTGCCGAAGAACGGCTCGTGCGTGCCGCTGACGTCGATAGGGCCTCCCCACCCGGCCTCGATCGGCACGTCGGCGAACGTCGGGAACATCCGGTGCAGGTCCGCGATCGCCACCCGCAGCGACGCCTCGTCGTAGGCGAACCGGTGGTCGATGGTGCGCGCGAGGTCGGGCTGCATCCCGCCGATCCCGAACGCGATCCTCCCGTCCGGTGTGGTCCGGATGTAGTGCACGGCTTCCCGGTAGTTCCACAGGCCCGCGCCGTCGGTCCACCCGAGGGCCTGCAGACGCTCCGGTGCGGGCGCGGTGAGCACGATGTAAGAGCCACGGACCGTGATCGCGCGCCGGAATCGCCTCCAGTGCTGCGCCCACGCGTTCATCGCGAGCACACCGGCACCCGCGGTCACGGTCCCCCCCGGTGTCTTCACCCGCACCGGACGGCCCACCCCGAAGCTCGTCACCGGCGTGCCTTCGAAGACCCGAACGCCGGCGTCGATCACCGCGTTGCGAAGGCCGCGCGCAAGACGCGCGGGCTGGACCGTTGCCCCGAACGCCGTCGCGACGCCACCTCGGATGACGGGGGAGTCCACGCGACGTCGTATCTCTTCGCGCGTGAGGACCTGCATGTGCTCGGACAACCCGAGCCGGTCGAAGGCGATCACCTGGTCGGCCCACTCGCCGACCTGCGCCTCGGACGTGGCGGCGGCGAGGTCGCCGTCGGGGCGGAACCACGCGTCGAACCCCTGCTCGCGGCAGAACTCGCCGATCGCGCGGACGCTCGTCTCCCCGGCCTCGCACAGACGGAGCGCCTGCGTGTCACCGTGCACCTTCGTCAGGTGCGCCAGGTCGCCCCAGAACGAGTTCACGAAGCCGCCGTTGCGTCCGCTCGGGCCGCCGCCGCAGATGTCCTGTTCCAGGAGCACCACGTCGGTGCCCGGTGCCATCTGCGTGACGAACCACGCGGTCCAGAGCCCGGTGTAGCCACCTCCGAGGATCACGACGTCGGCCTGCGTGTCGCCCTGCAGCGGTGGCGAGGGCGGACCCTGGAACTTGGGCATGGCGAGCGCCTCCCGCAGCCACCAGGAGCGACCCTGGTCGGGCGGCACCGCAACGATCATGCGCTAGCGTGGTCCAAGGTTGAAGCCGAGTCTACGGGGGAGCGCGGCGACCGTTCGCGTCGCCCAGTCCGCCGCCTCGCCCGCCGCCTCCCGGTCGTCCTTGCGCACGATCGCCTTGTTCGTCACGAACATCCCGGGCGAGCGGATGGGCTCGGGCGGGAAGCGTTTCGGTTCGCGAGTGACCACCGCGAGGCGGGTGAGGTCGTCGTCGGCGCCGGTGGCGAGCGCGGCCAGGATCTTCCCGCCCAGATGCGAGGGCCCCACGCCGTTGCCCGTGTACCCCAGGCCGTGATGCACGTTGCCCGCCCCGGTCGTCCCGAAGAAGGGGAGGTTGAGCCCGGAGACGTTGATGGGTCCTCCCCAGCCCGCGGCGAACCCGACGCCTTCGAAGGAGGGGAAGAACCGGAGCAGGTCACCCGCGACCCGGCGAACCGAGCGCTCGTCGTAGGCGTAGCGCGGATCGATCCGCCGCGCGAGGTCGGGCTGCAGGCCACCCAGCCCCATCGCGATCCGCCCGTCCGGGGTCGTGCGGACGTAATGCACCGAGGAGCGGAAGTCGCGGAGGTTCTCGCCGCCCGTCCACCCCATCTCCGCGATCTTCTCGGGGGCGGGCTCCGTGATCACCATGTAGGAACCGCGAACCGTCAGGTTCTGACGGAACGCCTTCCACGGCGTGGCCCATGCTCCGAGCGCGTTGATCACCTGCTCGGCCTGGACCGTGCCGCGTGGGGTCTCCGCGAGCGCCGGACGACCCGAACCGAATCGGCGGACCGGCGTCTGTTCGTGGATCCGCACGCCCCGTTCGATCAGGACCTTGCGGAGCCCGCGCGCCAGCCGGGCGGGCTGCACGCTGGCCCCGTCGTCGATGAACATGCCGGCGCCGAACACCGGCGAGTCCACGCGGTCGCGGACCTCGGCGGCCGAGAGCACGTGATAGCCGTCTTCCACACCGATGCTCCGCGCCGAGCGGATCGTCCCGAGCCACCTCCCCTCGTGGGAAGGGGCGGTCATCACGGCGAGGTCGCCGCCCAAGCGGAACCAGGCATCCACGCCGGTGGCCTCGCACCACGCGCCGATCTCGCCCGGTGATCGCCCGCACGCGAGCAGGAGATCCTTCGCCTGATCCGGGCCGAAGGTGGCGATGAGGTCGGCGACCTGACCCCACCAGCCGTCGCAGAACCCACCGTTGCGGCCGCTCGGCCCGCCGCCGCAGATGTCGGCTTCCAACAGAACGATGTCGAGCCCCGGGTCGCGCTCCTTCAGGAACCACGCGGTCCACATCCCTGTGTAGCCACCGCCCATGATCAGGACGTCGGCGGTGGTGTCGGTGTCGAGCGCGGGCGAGGGCGGACCCGCGAACTCCTCGTGGCCGAGCGCCTCGCGGAGCCACCACGAGCGGCCGAGGTCGGGCGGTGGAGGGGGGCGCACGGCGCCTAGGCTAGCGCGTGGCAGATCGTCAAGATCCTGACACGGGAGGTGCCCACTCTTCGCGGTCCGTCGTCACGATCCTCACGACAACGACCGAGGGGTGGGAGTCGTGAGGATCTTGACGATCGATCTTGCGACGAGCCCCGGCGGGCGTCAGGAGGTTGACGAAGCGAGCGGAA
>JBKJXU010000159.1:0-24438 GCA_046716145.1 Actinomycetota bacterium
TCGAGCTTCGCCTCGTAGACGTCGACCTGGAGCATCGGCTCGAGCCTGCGTCGCAGGCTGATCACACCCAACGGGGTGTCGCTGGCGTCGAGCTCTTCGAAGCGGGGACGCGTCGGGTCGGCCAAGATCGCTCCTCGCGATGGATGAGAGAGCCTACGTCGGCCCGGGCTACAGGTACCGCCGGATCAAACCCTCGATGAACGGGTTGAGGATGTCCTGGGTGTGCCCGGAGATCGAGAGATGTCCCATGCCCGCGAACTCGTGGTACTCGGCGGTGCCGGCCAGTTCGGCGACCTCGTGGTTGTCCTGCGGCACGGCCTGCACGTCCTGCTCGAACGCGATCACGTGCATGGGAACCATGCAGCCGGGGAGTTGCTCGGTCTGATCGAAGGTGACGCACGGCAGCCATTGGGCGAGCAGCGAGGCCTCTTCGCCGCCCTCGGCGTAGAACCCGAACAGTTCGTCTCGCGATCTGGGCCACAGGACGCGATCACCGAGCACCTTCGCGGGGTAGAACATCGCGGCGTAGTGGATCGTCGCCATCATGGCTGAGGCGGGGTCGGATGCGAAGCCATGACCCGCACGGCGCCACTCGATCTCGGCCATCTGGTAGTCCCAGGTCCAGCCCACGCTCCGAGCGCCGGTCCCCATCGGGATCGCGACGCGGATGAGTTCGGGATGGTCGATCGCCACCTGCTGGACGATGCCCGCGCCGAACGACAGTCCCACGAGTGCGACGGGGGGCTCGCACACCGCGCGGATCAGGTCGGCGGTGTCGGTGGCGAAGTCCTCGATCGGCCACGGTTGGGGAGCGTCGGTCGTGGTCGTGCCGACACCGCGCGTGTCGAACGTGGTGTTGCGGAACGAGCCGCGGAAGTGCGCGAGCTGATAGCCCCACGAGTCGGCGGTCCCACCCGCGCCGGCGACCCAGACGATGTCCGGCCCATCACCTTCCTGTTCGAGGTGGATGTTAGCCTTCGAACCCTTCGCGAACGCCATGGTGCGTCTCCTTCTCCTCGATCTCCGGCGGACCCTATCGTTCCGCGATCGAGTGGTCGCCGGTACCCTGGGCACGATGCGCTCGGTGCTCTGCTACGGCGATTCCAACACCTGGGGCTCGGTCCCCGGGAGCGACGGGGACCGGTTCGGCCCGGACGTGCGGTGGCCGCGGGTGATGGCATCGGAGCTCGGGGACGGGTTCGATGTGTACGAAGCCGGGCTGGGCGGACGTACGACGGTCTTCGACCGGCTCCCACGACCCTTCCGAAGCGGTCGGGACCTCATCGTGCCCTCGATGGCGACCTGCGCCCCCTTGGATCTGGTCATCATCCTGCTGGGGACGAACGACGTGTCGTTGCCCTACCTGTCGGTGGAAGACATCGCTCGCGGGGCCGGTGAGCTCGTCTCGATCGTCCGAGCGAGTTGGGAGTACGGACCCGAGGCTGAGCACGCTCCCATGCCGCTGCTCGTGGCACCGCATGTCGTCGGGCCTCTGGGGCCTGACGACGAGGCGCTCTCACCCGGTGCCGTGGAGAGGTCCCGGGCGCTCGGCGCCGCGTACGAGGAGCTCGCCGGCAAGCTGCGATGCGATCTCCTCGATCTCGCCCTCATCGTAGAGCCGAGCCCACGCGACCCGTGGCACTGGGAGCCCGAGGGCCACGCGGCGGCTGCGCGAGCCATCGCGGGAGAGGTCCGGCGGATCCTCGGGGAGCCGCCGCCCGATCGCTGAAGCTCCCCTGGGTCCCGAAGGATCGCTTCGGGAACGGCTACGCGATCGTGCTCGGTCGTTCGTCCCCTCGTCCCGTGGCTGGTACCGATCCGGTCATCCGCTCCAGCCAGTCGCCGACGAGCGCCGCGAACAGCGCCGGGCGCTCGATGCGGCCGAGGTGATGCCCGGCCAGGTCCACGACGGCGTAGGTGGCGCGAGGAAGCTCGTCGAGCAGCCCCCACGCGACCCGATACCCGACGGTCGAGTCCTGGCGTCCGGTGAAGATCAGGCTGGGTCCGTCGAACGCCGGCCCTGGATGGCCGGCATCCCCGGTGAGGAGTTGGTTACCTTCCAGACGGTCGAGGAACGACCAGTCGGCGACGCGATAGGCGGGCATGTCATGCGCGCGGATCCCCTCGAGCATCCTGCGCTCATGCACGACCAGTGCGTCGGGGATCCACGCCTCGTCGGGGGCGAGGTCGCCGAAGATCGACGGGTCCGCTCGCAGCGTGACCGGTGTCGGAGCGTCACTGATGCCGTCGGGCCCGGGCACCCAGGGCACCAGGAGCGCGGCGCCGAGCAGGTCTTGCGGGATCGAGCGGACCAGCGCCAGCGCGAGGTACCCGCCGTAGGAGTTGCCGGCGACGGCGAGGCGCTCGTCGGGCAGGACCGCGTCGATGAAGCCGAGCACGATCGAAAGCATCTGGTCTTGGGTGCAGAGCCACTCGGGGGCCGCAGTCGCGCCGTGTCCCGGGAGGTCGAGGTAGACCCGGCGCCAACCGCGATGACCGGCGAAGACCGGCTCCAGGTCGGCGAGCATGTAGCGACGGTCCGCCGACCACCCGTGGATCAGCAGGATCGGCGTGCCCTCGCCGCGTTCTTCCCATGCGATTGAGATGCCCTGGATCTCGGTTCGGCGTGCGTCGGGGTCATCGCGTGGGCTCAGGTTGCCCGCCCGTCGATGGTCGGTGGGACGGCTCACGCGGACCCCTCGCACGGGATCTGTCGTCCGGGGTCGTGGGGGGGACCTCGTGCGTTGCGGCATGCCGCGAAGGTTATGCGCAGAACGGCGCGGTGCGAGCATCCGCCGAGAGGATGCGAGACCTCGACCGCAAGTGTTCGACGCGGCTCACCCGAACGAGGATCTGATCAAGCGGCTCTTCGAGACGTACCGATCAGGTGAGCACGATGCGACGGCGTTCACGACGGCCAGCAGCACGTGGCAGACGTCCTCGCTCCCCAGGTGTTCAGCGAGCACGTGATCTCGTTCCTGGACCGGCAGCGCTGAGAGAGCTCGAACGGCGGAGCGTGCCCTACGGCCGGCGTGCGACCACGAGCCCTGAGCTCCAGCCGGGAGCCCGGCCGTTCGGCGGCGGCTCGATGCCGTCGGTGCTGATGCCAGCGCGGTCGAGCAGCCACGAGATCACCGAGTTCGAGTTCCACATCTCGCCGGCCCGTAACTCGTCACGGCCCCAGACCGGGGTGGGAACGGATGGCACCAAGTCGAGGATGCGCTGGGCGCGGTCGCGGTCATCGGCCACCCGCACCGGGCTGGCGATCGCCGCGCCGGCGTCGGGGATCACGCCGTCTCGCCATCGGCGGATCTCGTAGCGGAAGATCCGAAGCCGACCCGCCCATCTCGTTCCGACCGGACCTTCGCCGACGACGCCACGCATCTCCCCACGCAGGTCCGGGATCGGCGTCACCTCGATGACGAACCTGCCGTCGGGGACAAACACCTGGAGGGCGGAATGGTAGAGATCCCGGCGCGCACGTCGTTCGCGCAGTGCGGCGAGCGCCTCGTACGCCTTCCCGTTGAACCGGACCGAGCGAGCGCCGGCACCAAGAGGGATCCACAACAGGTCGACCCTCGAGGAGGGGTCGGTCCCGGTTTCGACCGTCATCGCATCGATCCTGTATCGGGTCATCGTCGCGCAGCGACGCAACCGTGCCATCCGGGCTCGGAGACGTCTGTACTATGATCGCCCGACACCGACGAGAGGACCATGCACGATGGACAACGAGGCGCAGATGCGACGTCTGTACGACCTTATCAACGCCGGCGACATCGGTGGGTTCGATCAGGTGGTGGCCGACGATTTCGTCGAGCATGAGGAGACACCTGGGCTCGCACCCACCAAGGATGGGGTCAAGGAGTTCTTCACGATGTACATCGCCGCGTTCCCGGATCTGCGCTTCGAGGTCGAAGACATCCTTTCGAGCGGCGACAAGGTGGTCGCTCGGGCCCGAGCTACCGGGACGCACGAAGGCGCGTTCATGGACATGCCGGCGACCGGGAAGCGCATCGACGTTCAGTTGATCGACATCGTCCGTTTCGGTGAGGACGGTCTCGCGAGAGAGCACTGGGGCGTCTTCGACGCGTTGACGATGATGCAACAGCTCGGGGTCGTCCCTGAGGGCGCCGCGGGGTAACGCAGCCGGCGTTCTGACGCCGACTCAGATGCTCGGGAGCTTGAAGCCCGACTTCGGGATGCTGAGCGATCCTCGCGACGGGTGATCGAGGAGGCAGCGTGCAGAGACGGGAACGGACCGTGTGGATCCTCCAGTGGGTCTTCGGCGTTTACTTCGTCGTCGTCGGCGTGATGCATTTCATCGTCCCGGAGGGCCTTCCCGGACCGATGAGCTGGATGTACGACCTCGATGACTCGCTCCATGTGATCGCGGGGACCGCGGAGATCCTGGGCGGCCTGGGATTGATCCTCCCCGGGCTGACGAAGATCCTGCCGTGGTTGACCAGCTTCGCTGCCCTGGGCCTGGTCGTCGTCATGCTCGGAGCCGTCATCTGGCACAGCACCCGCGGCGAGATCACGCAGATCGTCACGAACCTGGTCATCGCCACCGTTCTGGGCTACGTGGCCTACGCCAGGTGGAACCTGTTCCCGCTGCGTGGCACCAAGGCTGACGCGCGGCCGGGCCAGGCCTAACCCTTGGCGTAGTTGCTCTCGCCGAACCAGTCCACGACCACCACGGGCTCGTCGCCCACGACCCTCCTCGACGTCGCGGAGCGGCTTCTACAGACCCGCGGGTTCAACGGCTTCAGCTACGCAGACATCGCGACCGAGCTCGACGCCTACGCCGATCTCTACGCCGACGTCCTGAGGGGGCACCGCATGTGCATGTGCGGCATGCTGGCGGCGGAGTACCAGACGCTCCCCCAAGCCATGCGTGCCGCGGTGCTCGCCTTCGTCGATGAGAACGATCTCTGGCTGGAGAAGGTGCTCACTCGCGGGCGGACGGAGCGGGCCTTGGACTTCGGCGGATCGGCGACGGACGCAGCACGGATGATCGTGGACGGACTCGAGGGCGCGATGTTGGTCTCTCGTTCCTACGACGATCCGTCGCGATCCGGGGCTGTCGCCCGGGCCTGCTGGGCGGCCTCGCGCGAGGTGGTCACGGCTGACGTGGTCCCGTCTGGAGAGAGCCGCCGCCCCCCGGGTAAGAGGCACGGCAGCGGCGTTCGCCTGACGTAGGCCGCTTCCCACATCTGGGGGGTGTACATCCCGCGGGGGTGCATAGATAGTATCCGCCCCATGAGTTTCGCGGAGGGAACACTGCCATCCCATCACCACGCTTCGGCGCGTTCCGCTGCGCGAGGTCATCACCCCCGAGGGTGCTTCCTAGCCTCGGGGAGTTCCGCACGTCGATCCGGTTGAACGAGGGGGAGGAACCGCAACCATGATGCGCTGGATCGTCGGCTCGAGCCTCAAATTCAGGCGGCTTATCGTGGCCATCGCCGGTGCTCTGATCGTGGTCGGTTTCCTGCAACTCGACGACATGAAGACCGATGCGCTCCCGGAGTTCAGTCGTCCTACCGTCGAGGTGCAGACCGAGGCTTTGGGCCTGTCCGCCGAGGAGGTCGAGCAGCTGATCACGGTCCCGCTCGAACAGGATCTATTGAACGGTATCGCCTTCCTCGACGAGATCGAATCCGCCTCGATCCCCGGGCTCTCTTCGGTGGTCATGACGTTCGAGCCGGGCACGCCGCTGCTCGACGCACGCCAAGTCGTCGCCGAGCGCCTGACACAGGCCGTCGCGGCCGCCGGGTTGCCGCAGGTAGCGAAACCCCCGCAGATGCTGCAGCCTCTTTCCTCCCTCAGCCGCGTCGCGATCGTGAAGCTGGAATCGGACGAGCTCACCCCGATCGAAACGTCCGTGCTGGCTCGCTGGATCATCGTTCCCCGTCTGCTCGGCGTCGAAGGCGTGGCCAACGTTGCCATCTGGGGGTTCCGGGACCGGCAGTTGCAGGTCCTGGTGGATCCGCAGGTGCTGGCCGAGCACGACGTCACGCTCAGCCAGGTGATCCGGACGGCGGGCAACGCCCTCGAGGTCTCGCCCTTGAGCTTCCTGGAGGCCTCCTCGCCCGGTACGGGTGGGTTCATCGACACGGTGAATCAGCGACTGCACGTCTTCCACGAGCAAGCGATATCGACGCCGCGCGAGCTCGCACAGGTGCCGCTCGAAGGCGGCCAGGGAAGCGGTGCGGGCGTCAACGCCGGTGGGACGGGATTGGTCCTCGGCGATGTCGCCGAGGTCGTGGAGGACCATCAGCCGCTGATCGGCGATGCCCTCTGCGGCGATGGCACGTGCACGCTCCTCGTGATCGAGAAGTTCCCCGAGGCGAACACGCCCGAAGTGACCGCGGGGATCGACGGGGCCTTCGAGGAACTCGGCCCTGGTCTGCCCGGGCTCCAGGTGGATACCTCGGTGTACCGGCCCGCCACCTACATCGAGAGATCCCTCGACAACCTGGGGCGAGCCCTCGTGGTCGGGGGACTCCTCGTCCTGCTGATCCTCGGTGCCTTCTTCTTCGAGTGGCGGAGCGCCGTGATCGCCGGTGTTTCGGCGGCGGCTTCCCTGACGGCGGGCTGGTTGGTCCTGCATCTCACCGATACCACCGTCAACACGATGATCCTCGCCGGCATCGTGATGGCGCTCGTCGTCCTCATCGATGACGCGATCGTCGACGTCGACACCATCGCGCGCCGGATGCGCGAGCACCAGGAGGTGGGGGACGGGTTGCCCACGTGGCGCGTCATCCTGGAGGCGTCACTCGAGATGCGACGCCCGCTCCTGTACGCGACGATCATCGCCGCCGCCGCGATCGTCCCGGCGTTCTTCATGCAGGGCGAGGCGGGAGCGTTCCTGCCCTCGATCGCGTCCACGTACCTGCTCGCGATCCTCGCGGCGATGCTCGTCGCCTTGCTCCTGACCCCCGCGCTCGCCCTGCTCCTGCTGCAGAACCGGTTCTTGCGGGCCGAGGTGTCGGCGCCGATCCGATGGTTGCAGCGCAGGTATGACCGGATCACGGCGAAGATCCTTCCGCGCCCGGGCATCGCGTACGTCACCTTCGCCCTGGTCGCGTTGATCGGCGTGGCGACGATCCCCTTCCTCGACCTGTCGCTCCGCCCGGCGCTGAGCGAGCGGGACGTGATCGTGTCGCTGCAGGCCCCACCGGGCACCTCGTTGCCGCGCATGGACGAGATCACGGCGCAGGCGGTCGGCGAGATCGGAGCGCTGCCCGGCATCAATGCGGTTGGTGCGCACGTGGGCCGCGCGATCCAGTCCGACCAGGTCGTGAACGTGAACGCCGCCGAGGTCTGGATCAACATCGACGCCGCGGCCGACTACGGCGCCACGCTGGCCGCGATCCGGGGCGTCGCCGGCGGGCTGCCGGACGCGGACACCGATGTGTTCACCTATTCCGAGCAGCGCATCACCGAGGTGCTCGGGCGCAAGGACGCCGAGATCGTGGTGCGGGTGTACGGCGAGAACCCCGACGTCCTCGAGGACTCCGCCGAAGCGGTCAGGGAGTCGATCGCCGGGGTCGACGGGGTGGTGGACCCGCAGGTCCGCCGCTCGGCCGATGAGGCGACGATCGAAGTGGAGGCCGACATCGCGCAGGCGGAGCGTTTCGGCATCTCACCGGGTGATGTCCGGCGATCTGCGACCACGCTGCTGTCCGGATTGGTCGTCGGCAACCTGTTCGAGGAACAGAAGGTCTTCGACGTCGTCGTCTGGGGTACGCCCGAGCTGCGGCAGACGGAGGACGACGTCCGAGACCTGTTGATCGACACGCCGCGTGGAGGCCTCGTGCCGCTCAGCTCCGTGGCCGATGTGCGGGTGGTTCCGAACCCGACCGTGATCCTGCACGAGTCGGTCCAGACCTACGTGGACGTGACGGCCAGCGTCTCCGGACGCGGCGTGGCCGCTGTCGCGGCTGACGTGGACACCGCGATCGCATCGATGGCGTTCCCGCTCGAGTATCACGCGGAGCTCCTCGGTGGTTTCGCGGATGAGGCGGCCGCGCGAAGTCGGGTGCTCGTGATCGCGCTCACGGTTCTCATCGCGATCTTCCTGTTGTTGCAGGCCGCCCTCTACAGCTGGCGCGTGGCGGCCGTCGTCTCGGTGACCTTGCCGATGGCGCTCACCGGTGGCGCCGTCGCAGCGCTCGTCACCGGTGGCGACGTCACGCTGGGCGCGGTGGCGGGCTTCGCCGTGCTGCTCGCGCTCGCTGCTCGCACGAGCACCACGATGGTGCGGCGATACCTGGCGTTGGAGCGCGAACACGGCGGGTCCTTCGGCGCCGATCTGGTTGCTTCCGGGACACGGGAGCGGCTCGGCGCCGTCGCGATGACGACGCTAGCGGCGGCGGCCGTCCTCGCACCGATCGTCGCCGCCGGGCACGTGGCCGGTTTCGAGATCGTCCGTCCTATGGCGATCGTGGTGCTCGGGGGCCTCGTGACGAACGTGCTGCTCAGCGTGGTGGTCCTGCCTGCGGCCTACCTACGGTTCGGGTACATCGCCGAACCCGATACCTCGGCTGACGAGCTGTTCATCCGGATACCCGACGTCGACACGATCGAAGCCTAGGGAACACCAGCACATGAGGCGACGGCTGCGGCGCGGCTCGGCGGTCGTGACGGTGGCGTTCATGCTCCTCGTGTCGTGTGGCGACGCGCCATCCGACGAGCACGTCGTCAACCAGCCCGCCACCGTGGAAGAGCGGGACGGGAGCGAGCTGGCCACGATCACGCTGACCGCGGCGGCAGCGGAGCGGCTCGACATCCAGACCGTTGCCGTCGCATCGAGCGAAGACGGGCTGGTCGTGCCGAGCTCGGCCATCTATCTGGACGCCGGCGGCCAGTGGTGGGTGTACACGAACCCGGAGCCATTGGTCTTCGTGCGCGCGCCGATCCAGATCGTGGGCGAGGAAGACGGCGTGGCGCGTCTGTCGGAGGGTCCGCCCGCCGGGACACAGGTCGTGGTGGTGGGCGTCCCCGAGCTGTACGGCACCGAAGTCGGGATCGGCTGATGACACGGTCACGAGAGAGATGAGCGAGCGATGCTTCGTTGGATCGTCGCCGGCAGCCTGAAGTTCCGATACCTCGCGATCGCCCTGGCGGGGGGCTTGATGTTCTTCGGCGTCCAGCAGCTGAGCCATACGCAGGTGGACGTCTTCCCCGAGTTCGCCCCCCCCAAGGTCGAGGTGCAGACGCCCGCGCTGGGTCTTTCCGCCAGCGAGGTGGAGTCGCTCGTCACGATCCCACTCGAGCAGACCCTCAACGGCGTCCCCGGGGTGGACGTGATCCGCTCGAAGTCGGTCGAATCCCTCTCGGCGATCGAGATGATCTTCGACCCCGAGACGGACCTGCTCACGGCCAGGCAGCACGTGGCCGAGCGCATCGCCCTGATCGCGCCGACGTTGCCCACCTGGGCGAGCCCGCCGTTCATGATCCAGCCGCTGTCGGCGACGAGCCGCGTGTCGAAGATCGGCCTGACCACGACGGATCCCGACCTCGACCTGATCGACCTGTCCATGACGGCGTACTGGAAGATCAGGACGCGGCTGCTGAGGGTCCCCGGGGTCGCCAACGTGCCGATCTGGGGCGAGCGCATCGAGTTGCTCACCGTCCAGGTCGACCCCGAGAGGATGCGACGCCACGGCGTCGCGCTCGAGTCCGTCGCCAACGTCACCGCGGACGCCCTGGATGCCGGGTTGCTCTCGTACTCGGAGAGCAACTACATCGGCAGGGGCGGATTCATCGAGACCCCCGAGGAACGGTTGGCGATCCGGCATGTCTTGCCGATCGTTTCCGCCGAAGACCTGGCGCAGCTGCCGATCGAGGCGCGCGACGGCACCACGCTCCGGCTGGAAGACGTCGCGGATCTGGTCCGCGACCACCCGCTGCTCGTGGGCGAAGCCGTCATCAACGACGGACCCGGCCTGATGTTGATCGTCGAGAAGCTGCCGTGGGCGAATACGCTGGACGTGACCCGCGGCGTCGAGGCCGCGCTCGCCGAGCTGAAGCCGGGGCTCCCGGGCATCGCCATCGACTCGACGATCTTCCGCCCGGCGACCTTCATCGAGGACTCCGTCGGCAACCTGTCGTCCGCGATCCTCATCGGCGCGCTCCTGATGATCCTGATGCTCTGCGCGTTCCTGTACGAATGGCGCACCGCGCTGATCAGCGTCGTCGCCATCCCGCTCTCGCTGATCGTCGCCGGCCTGGTGCTGCATCTGCGGGGGGCCACGATCAACACGATGATCCTCGCCGGCATGGTGATCGCGCTCGGGGACATCGTCGATGACGCGATCATCGACGTGGAGAACGTGGTGCGAAGGCTGCGACAGCGGCGCACGGATGGCTCGGGGAAGTCGGCCGCCAGGATCATCCTGGAGGCGTCGCTGGAGGTCCGCAGCGCGATCGTGTACGCGACGCTGATCGAGATCGTCGCGGTCGCCCCGATCTTCATGCTGGACGGGCTCTCCGGTTCCTTCTTCCGGCCCCTCGTCACCTCCTACGCCCTCGCCTTGCTGGCGTCGATGGTCGTGGCGCTCACGGTGACCCCGGCGATGTGCCTCATCTTCTTCCGCAAGCCCTCGTCGCTGAACCACAGGGAGTCACCCCTCGTGCCGGCCCTGCAGCGCGGCTACAACGCCCTGCTGAAGGCGATCGTCTTCCGTCCTCGGCGCGCCTACGTGGCGGTCGGGGTGACGATGATGGTGGGGGTGGCGGCCGTGCCGCTGTTGGGCCAGTCCCTCCTGCCGTCGTTCAAGGAGCGAGACTTCCTGATGCACTGGCTCACGGTGCCCGGAACCGGTCAGCCCGAGATGTTCCGCATCTCCGCGCGTGCGAACCACGAGCTGCTCCAGATCCCGGGTGTGCGCAACGCGGGGTCTCATATCGGGCAGGCCCTGCTCATGGACGAGGTCGTCGGGATCGATTTCGGCGAGAACTGGATCAGCGTCGATCCTTCGGTCGACTACGAGGAGACGCTCGCCCGGATCCAGGAGGTCGTCGACGGATATCCCGGCGTGCAACGTGACGTGCTCACCTACCTCAAGGAACGGATCCGCGAGGTGCTCACGGGCTCCAGCGAGGCCATCACGATCAGGATCTACGGGCCGGACCTGCACGTCTTGGAGGACACGGCCGAGGACGTGAACGACATCCTCGCGACGGTCCCGGGTGTGACGGAGAACCACGTCGAGCACCTGACGGACATCCCCCAGGTGCAGGTCGAGGTCGACCTCGCGGCGGCCCAGCGCTACGGCCTCAAGCCGGGCGACGTCCGCAGGGCAGCCGCCCGGATGATCGCCGGCGAAGAGGTGGGCGACATCTTCCAGGGAGGCAGGGCCTACGACGTGCAGGTGTGGAGCACCCCGGAGAGCCGCGACAGCTTCAGCGACATCCAGGAGCTGCAACTCGACACCCCGAGCGGCGAGTACGTCTCGCTCGAAGAGGTCGCCGACGTGAGCATCGTGCCCGTGCCCAACGTCATCTACCACGACAGCTTGTTCCGGAGCCTCGACGTGGGGGCGAACATCGACGGGAGCCGCGACCTCGGTGCGATCGTCGCCGACCTCGAGGAACGTCTCGCCGGGTTCGAGTGGCCGGCCGAGTATCACGCGGAGTTCCTGGGCGAGTACACCGAGCGGCAGGCCGCGCAGGGGCGTCTCAACCTGGGCGCCATCGCGGCGGCGCTGGGCATCTTCCTGCTGCTCCAGGCGTCGTTCGGAAGCTGGCGTCTGGCAACCCTGTCCCTGTTGACCCTGCCGATCGCTCTCGTCGGAGGTGTGCTGGCCGCCTATCTGACCGGCGGGGTCATCTCGCTGGGCTCGCTCGTGGGCTTCTTCACCGTCCTGGGGATCGTGGCCAGGAACGGCATCATGTTGATCAGTCACTACCAGCACTTGGAACGCTTCGAGGGCGTGCGCTTCGGCCCCGAACTCGTGCTCCAGGGGGCCCGCGAGCGCCTCGTGCCCATCCTGATGACGGTGCTCACGACCGGGCTCGCCCTGGTTCCCCTGTTGATCGCGGGCGAGATCCCCGGTCAGGAGATCGAGTACCCGATGGCGTGGGTCATCCTCGGTGGCCTCATCACCGCGACGCTGCTGAACCTGTTCGTGGTGCCGTCGCTCTACCTGCGGTTCGCGAAGCCCTCGAGCGTCGTCACGATCCCCGCGGCGCCATAAGGAAGCCTTGACGGAACGGACGGCCCCGTGGGCCGTGCCCCTGGTCGGCGGATCCCAGCTATCCGGAGTGCTCGATCTTGCCGTCGAGCACGGTGAGCCAGATGCCGAGGGAAGAGATCTCCTCGGGCGC
This sequence comes from Actinomycetota bacterium, assembly GCA_046716145.1. Lineage (GTDB taxonomy): Bacteria > Actinomycetota > UBA4738 > UBA4738 > HRBIN12 > AC-51. The sequence goes on from JBKJXU010000159.1 coordinate 12,337, forward strand.
GGCGCTGGTGAGATCTCCGTCGATCACGACGATGTCGGCGAGCTTGCCCGCCTCGATCGAACCGATCCTGTCCTCCATCCGCAGGGCGTAGGCGGCCGTGATCGTGTGCGCGCGGAGAGCCTCCTCCAGCGTGAGCGCCTGAGAAGACCCGATCGGCCTACCGGCCCTCGTCCGCCGCTCGATCGCCGACCGGATCGTGACCAAGGGGCGGTAGGACGTGACGTCGGAGTCGCTGCTCAGCACCACCGGGATCCCGGCACCGAGCTCGTCGCGCAGGGGCTGCAGGCCGTGCGCGCGCTCCCCGAGCCGAGCGAGGAACTCGTCGCCGCTGTCGTAGAGATAGTTCGGCTGGTTGACCGTGATCGCGCCGAGCTTGGCGATCCGCTCGATCAGCTCTGGCGTTGCGTAGCCAGCATGCTCCAGCCTGTGGCGATGATCGCGCGGCGCCCCCTGCACCGCCGCCTCGAGCGCGTCCATGACGGCAGCCATCGCGCGGTCACCCTGCACGTGGACGCCGACCTGCCATCCCCCGAGGTGCGCGGCGACGATCATCTCCTGGAGCTCCGCGGGGGAGTGGTACATCGAGCCCGCGAGCTCGGCGTGCTCGCCGTAGGGTTCGGCGAAGACGGCGGTCCCGCCGATGAGTGAGCCGTCGGCGTAGAACTTCATCGCGCCGAGGCTGAGGTTATCGTCGCCGAACGGACCCGCGAGACCGAGGGAGAGCAGTTCGTCGAGCTGGTGCGACAGGGGCATGCACACGGTCCGAACGCCGAGCACGCCCCGACGACGGGCCTCCCGGTAGGCGACCAGCTCGCGCGCCGTGACCTGCGCGTCGCACACTGTCGTGAGCCCGGCTTCGAGGAACGCGCGCCCGGCGCGTTCGATGTGTCCCACGGACGCCCCTACGCTCGTCACGGTGTGGAAGTTGGGCCCGTGCGAACCGATGTCGAGTGCCACGGGCAGGATCAGGTTCATCGCCGCATCGAGACACTGGCCGGTGAGCCGCCCGTTCGCGTCGCGGACGAGCCGGCCGCCCTGCGGGTCCGGCGTGTCCTCCGCGACAGATCGTCGCTCCAGCGCCAGGGAGTTGACGAAGACATGATGCCCGGACACGTGGTGCACCCTGATCGGGTGCTCGGTGCTCGCTTGATCCAGGTCCCACCGCGTGAGCACCCGCTCGTACTTGGCGTCGTCGAACCCCGATGCCGTGATCCACTCGCCCGCGGGTGTGTGCTCGGCGACCGCAGCCAGGAGTAGGAGAAGGTCTGCGATCGTGCCGATCCCCGGGTACCGGGCATCGGCCGATGCGAGCGACTCGCCCGTGGCCAGGAAGTGGTTGTGTGCGTCGATCAGGCCGGGGAGCACGGTGCGCCCGCTCACGTCGAGCGTTCGGGCGTCCGGGGATCGCGCCAGGAGTTCCTCGGTCGATCCGACGGCCGCGATCCGGCGGCCGTCGATCAGGATCGCCTCCGCCCACGGCATCGCGTCGCTCGCGGTGAAGACGCGTCCCCCGCGGATCAGCAGCGGGGTCGCGGGGTCCATCGGCACATCATCGCCGAACGACGCCCCTCGCGCGGACCTAGCGATCGGACGCCGAGCGGAGCCGTTGGCCATCCGCCTGCAGCGTGATGACCTCCAGACCCCGGGTGGCGGGGCCCTCGAGCACCGCGCCGTCGCGCAGGTCGAACTCGCTCCCGTGACACGCACAGAGGAGCGTGGTGCCGTCGGCCACCTCGCCGCCGTCGTCCACGAACGAGCAGCGTGCATGCGGGCAGCGGTCCTCGAACGCGACCCAACCCTCGGCGTGGTGCACGATGGCGAACGCGGTGCCCTCCACCTCGGCGCCGGCGATCGTCCCGACCGGCTGGGCCGGGTCGATGTCCACGGTGAAGGGCTCCGTCGGCCTCACGCGTCCCATGCCAAGGGCAGCTGCAGCGCCGCTCTGTTCGCCCAGCCGTGGACGAGGGGCTCGCGATCGGGGTCGGGCCGCAGGTTCGGCAACCGCGTGAACATCTCCTCGATCATGACCTGCGCGAGCACCCGGGCAACGAAGTGACCGATGCAGAAGTGCACGCCGTAGCCGAACGACTGATGGCCCTGCTGTTCCCGATCCAGATCGTAGATATCCGGATCGACGAAGCGGTCCGGGTCGCGGTTCGCCGAGCCGATCACCAGCGAGACCTCGGTGCCGGCCGGGAACAGCAGGCCCCCGAGCATGGCGTCGGTCGTCGTTCGCTTCTCCGTCATGCCGAACGGTGAGAGCCATCGAAGGCCCTCCTCGACGGCCTTCGGCGACCACGTGGCGGGGTCGGCGGCCAGTCGGGTGGCTTGTTCCGGCCGTCCCAGCAGCCCGAGCAGGGCGTTCGCGGCCGCGTGGGCGGGTTCCTGGATCCCGCCGACGATCATCACCCCGACGCTGCCGATCAACTCCTGGACCGAGCGGGTCTGCCCTTCGGGCATGCCGTCGCGGAGCATGTGCGAGAGCGCCCCGTCGTCGGGCCGATCGAGCAGGACCGGGAGCCGGCTCTGCAGGTATGCGCGGACATCGTCCTTCACGGCCCGGCCGCGCTCGGCGACCGCCGCGTCGCGGCCGAAGTCGACGAGGTACGCAGCGTAGCCCCGGAACCAGCGCCCGATCGTGTCGTCGTCGACGTCGGAGAAACCGAGCACATCGCCGACGGCGCGCTGGCTGATCGGCTCCAACAGCTCACCGCACACCTCGGCACGTCCCTGCGTTCGGATCCCCTCGACGTAGCGAGCGGCCGTCGCGCGGAGCGCGCTGTCGCGGTAGGCGTTCACCGCGCGCGGGCGGAACGGCGGATTGAGCGAATTCCGCAGGTTCCGATGCGCGGGGCCGCTCAGGCTCATCACGTTCGGATCGCCATAGACGGTGTTGAAGGGGTGCTGCGTCGGCCCGAAGACCTCGTCGTTCGACCCGGCCTCTTCGCACAGCGCCCACGTCGTCACCAACACCCGGCCCGTCTGGGGGACGAACGCGATCGGCAACTCTCGCCGCATCCACACGTACGCCGGGTAGGGGTCGGCTTCCAACTCGGCGAGCCCAACGTCGAGGATGACATCGGTCGCCACGCTGCCGTCGTTCTGTCGCCGCACGAGGTCGAGCATCAACCGAACTCCCAACCGGGTCCCGTCGGATCCGTGCCGATGCCTGATCTTGCCCTTCTCTCGCCCCTGCGTCCAGCGATCCTCACCTGCCGGGAACAGCAGAGGACGACCGTGGCGAGGAGCGAGCGCTGTAGCCTGCCTGCGAGGTCCGACACGAAGGAGAGAGGTCATGGCAACCACACGCAGGGCACATGCTGACTGGGAAGGGTCGCTGGTGGAGGGTGCAGGCCGTGTCTCCTTGGACTCCAGCGGCTTGGGCACCTTCGACGTGACGTGGGCAGCACGCACGGAGGATCCCGACGGGAAGACGAGCCCCGAGGAGCTCCTCGCCGCCGCGCACGCCGCGTGTTTCTCGATGGCCTTCTCCTCCCGCCTGGCGAAGGCCGGCGCGACTCCGACCGCGCTGCACACGCGCGCCGAGGTTGACTTCCAGCCCGGGGAGGGCATCACCGGCGTGCGCCTGTTCGTGACCGGCGAGGCTCCCGGCATGGACGCCGAGACGTTCCGCGTCACCGCCGAGGACGCCAAGGAGAACTGCCCGGTCTCCCAAGCGCTCGCGGTGCCGATCAGTCTGACGGTGGGCTGAGCTCGCCGCCGAACGTGCCGTACAGCTCGCTCCGCGGATCGAAGAACCCCCCGGCGGGACGTGCGTGCGCGTGCCAGTGATCGGGGATGCGCCGACGTTCGCCGTCCACGTAGAAGCCGTCGGCGCCGTATCGATCCCTCGCAACGCGTTCTAGGTGCACGAGCAAGGCGGTCTCGGTCGCAGGGTTGGGTAACCCATGCGTACGCCAGACGATCATCGGTGTCATGCACACGACGCAGTCGGTCACCCAGCAGGCCTCGTCCTCGTAGTGCCACTCGGTCAGGCGCTCCGCCGAGCAGAGAAGGCAATCAAGAGGAGACGAGTCTTCCATCTGCGCGATCACCTTCTTCCACGCCGTGATGGGCGAACCAGCCGGCGTTCATCTCCAGCGCGGCGATGTAGGGCTCATCGGGGACGTACTCGGGGCAATCGTCGCCCAGATCGCAAGGGTCCATCCTCGTGATCGTGTGGATCCGGCCGTCCTCGCCCCAGAACGCGATGTCCAGCGGGATCAGCGTGTCCTTCATCCAGAACCCGCCCTGGGTCGGCTCGTCGTAGACGAACTGCATGCCCTCGTCCTTCGCCAGGTTCTCGATCCCCATCAGCCCGAGCGCGCGCGCCTCCGGGGTGTCGGCGAAGCGGAGGAAGTTCACCCGCACCTCGTCGGTGTCGGTGGTGAACAGCACGGTGGCCGCGAGCGGATCCTCGCCGTGGCCGGGGGTCGTGGTGGGCGAGCATGCCGCGGCAGCGACGATGAGCACGATCGCGATCCCTGGGCGCATCGGCCCTATCTTCGCGCAGAGAGGAGCGCCGTACCGCCTGCTACAGGGCACGCGTCGCTGCCGAGCCGCAGTGGCGACGTTGTTATCATCGCGCACGCCGCCGGGGTCCTCGCCTCGTAGCTCAGTGGAGAAGAGCACCGGTTTCCTAAACCGGGTGTCGCAGGTTCGATTCCTGCCGGGGGCACTGTGTGATGTCTCACGACATCGTGCCGACGTGTGTCGCGACATCGTTCCACCTTTCACGCTCTCCCGTGGGGCTGGTAGTCGCGGGTGGGGTCCAGGATGAGCTCGCGGATGAGTTCGCCGTCCTGGGTGATCACCCGGACCCTGAGACCATCGACCAGCACGATCACCCGCACACCGGTGAACCGTCGGCCGAGCCCGATGTGGTGCAGTCGCGAATCGTGACGCAGCGTGATCCTGCCGACGATGTCGACCTTGTCGCGCCTGACACGCACGTGTGAGGCCACCTCGAGCCGAGGACCTGAAGGGGTCGCCTTGGGTCGGGCGGCGAACGTCTCAGCGGGGGTGCGCCGCCCGATCGCCCGGTGGGGCCTGATCTCGTTGTAGTAGCGGCGGAACCGATCGAGCTGGGCCTGGAGCGCATCGACGTCTGGGGCCGGCTCCTGCTTGGCCAACCACTTCTTCAGGGTCTGGTGCAAGCGCTCGACCTTGCCGCAGGTCTGGGGGTGGTAGGGGCGGGAGTTGACGTCGCGGATCCCCAACCGGTCGCATGCCAGCTCCAGCGCGCAGCGCCCACCCCGGGGAGCCGCGGTGAACACCGCACCGTTGTCGGTGAGCAGCTCCGCCGGGAACCCATGGGCAGCAGCGGCTGCGTGGAAGCTCGCCACGACGTCGGCGGCCTTGAAGACCACCCGGGCATCGGAGCCGACCAGGTACGGGGAGTGGTCATCGATCTGGTTCTAGATCTCGAGCTCGGCGCCGGAGGCCAGGTGCCAGTGGGTGATGTCGGCCTGCCACCTCTCGTTGGGCATGTCGGCCTCGAACCGGATCCACGAGATGCGGGGTCGCTTCTGGGGCTGGGGGGTCACGAACCCCCGGCGGCACAAGATCCGCCAGATCGTCGAGACCGACGGAGCCGTTCGCTCGGGTGTCGCCGGCGCAGGTGCACCTCGATCGTGTGAGCCCCGGCGTCCACGCCCAGGTCCAGGAGCTCCTTGCGCAGGGAGACGATCTCGTCCTCGAGCTCCACGGGCGTGCGGTGCGGGCTCCCGCGGGGTCGGCGCGAGCGCGGCTGCAGCCCCGCCTCCCCTGCGGCATCGAACCGCCGGCACAGCTCGTAGACCCAACGGGGTGAGACCCCGTAGCTGCGGGCCACCTCCGCCTTGGTCCGTCCCTCGAGCCTGACCGCCGTGACCACGAGCCTCGCCATCGACATCGCCCAACCCCCTTGAGATGAGGTCGGTACGATGTCGCGAGACAGGGCGGAACTATGTCCTGCAACCAGACACTGCCGGGGGCACCGTGTGACCGTCGTGCTCCTCGTGATATCTCGACGGCGGTAACGACGACAGGTGCTCGCGAAGCACGTGCTCGCCGGACCGGCCCTTCGCCGCACCACCCGCGAGGACCGTCGCCAGCCGGCGGACGACCTCGCGTTGCTCGGCCTCGGTCCCGCGCCGCTCCTCGTCGCGGAGCCGCAGCTGCTCGAGCGCACGCCGCGCGCCGTCGAGCCCCTGCCGGAGCTGTTCGGCGGTCAGGTCGCGCTGCAGCGCCTGGTCGCCGATCCGGCGGAGCTCGGCCGCCTGCAGCTCGAGCTGGCGCCCGAGAACCTCAGGGGACCCAGCGGGCCGCTTCCACCCGACCAGCGCGAGACCCACCAGCAGTCCGATCAGGGCTGCGCGGTCCTCCTGGGGAGTACGGCCTATGCGGTGAGCGCGAGGGGGCGGCAAACGACGGCTCCGGAAAGCGCGTCGAACGCGTGCGCGACGGCCGCACGGCGCACGACCGAGATCGTGACCGCCAAGCTGATCATCGAATACAACTCCACCGACGACGACATCGGTGTCCACGGTGCGTTCGATCGCGAATCCAAAGCGAGCATTGACACTTCGGGCAACATGTGGTAGGAAAAATAAGACTATACATCCGGAGCGGAAGGCTACCTGATGAACGTTCAGGGTTCTCGGAGGGGCACCAAGAGGGCATGCGTAGTTGTTTTGACGGCCCTCGTCTGGCTAGCGTTGGTCGCTCTTCCAGCTGCTGCCAATCAAGGCGGTCTCAAGAAGCCAGACGCCAACGATAACGGGGTCCGAGCAGCCTTGAGTGGGAGCGCAAACATCACTAACAACAGTGGAATCATTGGGACGGTGCGGATCCAGAAGACGGATGATGGCAGCAGTTTCGGCCTCTATCAATTTGGGTGGCTAAAGCAAGGGTCGAACTTTTCGAGTAGTTGCGGCAGCGGCTCGATGCAGGCCGGAATGGTTGAGCGGCATTACGACAACACGTCGGGCAACTACCTCTGCAATACCTACAGTGGCCTCGGAGGAGGCAACTACGGTGACCTCTACGAGTTCACCATCAAGCACGTTGGTAGCGGCTGGGAGGCTATTCGGGAAAACGGCAATGTGTTGGACGGGCCATACGACTTGGGCTTCCCCGGTGGTCTGCCATACGCCGTGTCTGAGAAGTACGGGACAATCACCTCCGCAACCATGCACTTCGGACCGTCGGGGCAGCGTCCCTGGCAGCGCTGGGACGGAAGTTCCTGGAGCACGATCAGTACAGCACAGACGTTCAACGGCGGCGGATGGAGCATCGGCAACCCGCCATCGCCGTTCACGATTAGCCGATAGTCAAGGTTGAAGACAGGCATGAGGAGATGAACGACATGCGAACAGTGAGTTCGATTCGCGGGTTCGCGGTGACAATCGCGATCATCGGAGTTGCGATACTTACCGGCAGTTGTGCCGACGCCGATAGCTCGCCTGCTGCCGCGAATCTCACGGGAAGCCCGTCGCAGCCGTCGGACACCTCCGCCAGGATACTGGAAGCGGTGGACTCACCGCGCCTCACGCGTGTGGATGTCAAGGGGCCCATCGCCGAGGTGACAGGCCAGGCGGCCCTCACCCCCGGCGACGCCTCTCGGACTCTGTGGTATGCCACGGTCGCGGGTACCGCGCTGGCTCAGGCTCAAGGGCTGGAAAGCATCGAACGCATAGTTCTGGACCCGTCCGGATCGGAGCTTGATTCTGAGAGAGACCCTTTGACGGCCCTGACGAACGACGCCGGCCCCTTCGCACCCTTGACACTCTCGTCCTCTGATATCCAGTCGCAGGTGGACTCGGAGGCTGCATCCCTTGGTGTCACAATTCTCGATGTACATTACGTGGCCCTTTACGGAGGGACCGCGGAGATCGTTGTGCAACCCAACGATGTGGTGAAGTTTGTCGGTTCCGCCGGCTCAGATGTGAACACGCTGCTCGGATCTCTGGGACAGGATCGACACCCTTACCTTGTCACGATTGTGGACGGGGAAGGGGCTCCGCAACTACTCCTCTCCTTCGTCGCTGGGATCGGCGGCACGAACGGGCAAGGCATGGCATGGGCTGCGCCCGGGGTCCAGACCGACGCCATCTTGGGGATGCCTCAAGTCGATTCGTGACCCCCCTACCGTCTCGCTCGCTAGCTCGCCTTGGGCCTAGCAGCGTTGTAGAGCTTCTCCAGCTTCTTCACGGTCGGCTCGGCGTGGTCGTCGTACAAGGTGGCCGTACCTGTCCATCGTGATGCTGATGGAGCTATGTCCTAGCCACTCGGCAACGGCCTTGGGGTGCACGCCTTGGGCGATAAGCATGCTCGCGCAAGAGTGCCGCAGGTCGTGGAACCGTACCTTGGGGTCCAGCCCCGCACGGACAACTGCCTGCTCGTAGTGGCGCCCGTATTAGTTGCGGTGGCGTAGCGGGCCACCTGTCGGTCCGGTGAAGACCATCGTTGGGACCCTTGCTTGCTGTCTGTTCAGCGAGCAGTTTTCCGAGGAACGGGATGAGTGGGATGGTCCGTGTCCGTCGTTCTTGGGCGGGCCGAAGTGGAGGTGGCCTGACCCCGCTTCCGGGTCCACCCGCTATGAGAGTCGGGCGGGTTGGTGGTCCATCCTCCATCGCTCTGCGAACACGGCCGGAGCCAGGTCCTGAAGCGATGAGTGCGGCTGCAGCCAGTTGTAGTCCATCTGGAAGTCGGCGACCAGCACCTCGGCTTCGTGAAGCGTGTAGAACTCGGTCATGTTCAACAGCTCGTCTCTGACCCTGGCGTTGAACGATTCCACGTAAGGGTTCTGCCAGGGCGAGCCGGGTTCGATGAACACCGTGCCCGCCCCGGAGAACCGGCTGAAGGGTACGTTTTCTCTGACTCGTAGCCCTGACCAGCGCCGATGCGACAAGCAGATCGGGTGTCGATCACGGAGATGTCGTCACGCAGCAAGCGCTGAAGATCGGCCCGCTCGTACATCTTCAAGTCCCTGAACTGCTCCGGGGCACGGGGGAGGGATGGGCCACGAGTCGATCGAACGCCGGGCCGCTGCGGACGATGTGTCCTGGAACGAAGCCCTTGAAGCCATCGACCGGGAGCGCTCCCATGGGTAGGGCCAGGATGCGGCGCCAGGACGGCGCGTCTGCCGTCGAGTTCGCCCTCATCGCGCCGGTGCTGTTCATCATCCTGTTCGGCATCCTCGAGTTCGGCATCGCGTTCCTGCAGGTGCAGTCAATCCGGACAGCCGTCCGTGAGGGTGGGCGCGCAGCCGCGGTCGGCGCCGAGATCCCGACCGTGCAGCAGACGACGGTCGACGCGTCTTCGGGGTCGATCCCGGACGACCAGATGGACAACGTCGACGTCAACATCCGATGCACCCCCCAGCAGATCGGGGAGGACGTGACCGTCTCCTACGACACCGCGCAGCTCCCCGACGGCGGGGTGATCGTGAGGATCCCGTTCATCCCCGAGATCCACATGACGCCGATCATCACGGCCTCGTTCCGATGTGAGGCGTAGCGATGTCTCCGACGCATCGGCGTGAGGAAGGGGTCGTGATCATCACGGTGGCGATCCTGCTCGTGGTGTTCATGGCCGCGGTTGCGCTGACCGTGGACGTCGGGGGGCTGTACCTGCGCCGGCGTGAGCAGCATCTCCTCGGTGCTCTTGTTCGCGTGTCTTCCCACGTCGACCTCCTCGAGATCAGCTCAAACCTAACGCTGTCTCAAGAATCTTGACGCGGGACAAACCCTTCAATGAACGCCCGAGGACCCGACGCGCTAGCTCGGACGAGGCCACCGGCAGGGCACCACTCTGCAAATGCACCGTCCCCAAGGGTTTCGATCTCGACGTCAGAGCTCGGCTCGCAGGTCCTACCGAACAGCGATAGCTCGCCGCCTTCATCCAGTCCCGCTTGACCAACCCTTTGCCTTGCTCTACCCTCCGAGTGATTACTCCGGGAAGGGTAGGCCCATATGAGTCACAATGGGTACCCGGGCTTCTGTCGCGGTCGTGGCGTTTGTGGTAGCCGCATGCCTGATTCTTCTCGGTGCCCCGATTGCGCACGCGAGTGCCTGCTTTGGCGGCACTCCGGACTGGACTGGAACCGCAGGGGATGACACGAGAACCGGCGGAAGCGCTCAGAACTACTGGGACGGCGCCGGGGGGAACGACAGTCTCTACCCGTTGGGGAATGACGATTCCATTTGTGGTGGTCTCGGCGGCGACTATATCGAGGGCGGCGATGGCCGCGATAGGTTCGACGGCGAGGCTGGCCCTGATCACGTTCGCGGTCAGGCGGACCCTGACTACATCCTTGGTTCCTCGGGAGACGACCACCTTGAGGGCGGCGGGGGCAGCGACTCGCTGCTGGGGCAAGACGACTACGACACGCTCGAAGGCCAGGGCGACTCTGATGCGCCATCCTTTGGTGGTGGGCTGTGGGGGTACGCTGGGAACGACACACTCTACGGAGGCGACGGGGACGACTACTTGGACGGAATGACCGGGCAGGACACCTGTATCGGGGGCGCCGGGTTCGATACGGTTGTGAACTGTGAATGAGGGACTTGGAGTCGTCGTCGGACTGAAGGACCCTCAGAGGGGGTATGAATGAGGCGAGTCCGCATCAGAGGACTTGGTGTGAAGCTTGGCGCCGTCGCATTGGTCGCCGTGGCCGGGGCTTTTGGTCTTTGGGCAACCTTGGCTGCCGCGGGGGCGGCTCCGACCTCCCGGGACATAGTCGATGGCAAGACACCGGTGGGCGAAGAGCTCGCTGCCGAGCTCGGAATTGTGGAGGGACCCTCGTCCGGATGTGGGTTCTTCGTTGAGACGGTTGAGTCAGGTGAGAAGGGTTACTGTCTCGAGGGTCTTGGGACGTCCGACTCGAACCGCTACGTCATCGGACTGGCGCTCCGTGAAGTCGATGTCTCCCAAGAGCAATTGGAGACCATCGAGGCGACGATCGCTCAGGCCGCCGAAGTCCCTCGAGAGTAGATACCCTGCTCCGGCGTGAGACGTCCCAACCCGTCGGGGCCGCATAGGGCCCGCATGGGGGTGGTTCAGAGAACCCGAGAGGAATCCTGGTGCTGGTCCAGGACCGCCGCCTCGATCATCGGACGGCGACGTTAGCTCTGGTGCCGGGGCGGAGCAACCCGCCAGAAGGCTGCCCGAGCCGGTCGTTTCTTGTAGCACGCGGTGTTGTCGACCGCATGCTCGAGCAGGGAAAGACGCAGCTCCGTCGGGCCGGCAGACAACCCGTTTGCGCTGGTCAGCAGCGTAGTCACGACCCTCTGGTCACGGATTTCGTGGATTCGGGAACGTGCGATTGCGGCATCGTCGCGCCCCGCCTGACGATGTGGTGCAATGTTCTGCATCACGCTGCAACGCCTCGAAGCAACGCCGCGATCGATCGCGTGCACTTGAGTGTGAATTCGATGGTGTAAGCGGATCCCGGAGTCGCGTGTTGGAGAAGTGGGTGTGAGCGGACCGACCAACCGAACTCCCCAAGATCGCTGTCGTGGTCGGCTGTCGTTGTCGTTGTCGTTGTCGTAGCCGCGGCCTCCGATCGCTCTAAGAGTTGACAGGGCGGCGTTTGCCGCTGCGAAGGCTCAAGAAGCGATTGGGAGGAACCATTAGTAACACAGCACAGGACCGAACACGACCGCTGCGGCCGACACAGGCGCGGTTCATCGATGCCTATCTGACCCTGGGGGATGTACCGGCCGCCGCGCTATTCGCTGGGGTAGATCGCTCAACCGGCTGGCGTTGGCTTCAGTTGCCGGCGGTCCGAGATGAACTTGCCGGGCGAATGCGGGAACAGACACGTCGCGTGCAGATGGCGTTGTTCGAGCGTGAGGCCGCGGCGTTCGCTGCCGCCGACAACCTGCTCGTCAGCGCCGACGAGAAGGTGAAGCTGCGCGCCCGCGCAAGTTGGCCGAGGAATGGACCCACCGGTTCCTCGGCGCGGCGCTGGGGGACTCAAACGGCGCGGGGGCACCATGCGTCGCCGAAGCGGCACGCTCGCGGCCCACGCCCGCTTGAACAGGGTTTTCGGCCCCCACAGGGTCGTCCAGCCACACAGGGTGACCAGTGCCACGAAGTGTCCCGAAGCGAATCCCA
>JBKJXU010000160.1:0-31999 GCA_046716145.1 Actinomycetota bacterium
GCCCTGAGCGCGAGCGATGCCGACACCGTCGTGGGCGCCTACGCCTTCGGCGACGTCCCGCTGACCGACGTGATCCGTGTGCGCGGCGGCCCGAGCACCGCTCTCTGTGTAGCCGGCGCCTGCATGATGGTCATCGGCGGCGTACTGGCGTTCATCTCGCCCCAGCCCGACGCCGCAGCCGACCCGGGCTATGTGCCGTGGGACCATCTGCACGAGAGCGACGGATGATGCGCCGAGCGGTTCGCTGATGCGCTCGCACACCGTCACGGTCGACACGAGCGGGCGCCGCGTCACCGACATCACCGCCGAGGCGCGAGCGTTCGCACGCGAGTCGGGCGGGGACGGCCTCTTGCATGTCTTCGTGCCGCACGCCACAGCGGGGGTCGCCTTGATGGAGACGGGCAGTGGGAGCGAGCGTGATCTCGACGAGATCTTGGAGCGTGCGTTCCCACGCGACGATCGCTACGACCACCGCCATGGGAGCACCGGTCATGGCGGTGATCATCTCGTGCCCGTGTTCGTGTCGCCGTCCCTCACCATCCCCGTGCTCGGCGGGGAGCTCGCCCTCGGGGTGTGGCAGTCGGTCGTGCTCGTCGATCCGAACCGCGAGAACGACGAGCGGACGGTCCGCTTGAGCGTGTTGGGGTCGTAAGGGACACGTCCCTCAGAGGTACTGGCCCGAGCCGCGCTCGGTCTTCTCGTCCGTCCTGGTGGAAACGGCCTGGATGTCGCGCTCCCTGAGCAAGACGTACTCCTCACCGTCCAGATCGACCTCGAGTGTCGAGGAGGGGAGGTACAGGACGCGATCGCCCGCCTTCGCGACGCGGACGTCGGGGCCGGTGAGGGCCACGTCGCCCCATGCGAGTCGGCGAGGGGCTGGCATCGCCGTGGCCGGGATCAGCAGTCCTCCGGCCGTCTTCCGCTCGCCGTTCTCGGGATGGCGCACCACCAGCCGGTCGCCGGTGAGTCGGATCTGCGGTGGTGCGGCCGTCTTCTTCTTCGCACGCGAGGCGCGCGGTTTCTTCGCCGGGGCGGCACCGGCGCCGTCCTTCGCTTCGCTCTTGGATGGCACCCGGCGAGTCTAACGAGCGCGAGCCGCTACCATACGCCGACCGTGAAGGCCCGTACCCTCCTCGACCGCGCCGTCGCCGATCTCAAGGCGTCGGAGGCTATCGACCATTGGCAGCGGGGGCGCGAACGCATGGAGGCCGAGGATCTGCTGATCCACGTGCACGGCGGAGAGTGGCCCGGCAAGGCCGCGTCCGTGCAGCCGAAGGTCGCCGCGAAGTTCGAAGAACTGATAGCACGCCGGGTGATCGGTGAGCCCATCCCGTACATCAAGGGCTCCACCGAGTTCCGCGGTCTGGATCTCAAGGTGGTGCCGGGCGTGTTCGTGCCGAGGGACTCCTCGGAGTTCCTGGCGGAACAAGCCGTCCGCCGGTTGCGGCCTCGGAAGCGCCCGGTGCTGATCGATCTGGCGTGCGGGGCCGGTCCGGTGGCCTTGGCCGTGGCGAACGAGGTGCCCAAGGCGCGTGTCTGGGGCGCCGATCTGTCCGAGGAAGCGGTCGCACTGGCTCGCAAGAACGCGAAGCGGATCGGCGTGAGGGCGCGGTTCGCGGCGGGGGACCTTTTCGATCCGCTCCCGCGGAAGCTCCTGCGTGAGGTCGACGTCATCACGGTGCACCCCCCGTACGTCGCGAAACATGAGGTGCAGGATCTGCCCGATGAGATCAAGGAGTGGGAGCCGGTGCACACGTTGACCGACCACAGCGATGACGGACTCGGTCTGGTGCGTCGCACCGTCGAGGAATCACCCGCGTGGTTACGGACGAACGGCTGGCTCCTGATGGAAACCGACCCCGATCGCGCTCGTGACGTGAAGAAGGTTATGCGAGCCGGTGGGTTCCGCGACGTCGTGAGCACGAAGGGCGGCGAGCTCAAGGTGACCCGGGTGATCGTCGGGCGGCCGCCGAGATGACCCGGACGGTCGCGCCATCTGGGACGTGGGTATCGCCGATCTCGGCCTCGATGTTGACGGAGGTCTCGATCGGCCTGGCGGAACCGTGGCTCGTTGACGGTGTCGCGTACTGGCTCGAGTTGCGCCCCACCGAGGGCGGCCGGCAAGTCCTGGTGCGAGGCGATCCCCTGACGGGACCACGCGACATGGTTCCGGAGGGGTTCAACGTCCGGACCATGGTGCACGAGTACGGCGGCGGCGCCTACGCCGTGCATCACGGCACCGTGGTCGTGTCCGGCTTCCCGGACCAGCGTCTGTACCGCGTCGATCCCGGCGGCGAGCCCTTCGCGATCACGCCGGACGTGGGTCCGGGCCGGTGGCGGTTCGCCGACGGTCGTATCACCGCCGACGGCGCGTCCTGGATCGGGGTACGCGAGCGGCACGACCTGGGTGAGGGACCCTCGGCCGTGGTCAACGAGCTGGTCATCCTCCCCGTGGACGGCTCGGTGGAACCGCGTTCGATCGCGAGTGGCCGGGACTTCTACGCGAACCCGCGGATCTCCCCGGACGGGACGCAGCTCGCTTTCGTGGCGTGGGACCTCCCGTGGATGCCGTGGGATGGCACGGAGCTGTTCGTGGCGGACATCGCGGCCGACGGTGCCCTCTCGGATGTCCGGCTCATGGCCGGCGCACCCGCGGAGGAGTCCATCTGGCAGCCCGAGTGGAGCCCTTCGGGGGATCTGGTGTTCGCGAGCGACCGGAGCGGATGGTGGAACCTGGAACGGATCCGCGACGGTGAGCGGATGGTCCTGCACGCTGCCGAGACCGAGTTCGGCTACCCGCAGTGGGTCTTCGGGGAACGGTCGTTCGGCTTCTTGGGCGACGGCCGGATCGCCTGCTGTCATGACCGAGAGGGGCGCACCTACTTCGCGATCTTGGATCCCGGCAGCGGCGAGCTGCTCGACCTGGATCTGCCGTACGACGCGGTGCCGTGGGGGCCGTCGCTGGTCGTCGAGGGCTCGACGATCGTGCTCATCGCGGGGTCCGCGACCGAGCCGGATCAGGTCGTGTGGCTCGACGTCGACGCCCGGTCGGTGGAGGTCCTCAAGCAGAGCGTGTCCGCCCCGATCGATCCCGCGTTCATCTCGGTGCCGCGGTCCGTCGAGTTCCCCACCGAAGGTGGCCTCACGGCGCACGCGCTGTTCTACCCGCCGACGAACCCAGGGTTCGAAACCCCGCCGGGCGAGCGACCTCCGTTGATCGTGACCGCGCACGGAGGACCAACCGGCAACACGACGCCGATCGTCGACCTCGGGCTGCAGTACTGGACGACGCGCGGGTTCGCCGTGGTCGACGTGAACTACGGCGGTTCCACGGGCTACGGACGCGCGTACCGGCAGCGGCTCTATGGGCAGTGGGGCGTCGTGGATCTGCAGGATTGCGTCAACGTGGCGCGGTACCTGGTCGAGCAAGGTGAGGCCGATGGCGACCGGCTCCTCGTCCGCGGTGGGAGCGCCGGGGGCTACGTCGTGATGTGCGCGCTCACCTTCACCGACGCCTTCGCGGCCGGCGCGTCGTACTTCGGGATCGCGGATCTCGTGCCGTTCGCGAGTGGTGATACCCACAAGTTCGAATCGCGGTACGAGCACACGTTGGTGGGCCCCTGGCCCGAGGCCGAAGCGCTGTATCGCGAGCGGAGTCCGATCAACTTCGTGGAGCGACTGTCGACGCCGATGCTCGTGCTCCAAGGCGCGGATGACGAGGTCGTCCCGCCTGCACAGGCCGACCTGATCGTCGCTGCACTCCGTGAGCGATCCGTGCCCCACGCGTACCTGCTGTTCGAAGGCGAGGGGCACGGGTTCCGCAAGGCAGAGACGATCGTGGCCGCGCGCGAGGCGGAACTCTCCTTCTACGGGCAGATCCTGGGGTTCGAGCCCGCGGGCGACATCCCTCGGCTCCCGATCGAGTACCTCGCGGGGGATGGCTCCTCCGGGTCCTAGGGCACTGACCCTGCGGGCCGGGCGGCCCCGGGCGTTCCCGGACGGTTGGGAGACACTCGAAGGGGTGATGGCTCCATGACGAACGCGCGGAAGGCTCGAACACGCCCCAGGACCGGCCCTCCCCCGCGGCGGAGCTCCTCGTCGGCGCGGCGAACCTGGCTGGCGTTGGGCGCGGCGGTGATCGTGGCCGCGCTGGTGGCGGTCATCGTCGCGTCCGGCGGCGGGACGACGGGCGAGCCGTCTCCCGCGGGGTCTGTCACGATCGCGCGCGAAGCGGGACCGCCCCTCGCGCCGGGCGAGACGATCCCCACGTGGTCGGCTCCGGCGCTCGACGGCAGCGGGACGCTTCGATGGTCAGACTTCCTCGGCGGGCCGATCGTGCTCACGATCTGGGCGCCGTGGTGTCCCCACTGCCAGGCGGAACTCCCCCGGCTCGTCGAGACCATGCGCACGCACCCGGACATCACGCTCGTCACGATCAGCACGGCGGTGGAGCAGTCGACGGCCTTCACGTCGGCGGGGTACCTCGAGGGCGAGGGCCTCACGTTCCCCGTCGCGGTGGACGACGCCGCTCTCACCCTGCACGACGGACTCGGTGTGGGTGGGTTCCCCTCGACCTACTTCGTCACCGCCGACGGCACCGTGATCCGACATGTGGAGGGAGAGATCGGGTTGCGGTCTGACGGTTCGGTCGACCCCTCGGTGTTGGAGGGCATGCTGGTCGCCCTGGAGGATGCCAGCCCGCAGGACTGAGTCTCAGCCGCCGATCATCGACATCGATCGGGCGGGCTGGACGAAGTCCGGGTGGTCGATCCGGTGACCCGCCCACTTCCCTGCGACGGCCGCCCGGATCAGTCCCTCGAGTTCGGCATCGTCTGCACCTGCCCGCATAGGTCCACGCAGGTCGGTCTCCTCGAGCGCGAACAGGCACGAACGGAACATCCCCTCGGCCGTCAGACGGATCCGGTTGCACGTGTCGCAGAAGGGCTCGGTGACGCTCGCGATGACGCCCACCTTGCCGCGCTCCCCATCGGCGAACCGGTAGGTCGTGGCGGGCTCCGTGTTCGTCCCTTCGGCCGCGAGCGGATACACGGCGTCGATCGCCTCCAGGATCCGTGCGCCCGGCACGACCTTGCTCCGCTCCCACGCGTGTTGAGCGTCCAGCGGCATGTACTCGATGAAGCGGACCTCGTACCCGGTCTCGCGAGCCCAGCCTGCGAACGCGACGAGCTCGTCGTCGTTCGTCCCGCCGATCACGACCGTGTTGATCTTGATCGGTGTGAGACCTGCGGCTTCGGCGGCATGCAGCCCCGTCAGGACCTTGTCCAGCGCGTCGCGCCGGGTCATCTCGGCGAAACGATGGCGAAGCAGCGAGTCGCACGAGACCGTGGCGCGGTCGATACCGGCCTCGGCGAGCGGAGCGGCCAGCCGGTCCAAGAGCAACCCGTTCGTCGTGATCGAGATGTCCAGGTCGGGGCTCACTTCGCGGAACATCCGGACGAGGTTCGGGAGGTCGGCGCGGACGGTCGGCTCACCCCCGGTCACCTTGAGCGAGCGCACCCCGAGACTCACGAGCAGCCGTAGGAGCCGGGTCATCTCCTCGAAGGTGAGGACCTCCTCCTTGGGGAGCCAGGTCAAGCCCTCGGCCGGCATGCAGTAGGTGCAGCGGAAGTTGCAGCGGTCGGTCACCGAGATCCGCAGGTCGTCGGCTACGCGGCCGAACGAGTCGACGAGAGGACCGCCTGTGGGCTGGGAAGGTGACCGCATCCGTCCAGCGTACCCTCATCGGCCGGGTCGATGGACCTCACGGCACCGGGGTCACGGGGCGTAGCCTCACTCGCTGTGCGCCCACGTTCGGTGACCTCGCTTTTCCAAACGGCCGCGCGAGCCTGGCTGAGTCTGGCTCTGGTTTCGCTCGCCCTGCCTGTCGGCTGGCGCTCGGGGCTGTGGCTGCCGCTCCATCTCACGCTCGCGGGCGCCGTGGCGACGGCCATCTCCGGCGCGATGCAGAACTTCGTCCTGGCGATGACGGCGACGGAAGGCCCGGCCGCGTGGGTGGTGCGAGCCCGGTTCGGACTGCTGACGTCGGGCGTGGCGGCGATCGCGATCGGCGTGCCTTCGCACACCACCTGGGCTGTCGCCTCGGGTGGGGTGATGTTCGTGGGGTCGATGCTGATGCTCGGGCACCTGGTCGCACGGGCGTGGCGGCGATCGCTGGTGCGCCGCCACGGAGCACTCGTGTTCGGCTACGCGGCAGCGGTCACGTTCGTCCTCGTCGGTGCGACCCTGGGCGGGGTCGTGGGGACCGGACTCGTCGGTGGAGTCCACATCGCGTCGCTGACGCGCGCGCACGTGTTGGCGAACGTGCTCGGGTTCACCTCGATGACCGTGCTCACCACCCTCGTGACCTTCCTGCCGACGCTGCTGCGCATCCGGATGCCGGCCCGGCGCGCCGCACCCGGCCTGGGACTGGCTGCCGGCGGCATCGTGCTGCTCACCTCGGGTGCCGCCGCAGATACCCGATGGATCTTCGTCGCCGGAGGATGGATGTTCGCGGCGGGGGCACTGGCCGGGTGCTCGATCGCCATCGTGGCCCTGCGCACCTCCCGGTCGTTCGCTATCCCCGCCGCCGCCCTGCACGTGATCGCAGCCATGGCGTGGTTCGTGGCAGGCTCCGTCGCTCTCGCCTTGGCCACGATCCGGGGTCCGCTCGCGCTCGACGCGGCTCGTCCCTGGTTCCTGCTGGTGTTCGTGGCCGGCTGGTCGGTGCAGGTCCTGCTCGGTGCGTGGACCTACCTCCTCCCGATGGCGCTCGCTGGGCACCCCGACGACAGGAAGCGATGGTTGGCGGTCGGCGAGCTCGGCGGCCGGAGCCAGGTGGTGATCGCGAACGTGGGGCTCATCCTCGTCCTGGCCGCCACGCTGGGGTGGGCCGGTTCCGTGGTCCACGACCTCGGCGCCGCACTTGCGGTCGCCGCCGCCTCGGCGGCCCTCGTGCGTGCGTGGGCGTTCCACCCGCTCTCTCGCCTGGCAAGGAACGGATCTGCCCGCGCGAACGGCGTCTGGGGTTGATCAGACCCTGGCCGCTTCGGCCGCCGACCTGCTATGGATAGCGCCCATGCGGATCCTGGTCCTGTACGAGACCCGGCGCGGCTTCACGCTCACGGTCGCCCGCGCGATCCGTGACGACCTGCGTTCCCGGGGCATCGACGCGACGGCGGCAGCCGTCGGCACGGTCGATGAGGGGACGGTCGCCGCGGCGGATGCCTTCATCGTCGGGTCGTGGACCGCGGGCATGATCGTCGCCGGCGTCGGGCCTGCCGAAGAAGCGTTGCGGGGCATCGAGGCGCTCCCCCGCCTCGGTGGTCGCCCCGCGGCGGTGTTCTGTACCTTCGACTTCTCACCGCGGGGCACGCTGTCGACGCTGGCTTCGCGGTTGATCGGTCGGGGGGCGGTGGTGGACGTCGGCGGGGCTTTCCGCAACGGGCCGCTCGCGCGCATCCGCACGAAGAGCCTCACGAAGATCCCGGCGTTCGTGGATGAAGTGCTCGCGGCGTTCGCGCGCGTGGCGGCCGCCACCGGCTGAGGTCACCGTGCGAGGATGACCGCCATGCAGGATCTCCCGGTCGCCGCGGTGCTCACGGTCTCCGACGGCGTGATCGCGGGGACCAGGAACGACGAAAGCGGAGAGGCCGCCTCAGAGCTGCTGCGCGCAGCCGGCTTCGACGTCCACACGCGAGACGTCGTGCCCGACGACCGCCCGGTGATCGAGGCTGCGATCCGGCGCTTGGCGGCGTCGCACGCCGTCGTCGTGACGACGGGCGGCACGGGGTTCGGTCCCCGCGATCTGACGCCGGAGGCGACGCGGGCCGTGATCGATCGCGAGGCACCCGGGTTGGCCGAGCTCATGCGGTCCGCGGGGCTTGCCCACACTCCGATGGCGGCGCTGTCCCGGGCCGTGGCCGGTGTCCTCGGCAGCGCGCTCGTCGTGAACCTTCCCGGGAGCCCGAAGGGGGTGCGCGAGTCGCTCGAAGCGATCCTGCCCGTCGTGCCCCACGCCGTCGGCCTCCTCGGCGGCGCCACCGGCGCGCACCCGACGGGCCACACCGATATCCCGCCCGGTGCGGGCCCCCCCGACCTCAGGCGGGTGGAGGTGAAGGCGATCAAGATCGTCGCCGGCGCGCCGCCGTGCCAGGTCGGAAGCACGATGTCGATCGTGCCGGGTGGTGAGGTCCGCGGCACGCTCGGGTGTGCCGAGTTCGACGAGGCGGCCGTGGCGGCGGCTGTGGAGGTTGACGTGACGGGCGCGCCCGAGACGAGGGTGTTCCACCATGATCTGGGCGACGTAGAGGTCTATCTCGAGCCGCATCGTCCGCCACCCATGGCGATCGTGATGTCCGCCACGGACGTCGCCCGGGCGTTGCGTGTGCACCTGCATCGCCTCGGCTACCGAACGCTCCTGGTCGAACCGCGCACCGAGCGCATCGCAGACGGTGATGCCCCCGCGGTCTCTGCGATCGCCGAGGCTGACCTCGGGACGTACGCCTGCGCGGTGCTCACCGACCACGATGCTCCGGGCGTGACGGATGCCCTGGCGAGCCTCCTGCGCGCGGGCGTCGGGTTCGTCGGTGTGATGGGTTCGCGGAGGCACGTGGGGCGTTACGTGGAGGAGCTCCGCGGGCTCGGGTTCGGCGAGGAGGAACTGGCGAGGATCCGTTCGCCGCTGGGATTGGACCTCGGGGGGAAGGCCCCGGAGGAGATCGCACTGTCGATCGCGGCGGGCATCGTGGCCGATACGCACGACCGCGCCGGGGGGTGGCTGGATCGGTGAGCCGTGAGGACGTCCGATCGAACGCGGCCTCGTGGGAGGCCGAGAGTGAGGCGTACCAGGGGCGCAACGCCGAGCAGCTCAACAGGTGGGATCGGCTCGGATGGGGCATCTGGGATCTCGAAGAGGACGAGGTCGGAGCGCTCGGTGACGTCTCGGGCCTCGCAGCGCTCGAGCTCGGCTGCGGAGCCTGCCAGAGCGGGATCAAGGTCGCCATGCGGGGCGCGCGGGTCACGGGGTTGGATGTCAGCGCGAAGCAGCTCCACGCCGGTCTCGCCAACATGGACGAGACCGGCGTACGGGTCCCGGTCGTGCACGCGAGCGCGGAAGAGATCCCGTTCGCCGACGCCTCGTTCGACCTGGTCTTCTGTGATCACGGGGCCACGACCTTCACCGACCCGAGCCGAACCATCCCTGAGGTTGCCCGTGTCCTCCGACCAGGGGGCAGGCTGGTGTTCAACATCTCGACCCCGTTCATCGGGGTCTTCTGGGGCGAGGACGACGAACCGCCCGGGCTCACCCTTCGCCGGCCGTATTTCGACGCGGGCCGGGAGGTGCAGGTGGACGAGAGCGGATCGTGGGTCGAGTGGCGGCTCACCTACGGAGAGTGGATCCGCATCTTCCGCTCGGCCGGCCTGACGATCGAGGACCTCATCGAGCTCCGCCCCGGCCCCGGAGCCGATCGCACGACCTACACCGACTACGCGAGCGCCGCGTGGGCGCGCGACTACCCCGGCGAGCACATCTGGGAACTGCGGAAGGCGGGCTGATCGTGCGCGGCTCGCCGCGGCTCGCCGCGGCCCTCGCGTCCGGTGTGGCTCTCCTGATCGCCGCCGGGCTCGCGCCCGACGTCATCCCAGCTGCCGCGCAGCCGTACAACATCGTGGTCGTCATCACCGACGATCAGGCAGCGGGCGCCGGGATCGATGCGGCGGCCATGCCCTGGTTGCACGCACAGATCGCGGATCCGTCCACGGGATGGGTCTCCTATGACGACGCCGTCGTGTCGACGCCGATGTGCTGCCCTTCGCGGGCCACGATCCTCACCGGGCGCACCGCCATGAGCACCGGCGTGGTCGACAACCACACGGGATGGCGCCTCGATGAGTCGCACACGCTTGCGACCCGTTTGCAGGATGCGGGGTACGAAACGGCGTTGATCGGCAAGTACCTCAACGAGTACCCGTGGGACCGCGGGCCGTACGTGCCCCCGGGCTGGGACCGCTGGTTCGCGAAGATCAACGAGGCCCTGGACACGACCTACTACGGCTATCCGGTCATCGATGACGGTGCGGTGCGTCAGTTCGGCAGGGGCCCGGGCGATTACGTGACGGACGTGCTCGGCCGCGAGGCACTCGCGTTCGTCCGCGCCGCGCCGGTGGACCGTCCGTGGTTCCTCGTCTTCGCGCCGCCTGCCCCGCATGCCCCTTGGACCCCGGCCCCCCGCCACGAAGGCGACCTCGAGGGTCTGCCGACGACGGACCCTCCGCCGGTGCCGTCGGACGCTCTCGCATGGATGCGAGCTGTACCGCCGCTCGGACCGGCGGCGCTGGAGCGGCTCTCGAGGGCCCGTGTGCGGGCGGGTGAGGCGATGCTGGCGGTGGACGAGCACCTGCACGCCCTCGCAGATGCGATCGCTGCCAGGGGGGCCTGGGATCGCACCGTCGTGCTGTTCCTGTCGGATAACGGCATGCACTTCGGGGAGCGCGGGTGGGTCGGCAAGCGCGTTCCGTACGAACCGTCGATCCGCGTGCCGTTCGTCGTCCGGTGGCCTCCCGGGTTGAGCGGCTCGCCCGCATCCTCCCTGGTCTCCAACCTCGACATCGCGCCGACGGTCGCCGATCTGGCCGGCCTCGCCCCCGAGCCGTCGGACGGGCTCTCCCTCCTGGCCGACCTGCCGGGGGACCGGGCCGTCCCGCTGTGGTGGGTCGGGGACGACGAAGTGCCGGGCTGGCGAGGTGTCCGCACCGCTGACGCGGTCCTGATCGAATGGTCGACGGGGGAGCGCGAACTCTTCGACCTCTCGCTGGATCCGGCGCAGGACCACGACCTGATCGGCGACCCCGCGTGGGCCGAGAGGGAGGCGGCGCTCACCGCGTTGCTCCCCTGATCGGAGGGACCCTCCGGGTAGACTCGGGCGCTATGCAGCAGCGCCCCGGCCCGATCATCCGTCCCGCGGCGAGCCGCAGACGTCCGACCCGCCAACAGATCGCGCGTCGGCGGACGTTCGCGCTGGTGCTGGTCATCAACGCCGCGATCGTCGTCTGGCTGTTCTGGCCGGCAGCGCTCGGCGGCGGCGAGGGCCCCGAGCCAACCGACACCGCATCGCCTTCGGCGGTCCCCTCCGCGCCCGTGGAGAACCCGATCGAGCATGTGGTGTTCGTGATCAAGGAGAACCGCACCTTCGACCACTACTACGGTCAGTACCCCGGCGCCGAAGGCACGACGATGGGCAAGGTGATGCAACGCGATGAAGCCGGGGACTGGGTGTCCACCGGGAAGGAGATCCAGCTCGAGATCGCGCCGTACATCCAGCCGCACGACATCACGCACGGGTTCTCCAGCGGCTTGTACTCGATCAACGGCGGCGAGATGGACGGCTACAACATCATCGGATCGGGCGACGATCTCTCCGGCTACGTTCAGCATTCCCGGGATACGATCCCGAACTACTGGGCTCTGGCGGACCGGTTCACGCTCGCGGATCAGTTCTTCACATCGATGTACGGACCCACCTTCCCCGAGCACCTCTACACGGTGGCGGCGCAGTCCAACGGTGTGGTGGACAACAAGACGAACGACGACACCGAGGGCTCCTACTGCGACGACCCGCAGGAGTTCACGAAGCGCTTCCCGTTCGAAGATCTGTCCGGTGATGACCTCAGCCGGATCATGTCCCTGCAGGATCGGATCACCGAGCCACCCATCCCGGACAACCTGATCAGGATCGCGCAGTACTGGCAGGACACACGCACGTGCTTCGACATCCCGGTGCTGCCCGACCGCCTGCAGAGGGCGGGCGTGTCGTGGAAGTACTACGGCAGGGCCGACCAGTGGATGAACGGCCTCCAGGCGATCGACCACATCTGGAACGGCCCCATGCGGAAGTTCATCCAAGACCCTGAAACCATCCTGACCGACCTGGGGAACGGCGAACTGCCCGCGGTCTCATGGCTCATCCCACCCGAAGGCAACGCGAACGAGCACCCCGGTGCGGGGACGAACGTCTGCATCGGCGAGAACTGGACGGTCGAATACCTCAACGCGATCTTCGCGTCCGACGCGTGGGCAACCACGGTCGTCGTGGTCGTCTGGGACGACTTCGGTGGGTTCTACGATCACGTGCCGCCCCCGCATCTGGATGTGATGGGGCTCGGCCCGCGGACGCCCGGGCTCATCATCAGTCCGTATTCGAAGGCGGGAGAGAACCCCGACGGCGGGTCGATCGACTCCACCGTGTACGAGTTCTCGAGCGTGCTGGCCTTCATCGAGCAGCTCCACGACCTGAAGCCCCTCACCGAGCGGGACGCGAACGCGGATCCGCTCTCGGGCGCGCTGGACTTCTCCCAGGAGCCTCGGCTGGACGTCCCGGAACTCCTCGAGCGCGATTGCGATGCCGCCGTTGCCGCGTCGGAGTCGCCGCTCGAAGGTCTCTACGTCCCCGAGTAGACGGCTCTCAGGACCCGACCGCGATGCCCTGCTCGTCCGCGAGCTCCGTGAGCAGCGCATCCAGGCCCTCGCGCATCTTCGCGCGCCACCACTCCTGTCCGCCTTCGGGCAGCGTGTAGATCGGATCGTAGTAGTGGTAGCGCCGAGAAAGCGCGTCCGGGTCGTCGTGCTCGATCCCGGTGCGGTAGTTCTTCGTCCAGGTCGAGACGCCGCGCACGCGGTCGTAGTCCTGGTTCATGTGGGCCCACCGTTTGCCGACGAACGGCACGTCGCAGACCATCCGCGGGGTGGCGAACCCGGGCATGTAGCCGAGCAGGCCGTACTGCAGGGCTTGCGTCTCGGCCAGCGACGTCCGCCAGTGCTCGGCGTTGGGGATCATGTCGCACATGTAGAAGTAGTAGGGGACGATCTTGCCGTGATCCATGAGCGTGAAGCACAGGTCGAGGAGTTCCGTGACGGTCGTGTTCACGCCGCGGAGCAGGACACCTTGGTTGCGCACGTCACGGAAGCCTGCGTCCAGCACCATCTCCGCAGCCGCTCGCACGAGCGGGGTGACCTGTTGCGCAGCGTTCACGTGCGTGTGCACGGCGATGTCGACACCTCGCTCGCGCGCCCGTGCGCCCATCCTGTCGAAAGCCGCGCGGACGTCGTCTTGCAGGAAGTGCTGCGGGATACCCATGAGGCCCTTGGTCGCGATGCGGATGTCGCGCACGTTCTCGATGTCGAGCAGCGACATCACGAACTCCTCCAAGCGCTTGACCGGCACGTTGGCCATGTCTCCGCCGGACACGACGACGTCGCGAACCTGCGGCGTGCGGCGAAGGTAGTCGAGCATCGAGTCCCAGCGCTCGACCTGCTTCGCCTCGAACTTGTACTTGAGGACCTGCAGGGTGTCGTTGCCGACGAGGTCCATCCGTGTGCAGTGTCCGCAGTACTGGGGGCACGTCGGGATCAGCTCAGCGAGGACCTTCGTGGGGTAGCGGTGCGTGAGTCCTTCGACCGCCCACATCTCGGCTTCATGCAGCGAGTCGCGGCTCGAAAGGGGATGTGAGGGCCACTCGGTCTCCCGCTCGGAGAAGGCCGGGGCCATGTAACGACGAACCGGGTCGGCGCGCAGATCGCCCTCCCGCATCGTGTTGATCATCTGCGGGGGCAGGAGCATGGACATCGTCGCGCGCTCCACCTGATCGCGCTCGATGTCGGCGAGGAGCTCGTCGTCCAGGTGCTCACCGAGCGCGGCTTTGAACTCCTTGAGGTTCTTCGCCGAATGGGCGCGTTGCCACTGTGCCGACTCCCACTGATCGCGGGTGACGTCGCGATAGCCGGGTAGCCGCGTCCAGTCGGGCTCGGCGAACTCCCGCGCCAGCGGATAGGCGAACGGCTGCTCGGCGGCATGGGCGATGGCCTCGCGGTGCCCCGGGCGTTCGGACGTTGGACGCGGTGTGGTCTCGGCGGTCATGTCGGCGAACACCTCCTGGCCCGATCGCGAGCGGCGTCCGTTCCTACGGATGCCCAGGAACGGATGATCATCGGAGCACAGGGATGATAACCGGACAGATAGGGGATGGAAAGGGGATCTACCGAAGGATCTTCGGTCGCGCTAGCGTCGGCCGCGGCCGCCGCCCGGACCCTGTCCGTCGCGTCGCCGGGGGCGCGTGTCACGGATCTCAGGAGCAGCCTTCGGCAGCCGCGCCTTCATCGGGGCGACCCCGGTTCGCTCGAAGCGGACCTGCACGTAGTCGGGGGTGGCCGAGCGCTCCGTTTCGCGCCATCCGTTGGCCAGCAGGTGTTTCAAGCGGCTCGCGGCGGTCTTCCGCAACGTGTCGGTGCCGGGCACTGTGACGTAGAGGCGCTCATGCAGGATCTGCTTGTAGTCGGGCATCGTCGCGAAAGGGTAGCAGGCAGCTGTGACCAGCTGTCATGGTCTATAGCCGGGGTGGGGGGCTGCCGATGCCTACAACCTATGGTGGCGTCCCCGCACGATGAGGTGGCGAGCTCGGCAGACGTTCGGCGGACTTTCGCCAACGTCGCGGGGTCCGGGCTGGAGGCTGCGGTGCCGGCAGCCCTCGCGGCCCTGGGTGAAGCCGCCGGGGCGGACCGGTGCTTCCTCTTCCAGAACGTGCGGGGAGCCGACGGCCGTCTGTGGATGCAGTTACGGCACGAATGGGTCGGGCCGGACGCTACCTCGATGCTCGCCTCCGGAGCGACCCCGACCCAGCCGTACTTCCCGTCGCTCGCCCGATGGATCGACGTCCTGGGTGAGGGCGGCGTCATCACCGGGCCCGTGGACGCGCTGCCACCGAGCGAGCGTGACGAACTGGCCGCCGAGGGCGTGACGTGGGCGCTCACCGTCCCGGTCCACGCGGGTGAGTGGTGGGGGTTCGTCGGCATCGACTTCTGCGGGCGGGCGTCGGCGGACCCCGAGGGTGACGTCGCCCTGTTGCGCTCGCTCGCCCAGGCCGTCGGCGCGGGCGTCCTCGGCGATCGCGCTCGCGAGGACGCGGCGCTGCGCGCCCACCTGTATCGCGAGATGGTGGAACGCGGACCGGCGGCCATCTACATCGATGCCACGGACGACGCCGCCTCCACCATCTTCATCAGCGATCAGATCCAGGCGTTGCTAGGTTACTCGCCGCAGGAGTGGATGGACGACGAGGACCTGTGGGGCAAGATCCTGCATCCCGATGACCGGATCCGCGCGATCACCGAGAACATCCGGCACAACGAGACCGGAGAGCCGTTCGTGCTGGAGTATCGCGCCATCCACAAGGACGGACGCGTCGTGTGGCTCCACGACGAGGCGGTCATGGTGCGCGACGAGCAGGGTGTGCCCCGCTATTCACACGGGGTCATACTCGACGTGACCGAGCGTCGGAGCCGTGACGAGCACGTCGCCGCCCGGGAGTATCTGGACGAGCTCACCGGGCTTCCCTCCCGTGCGATGTTCGAGGAATCGCTGGAGCTGTCGATCGCTCGTGCACGACGTCACGATGGAGCGGTCGCGGTCCTGTTCGTGGACCTCGACGACTTCCGGCTGGTCAACGATTCGCTCGGCCACACGGGTGGAGACGCACTCCTGCAGCAGGTCGCCGATCGCCTGCGTGAAGCGACCCGCG
Organism: Actinomycetota bacterium; assembly: GCA_046716145.1. GTDB lineage: Bacteria > Actinomycetota > UBA4738 > UBA4738 > HRBIN12 > AC-51. Next base: position 15,571 of record JBKJXU010000160.1, read on the forward strand.
AGACGGACCTCGTCGCCCGGCGAGGAGGCGACCAGTTCTGCTTGCTGCTCGCGGACCTGGACCGCGAGGAGGCGTCCGTCGACGCGGCGCTGGCGCGTGCCGAGGGCGTGGCGCGCCGGATCCACGAGTCACTCCTCACGCCGTTCAGCGTCGAGGACAGCGAGCTCTACGTGGCCGCGAGCATCGGGATCAGCCTCTTCCCGAACGACGCCGAGGACGTCAACGGGCTGCAGCGCAACGCCGAGGCCGCGATGTGGGAGGCGAAGAAAGGCGGATCGACCGGCTTCGTCCTGGCCAGCGACACGACGGTGGATCCGCAGGTCAGGCTCCAGTTCGTCACGCGGCTGCGCAAGGCCGTCGATGCGCAGCGGTGGACCCTTCACTACCAGCCGGTCGTGGACCTCGCGACGGGACGGATGGTCGGTGTCGAGGCCTTGATCCGCTGGTTCGAGCCCGACGGCACGGTCGTGCCACCCCTGGAGTTCATCCCGCTCGCGGAGGAGCTGGGCCTGATCGAGCGGATCGGGGACTGGGTCGTGCGCGAACTCGCCTATCAGATGACGGCCTGGAAGGAACTCGGCATCGATCTGGAGGTTGCGTTCAACCTGTCTCCCCGCCAGTTCTGGCAGCCCGACCTCGCCGAACGGATCGTGAGGGAGATCCGTTCGAGCGGCGTCGATGCCTCGAGGATCATCGTCGAGGTGACCGAGTCCTCGGCGATGTTGGATCCCGATCGCGCGCAGAGGATCCTGACCGAGTTGACCGACCAGGGGTTCGCGATCGCGATCGACGACTTCGGGACGGGGTACTCCTCGCTCTCACGGCTGCGCGACATGCCTGTCCGCATCCTGAAGATCGACCGGTCGTTCGTGAGCAACGTTCACGAGGATCCCCAGTCGGCCTCCATCGTGAGCGCCTTCCTGACGCTCGCGAAGGGACTGGGGATGGTGACCCTCGCCGAAGGGATCGAGACGGCCGAGGAACTGGCCTTCCTCCGCGAGCGCGGATGCGAGCTCGGCCAGGGCTTCTACTTCTCCAAGGCCGTTCCGCCCGAAGAGATCATCGCGTACTCCTTCGGAGGCATCCCGGCCGCGGCGGCGCTCCTGTCCGGGTGAAGCTCACGCGCCCAGCGCGGCGCGGACCGTCGACACGATCGCGTCCGCATCGATGCCCGCCCACGCGCGAAGTTGCTCGGGGGTCGCCGAGCCGGGCAGATCGCGCACGGCGAGCTTGGAGACCCTCCCCGTGAGTGGTCCGGAGGCCGCGAGCGCTTCGAGCACCGCATCCCCGAGACCGCCTTCCACCCGGTGGTCCTCCACCACGACGATGAGGCCCGTGTCCTCCGCAGCGGCTCGCACGGTGGCTTCGTCGATCGGCTTGACGCTGTAGGCATCGATGACCCGTGCGGTGACCCCTTCGGCGCTCAGGCGAGCCGCCGCGGCCAGGCACCCGTGCAGGGTGATCCCCGCACCGATCAGTGCCACGTCGTCGTCGTCGCCGCGGGCCAGGGTCTTGGAGCCACCCACCGGGAACTCCTCATCGGGGCCGTACACGACCGCCGTGGCTTCGCGTGTGGTGCGAAGGTACGACACCCCCCGCAGGTCGCACATCGCCGTGACCAACTTCACCGTCGCGTTGGCGTCGGCGGGATAGAGCACGGTCGAACCGTGGAGCGCTCGGAACGACGCGATGTCCTCCAGGGCCATCTGCGAGGGCCCGTCCTCACCGATCGAGACGCCGGCGTGCGATCCGCAGAGACGAAGATCGGCACCGCTGATCACGCCCATGCGCACCTGATCGTATGCACGCGTGAGGAACGCCCCGAACGACGCCGCCCACGCGGTCTTGCCGAGCGCCTGCATGCCCGTTTGCACACCGACCATGCACTGCTCGGCGATGTACAGCTGCACGAACCGTTCGGGCGCCACGTGGTCGAAGTCCTCCGCATACGTGGAGTTGCCGACCTCGCCGTCCAGCACGACCAGTTCCGGCCGGTGTCCCGCGAGCCACGCGAGGGTCTCGCCGAACGCCTTGCGGGTGGCCGTCGGCGCGGTGTAGACGGGCGCCGGCGCCGCCCGCAACTCGCCGAGATGCGTGGGTTTCCAGTCGGGTGGCGCCGGCGCTTGCACGCGCAGGTCGCGGACCCCGCCCAGTTGCGCGATCGCCTCGTCCACGCGGTCGGACGGGATCGGCTTGCCGTGCCAACCGTCCTGGTCGGCCAGGAACGAGACCCCATGGCCCTTCTCCGTGCGGGCGGCGATGAGCGTGGGTCGATCGTCCGCGGCTGCGTCATGGAAGGCTCGGTCGATCGCCGCGACGTCGTGTCCGTCTATCTGGATCGCCGACCAGCCGAACGCCTCGGCCCGGTCGCGGAAGACGTCGCCGTTCCAGCCGTGCATCGTCGCGCCACGCTGCCCGAGGCGGTTCATGTCCACGATCGCGGTGAGTGAGCCGACGCGGTGATACGCCGCCGCCTCCATGGCCTCCCACACGGAGCCCTCGGCCATCTCCGAGTCGCCCATCAGGACCCACACGCGGCCGGGGGCGCCGTCCATGCGCATGGCGAGCGCCATCCCCAGGCCGGCCGCCAGCCCCTGCCCGAGGGAGCCACTCGCGACATCGACCCACGGGAACCCTTGCTGCGGCGCGGGGTGGCCTTGGATGGGCGAGCCCTCCCTGCGGAGCGAGAGGAGGTCCTCATCGGACAGGGCGCCGACGATCTTGAGCGCCGCGTACAGACCGGGGGCGGCATGGCCCTTCGACATGATGAACCGGTCGTTCGCGGGGTTGGCGGGGTCGGCGACGTCGCTGCGCAGGTGCGCACCGAACAACACGGCGAGCAGGTGAGCACACGACATGGCCGACGTGGGGTGCCCCGATCCGGCCGCCGACGTGGCGCGGATGCTGTCGACCGCGATCTGGGCGGCCAGTTCGTTCCAGAGCGACGTGCGGTCGTCCACTTCCCCGGTCCTTCCTCGTGACGGCGGCAAGCCTACCTGCGACGTGCGCCCACCCGCGGTTCCCACGGCGCCGCGGCTCGCGGTACCCTCGGCCCGCCATGGAGCAGGCCTTGCCTTCGATCGCGCCTCGGGTGGCAGCGAGCGGCCACCGCCCGCTCTTGTTGGCGCTCGCGGGCGATAGCGCCTCCGGGAAGAGCACGCTCTCCCACGGCGTCGAGTTCATCCTCGGGGTCGAGCGCGTGGCCCGCGTGTGTACCGATGACTACCACCGGTTCGATCGTGCGGCGCGTGCAGAGCGGGGCGTCACGCCGCTCGCTCCCGAAGCCAACGACATGGCTCGTATGGCACGCGACCTGCGCACCCTCGCGTCCGGCGAGCGTGTCACGAAGCCGACGTATGACCACTACACGGGCACCTTCGGCGCGGACGAGACCGTCACGCCGGGCCAGATCGTGATCGTCGAGGGTCTCCTCCCGTTGGCCGATCGCGCTGTCCGCGACGAGATCGACGTCGCGGTGTTCCTGGAACCCGAAGAGGATCTCCGCCATCGCTGGAAGCTCGAGCGGGACGTCTTCGAGAGGGGATACTCGCCGAAGGACGTGGTCGCCGAACTCAGGCGGCGAGAGCCCGACGCGGCCGCGTACATCCGGCCTCAGCGCCGCTACGCCGACGTGATCGTCCGGTTCCACAGACGGGAGGGGGCGGCCGACGACGAGCACCTGTCTGCCCGGGTCATCGTCCGGCCGACCCTGCCGTTCCCCGCGCTCCGTGAGCTGCTCGGGTCGTTCCGGTCCCGCGCCGTCGAGCCGGTCCGCTGGTCGGCGCGCACCGACCGCCGCGGACCCATGAGCGTGCTCGACATCGATGGCAACTGCCCGCCCACGATCGGCGCCGAACTGGAGGAGGCCCTGTGGTCGTCGCTTCGGCCCGACGAGCAGGTCCAGTGGGACCGGATCGGCATGGTGCGCAAACCCGGGGAGGCGGATGAGCGCAGCGAATCCCTCGCGCTCGCGCAGTTGCTGATCGTGACCTACCTGGTGGGAGCCTTCGATCAGGCGTTCGAGCTGTAGGCGAACGCGGTAGCCTTGGTGCACGTGACCGATACACTGCTGACCTTCCGCGACCTGGGGGTCTCCGAGCCGGTCGTCGAGGCGCTCGAGGCACGCGGCATCATCGCCCCGTTCCCCATCCAGGCCATGGTGATGGAGGACGCGAAGGCGGGCCGCGACACCCTTGCGAAGTCGAAGACGGGCTCGGGGAAGACCCTGGGCTTCGCCATCCCGATCGTCGACCAGTTGGATGCCGCCGACGTCGCCAGACCCGGTGCTCTCGTCCTCGTTCCCACCCGAGAGCTCGCTCAGCAGGTGCACGAGGACATCAAGGACATCGCACGAGCACGTGGCCTGAAGACGAAGGTGGTCTACGGCGGCACCGGGGTGAAGGAGCAAGCGAAGGGGGTCGAGGAGGCCCACATCCTCATCGCCACGCCGGGGCGCCTGCAAGACCTGGCCGAGCGCCGACTGGTCTCGCTCGGGGGGGTACGGATCCTGGTGCTCGATGAAGCAGACCGGATGCTCGACATGGGTTTCCAGCCGCAGGTGGACCGGATCGTCCGTCAGATCCCCAAGGCGCGCCAGACGATGTTCTTCTCCGCCACGCTCGATGGCGCGGTGGGACGGATCGCCGAGGTCTATACGAAGGACCCGGTCCGCCACGAGGTCGCCGGTGATGACGACGGTCTGGTCGACGATGCCGATCACCGGTTCGTCCCGGTTCCTTCCCATGGCAAGCTGACGCGACTCATCGAGCTGGCCCGGGCCCAGGACGGGCTCACCCTCGTGTTCGTCAACACCAAGCGCATGGTGGACAACCTGGCCCGTCAGCTGAAGGGGCAGGACGTCCCGGCGCTCGCCCTGCACGGCGACATGCGGCAGGAAGCGCGGGACCGCTCGCTCAAGCGCTTCGCCGCCGGGCACGTCGGGATCTTGGTGGCGACGGACGTCGCGGCCCGCGGCCTCGATCTGGATGACATCACCCTCGTCGTGAACTACGACCCGCCGTTGGACGACAAGGGCTACGTGCATCGCGTCGGACGCACGGCCCGCGCCGGACGCTTCGGCACCAGCGTCACGCTGGTGACACCCGATCAACAGGGCGATGTCTCTCGCATGGCTGCTCGCCTGGACCTGCACGAGGAGTTCGAGCTGGAGGGGATGAAGGTGTCGCCACCTCGCGTGGTGTTCAGTGGGAGCCCGGGCGGGCGGCGTAGCGGCCTCAAGCGACCGACGCGGCGGCGCTGAACGTCTAGCTCGCCAGGCCCCCGTCGACCAGGCGGAGATCGCTGCGCTGACGCAACGCGGTGATCTCCTCGGCAGGAACGGGCCGCGAGAAGTAGTAGCCCTGGCCGAAGGCGCACCCTCGGTCCGCCAGGAACTCCCACTCCTCGACCGTCTCGATGCCCTCGGCGAGGGGCTGCATGCCTAGGTTGTTCGCGAGGGCGATGATCGCCGAGACCATGCTGGCGCTCTGCGCGTCGGCGTTCACCTCGCGGATGAAGGTGCGGTCGATCTTGAGCACGTCGACGGGCATGTAGCGCAGCCGCGAGAGCGATGAGTACCCCGTGCCGAAGTCGTCGATGGCCAGCTGCAGACCTCGATCCTTGAAGCCACGCAGCAGTTCGATGATCCGGTCGGGATCGTGCATCGCCGTGGACTCGGTGATCTCGACGGTGACGCGGGAGGGATCCATGCCCTCGGCCAGGATGAGGTCGGCGATCCGGTTGACGGGGTCTGCCTGCGACAGTTGACGCGGCGAGAGGTTGAAGCCGATCTCCAACTCGATCCCCTGGGCCCGCCACTCCGCGTCCTGACGGCAGATCTCCTCGACGACCCACTCCCCGATCTCCTCGATGAGACCCATCTCCTCGGCGAGCGGGATGAACTCCCCGGGCGGTGTGAGGCCGCCGTTGGGTCCGGGCCAGCGGATCAACGCCTCCACGCCGAACATCGAGCCGTCGTGCAGGTCGACGAGCGGCTGGTAGTGCAGGCGCCAGACCTTCTGCTCGACCGCCTTGCGCAACCGTGTGGACAGCGACAACTTCGACAAGGCGTTGGAGCCCTCGCGCTCGTGGAACATGAAATGCCCGGGCCCTGTCGTCTTCGCTCGGAACATCGCGGCGTCGGCGTTGCGCAGGAGGTCCCCCGCGTCCTCACCGTCGCGCGGGTAGAGCGCGATCCCGATCGAAGCCGTGATGTACAGCTCGGTGCCGTCGACCGTGAACGGTTGGGAAAGAGCCTGCTGCACACGGTGCGCGACGGACTCGGCCGCGATGGTCACGCCGTCGGTGTCTGCGAGGGGTGACGTGGGGTCGATATCCCCCAGCAGCAGCAGGAACTCGTCGCCCCCCTGGCGGGCCATCAGGTCCATCTCGCGGGTGTCCTCGCGCAGCCGGTCCGCCACCATACGGATCAGCCGGTCGCCCGCCTCGTGGCCGAGCGAGTCGTTCACGAGCTTGAAGTTGTCGACGTCGAGCGCCAGGACCGCGACCCCCCGTTCGTTGCGACGCGCCCGTGCGAGAGCCAGGTCCAAGAGCTCGTCGAACATCGCCTTGTTCGGCATGTCCGTGAGGTTGTCGTGGTAGGCCAGATACGCCAGCCGGTCCTCGGCAGCCTTGCGCTCGGTGATGTCCAGCATCACGCCCTGGATGAACGCCGGCGCGCCGGTGGGACCCGGTAGGACGAGCGCACTGTCCTGGAACCACACGATGCGACCGTCGGAGCCGATGAGCCGGTACTCCATCGTGAACGCCACACCGGAGTCGCGTCCTCGCTCGTACGCATCGATCGCGCGTTCGCGGTCCTCGGGATGCAGCATCCGAGCCCATAGGTCGGAGTCCGCGCGGTAGGTTTCCGGCGTGACGCCCAGGATCTCTTCGATCTGCGGGCTGACGTAGGTGGTCATCCATGTTTCGTCGGCGACGTCGACGTAGACGATCGCGGGGATCTGCTCCACGAGTGCGCCGTACTGCTCCTGCGCCGCCCGCAGGCCGACCTGGGTGGAGACGAGCTCGCTCACGTCGAGCATGAGCCCCAGCCAGTAGAGCGGCACGCCGGCGTCGTCGCGCACCAGCACCGCGTCTTCGCGGATCCAGACGTCGTGGCCGTCCGCGTGGATGGCCCGGTACTGGATGCGGAATGCCTCGCCGCTCGATACGGCCTCCGCAGAGGCCGCGAGGACGCGGTCACGGTCATCGGGGTGCACGATCTGCTCCCACGCCATGAACTCCGAGAGCCATGTGTCGCGACCGATCCCCAGCAGCGCGCTGATCCCGGGGCTGATGTCGATCATGTGGTCGTCGTCGCCGACACCGTCGATGTAGACGACGGCCGGGAGGTGGTCGATCAAACCTCGGTAGCGAGCCTCCAGCTCCGACAGCGCCTCGTTCGCACCCTCCGCCTCAGCGGACGCGAAGAAGCCGGTCTCGATGGCGTGTGGATCTGCGGTCGGCTCAGCGTCTGGGCTGCGGTCCACGGGCGCTCCTGGTACAGGGGGCGGGCTCTCCCCCAGGTATCGGGTGCTCGGCCGCGCCCCTTGAGCGCCGCGAAACCGTTTGGCTCCCTTGCGCGGCAGACCTAGGCGCCGACGTCGCAGCCGTGCTCGTCGGGCAGGAGCGGCCGGAAGACGATCCGATAACGCTCGCCCCTGCTCACCCACGGCGTGAGTTGGTTCGCCCCCACCGCGAGCGCATGCACCGCCGTCCAGTCATCCCCGGCCACCTCACCGCAGCGCCAGCCAGCCCCGAGCAGGTCCGTGGGCTCACCGAACCGAGCCAGAGACCCGGCCAGCGGCCAGTCGGTGGGGTCCTGGCGCAGCTGATCGTCGGGTGCGTAGGGTCCCACGAGCAGACGGGCCGCGTTCGCGACGTAGGAGCCCTCCTCTCCGACCGAGCCCGCTGGGAGCCAGTCGAGGACCGTGAGCCGCTCCTGGAAGCGCTGCAGGGACTGGCGCATCCCCCACATGTCATCGGGCTGTCCGGTCTGCTGCGTGCCTTCCATGCCGAGGGCGTACGCCGTGACCACGTGGGTTCGTCCGTCGACGGTGAGCTCGAAGCGCGCTGTCCCCGCGTCGGCGATCCCCATCTGCCCCAGGTCTGAGTAGTCGCCGTCTCGGTCCAAACCGGCCTCGAGTGCTGCACGCAGGATCGCCTGGATCCCGTCTTCGGCGATCGTCCGGGCGATCATGGGGGGGAGTGCCGGGCCCGGGTAGATCTCGATCTGGGCGCCCTGGACGACGAGCGTTCCGTCACCGTAGAGCGCGAAGACCGGCACGCTCGTGTAGAGGTACTCCGTCGGGACGAAGCCGCCTTCGTAGCTGAACACGAGGATGGGTTCGTCCGAACCGGTCGGATGGTCGATCCCAGCGCCTGGCTGGGTGGAGGTGGCATCGGCGCATGCGCTCAACGTGAGCACCAGCGCCGCGATCGGGGCCCAGATCCGCTTCGACATGGCGTTCTCCTTCGTTCCGTGGTGCCGGCCGCCGGACCGGGGCCGTCGTGCCCTGGACGGCGGCGACACCCGGCGGGGTTCCCGGCGCCACGGTAGCCTCCGGCCATGACGCCTTCGACCATGGCGGCCCTCCGCAAGACGGCGCGGGCTCCCGGAGCCGAACTCGTGCAGGTACCGGTCCCGGTCCCAGCCGAGGGCGAGGTTCTCGTGCGGGTCCACGGCGCGTCCATCTGCGGCACGGATCTGCACATCTACGACTGGAACGAGTGGGCCGAGCGAAGGATCGGTCGGGTCCCCATGACGTTCGGCCACGAGCTGGCCGGCACGGTCGAGGCCGTCGGGTCCGAGGTCCACCATGTGGCTCCCGGGGCGTTCGTGGCCGCCGAGACCCACATCGCGTGCCGGACCTGCTCGCCATGCCGAACGGGCCGGGAGCACATCTGCGAGAACCTGCGGATCCTCGGGGTCGACACCGATGGCGCGTTCGCCGAGTTCGTGGTGGTCCCCGCTCACAACGCCTGGGTCGTGGGTCCGGGGATCGACCCGGACGTGGCGTCGATCATGGAGCCTTTCGGCAACGCCGTGCACGCGGCGTTCGGTTCGGGGGGCGGGGAGGACATCGCCACGAACCCGGTCGTCGTGATCGGGTGCGGGCCGATCGGGCTGTTCGCTATCGGGGTCACGCGGTCGCTCGGGGCCTGGAAGGTGATCGCGATCGAACCCAACCCCTACCGTCGCGCGAAGGCCACCGAGATGGGAGCAGACCTCGTCGTCGATCCAACCGTGACCGACCCCGTCGGCGCCGTGATGGAGGCGACCGGGGGGCAGGGGGCCGAGGTCGTGCTGGAGATGAGCGGCAACGCCGAGGCGATCGGCCAAGGCACGAGGATGCTGGCACGCGGGGGCCGCATCTCGCTGCTCGGTCTCGCCGACGGACCGGTCTCGCTCGACCTCAACGACCAGGTGATCTTCAAAGAAGCGAGGGTGCAGGGGATCACCGGCCGCGAGATGTTCCGGACGTGGCAGCAGACCACGACGCTCCTGTCCACGGGCCGCGTGGATGTGACCCCCGTGATCACCGACCGCTTCGCTTTGGATCGGTTCGCGGAGGCGTTCGCGAGGACCGCCTCCGGCACGTCCGGGAAGGTGATCCTGCAGCCCTAGAGGTACACGCCGGTACGGACCTCCGAGGCGGGCGGCTCGGGCTTGGTCTGGACCCGGAACGGCAGACGGGCGACCTCGCGGTCATCGACGCCCAACACGAGCGTGTACAGGCCCTCGGTCTCGAAGACGACCCCGTCGAGGTTGAGCGCGAGGGTGGCGGTTCCTTCGCCCGCCGGAGCCTGGAACTGCGCGTCGAGTGCGTTGCGGCCCGGTCCGAACGGGTGCGAGCCGCCTCCCGGGTTGAGCAGGGACAGCAGGAGCCGGTGCGCGCCTGCCTCGGCCGGCGCCGTTCGGATCAGCACGCCGATCCCGATCCGGTCGTGGCGGGCGGGGAGTCCTTGGACCACGATCGCTCGCCATCCAACGCCGAGCGCATGCAACTTGCCGCCGGAGGCCTGGACCGAATCTGCGAGGAACGCGTCGACCTCCACGCGCCGCATCCTACGGGGTAGGGTTCCCGGCCGAGGAGGAGCGATGTCTGACCCCTTGGCATACCTGCGCACGGAACTCGACGAACTGCGCGCGCAGGGCCTGCTGCTGCACCCGCGGACCCTCGAGGGTCCGACCGGGGCGCGGGCCCGATTCGACGGCCGCGACGTGATCAACCTCGCGTCGAACAACTACCTCGGACTGGCGAACCATCCACGCATGGCCGAAGCGGCGGCGGACGCGGCGCGGTCGTTGGGGGCCGGCTCGGGTGCGGTGCGCACGATCGCGGGCCAGATGAGCCTGCATCGCACGCTCGAGGAGCGGTTCGCGGCGTTCAAGCACGCCGAGGCCGCGGTGATGTTCCAGTCGGGTTTCGCCGCCAACGCGGCGACGGTGGCGGCCATCCTCACGAAGGACGATGTGATCGTGAGCGACCGGCTCAACCACGCATCGATCATCGACGGTGCGCGGCTGTCCCGCCCGCGGATCGCCGTGTTCGATAACAAGGACACCGACCATGCCGACAGGTTGTTGCGAGAGCACGAGGGAGCGAAGCGACGTTTGTTGATCACCGATGGCGTGTTCTCGATGGACGGTGACATCGCGCCCTTGCCCGACCTGGTGGAGGTCGCCGAGCGTCACGGCGCGATCATGATGGTCGACGACGCGCACGCGAGCGGCGTGCTCGGTGCGGGCGGTGCCGGGACCGTGGATCACTTCGGCCTGCACGGGCGCGTGCACATCCAGGTCGGGACATTGTCGAAGGCGATCGGCGTGCTCGGCGGGTTCATCGCCGGCCCTGCCCACCTGATCGAGTGGCTCCAGAACCGCGGGCGTCCGTACCTGTTCTCCACGAGCGCGCCGCCAGCCGTGGTGGCGGCCTGCATCGAGGCGCTGGATGTGCTCCGCGACGAACCCGAACGACTCGCGCGGCTGTGGTCGAACACGGCGGTGTTCAAGGAGGGACTCCATGCCGTGGGGTTCGACACGGGCGCGTCTGAGACGCCGATCACCCCGGTGATCACGGGAGACGAGGAAGCGACACAGACGTTCGCCCGCCGACTCTTCGAGGAAGGGGTGTTCGCGCCGGCCATCGTCTTCCCGACGGTCGGCAAGGGGTCGGCCCGCATCCGCACCATCGTCACGGCCGATCACACCGAGGACGATCTCCGAGAAGCGCTCGAGGTCTTCGGCCGCGTGGGCGCGGAGCTAGGCCTGGTCTGAGCCGAACCGCGTGACCAACCCGGCCAACAAGAGCTCGAGCCCGAAGTCGAACTGCGCGTCGGGGTCGCACTCAGCCATGTGCGGGAGCGCCGCGATGATGTTCGGCACGCGGTCGTGCGGCAGCGCCTGTGCGACGGCGGCGGGGTCGGGGGACGCGGTGTCCAAGGTTCCGGCGCCGAACATCTGCCCGACCTCCATCATCACGAACCCCATGATGTAGCCGCCCATCACGTTGAAGGCGTACACGGCGTCTCGGCCCTCGATCCCGGCACGACCGATCGTCTCGAGCGCGAACTCCATCGGTCCGAGCGCGTTGACGTCCGTCATCGGCTTGCGGCGACCCGCGAAGACAGAGATGACGTTCGGGTGAGCCTTGAGGACGCGGCGCCACTCGTTGGCTGCGAAGCGAGCGGTGGCCATCCAGTCGCTGCGATCTTCGGGGTAGCGGAAATCGCGCATGACGGCCGAACAGAGTCCGTCGAGCAGGTCGTCCTTGTCCTCGATGTGGTGATACAGGGACATGGCCTCCACGCCCAACTCGCGCGCGACGCGCCGCATCGACACGGCCTCCACGCCCCCTTCATCCATCACTCGGAGCGCGGCATCGACCACCCGATCTCGCGAGAGGGGAAGGCGGGCTTTCTCGGTGATGGTCATCGCGTGTTGCTCCCGGGGGTTGACAGGCTTACGGCGTACACCTAAGCTCCCGAATACAGTGTAAGCGTACACCGTACGTCAAGGTGCGGCCGGGATAGCTACGCCGCCGCGAAGGGGGACCGGAGTGAAGCTCAATCCAGAAACGCTCGCCCGTGCCAGCAGCCGCCACCCGTGGCGTACCGTGGTCGTATGGATCGTGGTCCTTGCCGGGGCCATGGCCTCGGCCGCGACGCTCCTCGGGCCCGCGCTCACGACCGACTTCGATTTCACGAACAACCCCGAGGCCAAGGCCGCCGAAGCCATCTTGGAGGAGCAGGCCCTCAGCGCGGACCTCATCACCGAGACATTCGTGATCGCGGGGTCGGGCCCGGGTTCGATCGAGGCTCCGGCGTTCGCCGAGCGCGTGAACGAGGTCCTGGGCGAACTCGGCGCCCTCGGCCCCGACGTTATCGATGTCGTTCCCGCAGCCTTCCCGCTGCCGGACGATGTCGCGTCGAACCCTCAGATCGCTGCGTTCGGGCCGATCCCATCGGAGGATGGGGCGGCGGTGTTGTTCACGGTGGCGTTGCACGGAGATGTCGATGAGACCGCCGACAACGTCGAGTTGCTCACCGAGGTCCGCGATGCGAACTCCGATGACGACGCCACGGTATTCATGCTGGGGCAGTCATCCTCGACCGAAGACTTCAAGCGGATCTCCGAGGAGGACCTCCGCTTCGGTGAATCCATCGGAGTCGGGGCCGCCATCGTGGTGCTGCTCATCGTCTTCGGATCGGTGGTCGCTGGGTACGTGCCGATCCTCATGGGCGGCGTGGCGATCGCCGTCAGCCTTGGGATCATGGGACTGCTCGGGCAGGTCTGGCGATTCTCGTTCTTCGCCCCCAACCTCGTCTCGATGATGGGTCTGGCGGTCGGCATCGACTACGCCTTGTTCATCGTTTCCCGCAACCGTGAGGAACGGCACGCGGGCAAGGACAAGTTGGAGTCGATCGGACGCTCGGGTGCGACGGCGAACCGCGCCGTGTTCTTCAGTGGTATGACGGTGGTGCTCGCGCTCGCTGGGATGCTCCTGGTCCCGACCACCATCTTCAGAAGCCTCGCAGGCGGGGCCATCATCGTGGTGCTCGTCTCGGTGGTCGGTTCGATGACGCTGCTCCCCGCCGTGTTGGCGCTCCTCGGCGACTGGGTCAACTGGCCGTGGACCCGAAGCGGTGCGACCCTGCTGGCCTGGCTGGTGCTCGCGGTGTGCGTCGGGGGAGCCGTCTTCATCGGCTCGGTCGCCGGTCTCCCGGCGACCGTGGTCGGACCCCTCGCGATCGGCGCCCTCGTGGGTGCTGGTGTCGTGATCACGAAGTGGGTCCGGCGTGGAAACGGACGGTTGGTCCGGTGGGCCCGGCAGAAGAACCCCGACGGGTCGCTGGACACGATGGGGTCCACGCTCAGCACCGACGGTGGGTTCTGGGATCGCGCGACCCGCGTCGTGATGGGTCGCCCCGTCGTGAGCCTCGTCCTGGCGGCGATCTTCCTGCTCGCCCTTTCGCTGCCGTTCTGGTTCCAGGCGCACCCGGAGGACGATGGCCGCGGCTTCAAGGAGGGCTTCTCGGGCATCACGACGCTCCCCGCCGACATCCCCACGAGACAGGCGTTCGATGCGCTGGTCCAGTACTTCCCTAGGTCCGGTCTGGAATCGCCGGCCCGGGTGGTGTTGGTGGATGAAGGTGGCGTCGGCACGGCGGGCGCGCAGCCCGGCGCCCCGGGCCTACTGTCGGCCGACTACCAGGATGGGCTCGATACTCTGACGCAGGCGACCGTCGGCGATCCGGCGCTCGGAGATGTGTCGCCGCCGCTCGTGAGCCCCGATGGGACCGTCGCGGTCATCGACATCGCGCTCGCCGGCGCAGCCGCGGACTTCCAGGGCGAGGCGGCGATCGATGTGATCAGCCAGCTCCGTGAGGAGTATCTCCCCGCCGCGTTCGGGATGCCGACGAACGTTGAGACCGGCGGCGCCATGGTGCTGGTTGGCGGCGAGACCGCGTTCGTGAAGGACTTCTTCGACATCTCCGATCAGTACACGCCGTGGATCATCGCGTTGGTGCTGATGTTGTCGTTCGTCCTGCTGACCATCGTTTTCCGTTCTCTGGTCGTGCCGGCCAAGGCGATCGTGATGAACCTTCTCTCGGTGGGTGCCGCCTACGGCGCGATCGTGCTCGTGTTCCAGAAGGGCGACCCGAACGGGAACGTCTTCGACCGGGTCACGAACTGGATCGGTGAGAGCTTCGCCAACATCAGCGGGTTCACGCGGGTGGACGCGATCGAGGCATGGCTGCCCCTGTTCCTGTTCTCGATCCTGTTCGGGTTGTCGATGGACTACCACGTGTTCTTGCTGACCCGGATCCGTGAGGAGTACGACAAGACAGCCAACAACGCCGAGGCCGTCGCTTACGGCCTGCGGACGACCGGCGGGATCATCACCGGGGCCGCGATCATCATGGTCGCCGTGTTCAGCGGGTTCGCCGCCGGCCGGCTGACCTCGCTGGAGCAGATGGGGTTCGGGCTGGCCATCGCGGTGTTCATGGACGCGACGATCGTCCGGTCCATCCTGGTGCCGTCCACGATGCGGCTGTTGGGTGACCGCAACTGGTACCTACCCGGCTGGCTCCAGTGGCTGCCGAAGATCGACGTCGAAGGTCACGCAGCCTCGGAGGTCACGGTCGTGGAGGAGGAAGTCTCGGTCTGAACCCTCGGAGGGAGGGAGCCACGCAGCTCCCTCCCGGCCGGCGCTGGATAGGCTGTCGCTACATGGCACGCGCGCATGATGAGATCCGCGGCTGCCTGGGGCGGGTGGGCGTGTGGACGTTCGCCTTGGATGCCCTCGGGCCGCGCGCGATCGCCGAGGATGTGCGCTCTGTCGAGGCGCTCGGGTTCCCCTCGCTCTGGATCCCCGAAGGCGGCGGTTCCTCCGATGTCCTCACGAGCCTTTCCTGGCTCCTGGGCGCTACCGAGCGCCTCACCATCGCGAGCGGCATCGCGAACATCACTGCGCGAGCGCCCGAGGTGCTCGCGCGGGGAGCTGCGTTCCTGACGGAGGCCTACGACGCCCGGCTCGTGCTCGGGGTCGGGGTCGGGCATGAGTACACGACGGAGCGGCGCGGCCGGGAGTGGGCAGATCCGCTCGAGCGGATGCGGGGCTACCTGGACGCGATGGACGAGGCCGCGGGGGACCGGCCGTCCTCACCCCGAGTCTTGGCCGCGCTGGGGGACGGGATGCTGCGGCTCTCCGCAGGACGTGCGCTGGGGGCCCACACCTACTTCGTGCCGCCCGAGCACACGGCGCACGCGCGGAGCGTGCTGGGGCCCGAGGCCGTGCTCGCGGTCGAACAGGGAGTGATGCTCACGTCGGATGCCGACGAGGCCCGACGTTCGGGCCGCGCCTGGACCACCCACTACCTCGATCTGCCGAACTACGCGCGGAACTGGGCCCGCCTCGGCTTCGAGGATGAGCTCGCTGGCGGCGGCAGCGACCGGCTCATCGATGCGGCCCTGGCGTGGGGCGACGTCGACCACGTCGTTGCGCGGGTCCGAGCCCACCTGGATGCCGGCGCCGACCACGTCTGTGTCCAGCTGATCCTGGATGATGAGGCAGACCTCGGCCTCGCGTGGTTCCAGGAGTTGGCGCCGGCGTTGCTCGCCCTCTAGGCGAGGATCCGACCCAACGTCTCGGGGGCACGCAGCTCTCGAAGCGCGTCCCGGGCGATCCACCGGGCGCTCGGGGCCTCGAGTGTGGAGATGGCTTCGGCTTCAGCCACGGCGGCCGAGTGCAGGCGCCGGTTGCGTTTCCCGATCTGGCGCAAGGCCCAGTTGACGGCCCTCTTGACCTCGTTGCGGCCGTCGGTGGCGGCGATCCGGATGAGCGGCAGGAAGGCGGTGAAGTCTTCGTCGGGACGATCCTTCGCCCACACCGCGAGCCTCGCGATCATGGAGAACGCACACCGCTTGGCGAACCCGTGGTCGGCGACGGCCCAGGTGCGGATCGCGCGGTCGGCGTCGGCGGCGTGCGTGAGCGCGTCCGCGACCAGGTCGCAGACATCCCAGGACGTGAGGTCGCCGGCCCACGCCGTCATCTCCGCGAGCGTGAAGGCCCCGGGTCCGCGATGAGACCGGCGACCATACGCGCTTCGTGGATGCCGGTGGCCCACAGGGCCTGGGCGAGCGCGTGATCGGTCCCCGCGCTTGGCGATCCTGCGGATGTTCGGCACGCTGACCCCGAGGGCGTGCTCCACGTCGATCCCCACCCGGCCATCCCGGGCCGCCGCCTCGGATCGGCGACGTCCTGCAGCGCCCGCGAGACCTCTTCGGGACTCACGGCGTCCCACCGCCGGGACCGGCGGCGCATCGCCGCGCGCCGAGCCATCGCCCGCACCTCACCCGGCGGCGGGCGCCGGCGCGGTAGAGGGTTTCGGTGAGCTTCGGGGCCCGGCGCCCGAGGGCAGC